>JAUHYU010000019.1 GCA_030426345.1 Bacteroidia bacterium
AAATCTGCCCGATCATTGACAATGATATTTGGCTGAAGTTTCCGCACCATTTTCATCAACTCAACAGATCCCCAGTCATCCCGGCCTTTGCCAAACTTGCCCGGAAAGGAATAATCGAGCCACAGCGCGTCTATCGTTCCGTAGTTAGTCAATATCTCCTTTACCTGATTTTTAAGATATTCGCGATACAACCTCATATCGCGGTCTTTGTTTAAGGCATCATATTCTTCCTGAGAGTTGGCACTCTGAGGATGTACTCGGTCGATGGTATATTCAGGGTGATGCCAATCGATCAATGAATAGTAGAATCCTATTTTCAGGCCTTCTGCCCTGAATGCCTCCACCCATTCCTGAATTGCATCTTTGCCATAGGGTGTATTCGTGACTTTATAATCTGTATATTTTGAATCAAAAAGCGTAAATCCCTCATGGTGCTTTGTAGTGATGACAGCGTATTTCATCCCGGCAGCTTTGGCCATTTTTGCCCACTCAGTGGGATTGTATAAATCCGGATTAAAATTGTCAACGTACTTCTGATAATCTTCATCAGAAATTCGCTCGCGCTTTTTCACCCATTCATGCCTTCCGGCAAGGGAATATGCTCCCCAGTGTATAAACATTCCAAAGCGATCATTTCTCCACCATTCCAGGCGTTGATCTTTTTGTTTATCCGTTTCATCCCAGATTTTTTTTTGAGCAAAAACCGACAACCCCATACAGGCCGCAAGTAGTAAAAGGAATACTCTTTTCATGATTTCAAATTTTTATTTTGATTAAAAAATGTGTTATATAAAAATAAGAAAAACATCTTAGAAGGAGTAGGATATCAATGAACAATTAAATACTAAAAGTACCAGAAAAAAGAAAAATCGAACACTAAAAAACCATCACAGTTTGTTAATATTACTTATTGTTTGTAAAAACTACAAGAACCATGAAAAAAACTGCTTTATACCTTGTTATGTTGCTGACCGTTGGAATCTATGGGCAAATAGATGCCCAAAATCCATCGGAAAAAGTTGTGAAAAAATCGATGCTGAAAGCCTACAAATGGCAGCAAAAAAAACCAAATCACGAGTTGAATGACTGGACCAACGGTGCCTATTACATAGGGATCACCAAGGCATACCAAGAAACAGGCAATAAAGCCTATGCAAAGGGTCTGAAATCCATGGCAGAAGAATTGAACTGGATGCCCGCAAAACGGTGGTACCATGCTGATGACATTGCCATTTCGCAATCCTTCATCTATATGAAACAAGACGGTGTGGACGGTGCCAACCTGCAACCTACCGTAGATATATTGAACAGGGTAATGACCGAAGATTATGATTGGAACAACGACCCAATCAAGCCGATCTATTGGTGGTGGTGCGATGCCTTATTTATGGGGCCTCCTGTTTTTGTGCAATATGCTGCGCTATCGGGTGATGATAAGTATCTCAAGGCTAATGACAGATTGTACAAGGAATGCTATGATTTGCTATTTGACAAAGATGAGCATCTGTTTGCCCGTGACATGAGATATCAATGGAAAGGCGACAAAGAATATATGAAAGAATCGAATGGTGAGAAAATATTCTGGAGCCGTGGCAATGGCTGGGTGATTGGAGGATTGGCACTTTTGCTTCAAAAAATGCCTGCTGACTATGAAAACCGTGATTTCTATGAAACTTTATTTAAGCAAATGGCAGCCAAGCTGAAATCTTTACAACCGGAGGATGGCATGTGGAGGTCGAGCCTTTTGGATCCTGACGCCTATCCTCATGGCGAAGTCAGCGGCACCGGTTTCGATACTTTTGCTTTCTTTTGGGGCATCAACAACGGCTTGTTGGATAAATCAGAATATCTTCCTGCAGCAATGAAAGCCTTGAATGGCCTGATGGGTTGCCAGCAAAAAGATGGCAAAATGGGTTGGGTACAACCAATCGGGGCAGATCCTAAAAGAAACTTTTCTGCCGATAGCTGGGAGGTTTATGGTACCGGTGCATATTTGCTCGCCTGTAGCGAATACTTGAAACTGGATAAATAATTATTGATACAAAAAGAGGGGATACCAACCTCGGCATCCCCTCTATGTCAAAACCACACCTTTGTCGTTCTAACAGTCGGGGTCTTTATCGACTTGCACCTCTCTGGTTTTTATAAATCACCACATTTCCTGATGAACTTCTGACATTGCTAGTTCTGCTATTTGCAGAAACCTGTTGTGAATCCATGGAGCTGCTTCTGGAATTGCTTTTAACTACTTGGCTTCTTGCGACACTCGTGCTAGTTTTAGTAGGCTGACGGATTGCAGTGTTGCTTTCTCTATGCTGTTGAGGCTTTTGTTGCTTTTGTACGTACACATTGGTATAATACTTATTTTGTTGATGTACTTTACCATGTCCATGATGAGTATCCACATACACTATTTTAGTAGTATGATGCTGGTGTCTTGGATAATGTGTTCTATAGTACGTTTGATGAAAAGCACAATGGCTACCACAGTTATGCGACATCAACGGATAGCTCCATCTGTGATTAATAGTCCTGTAGATATGGCCATGATTGTCCATCCTTACTTCAACAAATTGTCCATTTCTATGAAGCAATACATTATAGTTAGTATATCCATACCTGTTAAACCTCTTGACGTGAGCTATTTGATATCCAAAATAATTATCATGGACAGTATAGTTGACATATGCGGGAATATTCCATGAAACACCTACACCAAATGAAGTATAAAAATGCTGAGCTTTAACTTGGTTGCTAATAAACATTGCAGAGCCAAAAATGAATACGATTACGCTTAACTTTTTCATGGTTCTAAAAATTTGATTCGATTAGGAATTGTTCAAGTTCCGTGCCAAAAATTAAATGGCAAGCGTAAAATTCTGATATAGTGTAGTTTATAACCTGTCTTTTATTCGGGTGGTTACTAAATAAAGCTGCAAAGACATGAAGAGTCTGGATTGTCTTTTGTAAAAAATCTATTTATCCTTACCCACTATTAGAACTTTATTTTCTTGATAAGGTCCCAGAGTACCACGCCAATGGATACGGAAACGTTGATCGAGTGCTTGGTGCCAAACTGTGGGATTTCAATGACAACATCTGACGCGGCTACAATTTCTGCAGCAACACCTTTTACCTCATTGCCAAAAACCAATGCCAGCTTTTCTCCAACAGGTAATTCATACTTCTCCAATGAAATACTTTCATCCGCCTGCTCCACACTGGCGATGGTGTATCCTTCAGCTTTAAGGGATTGGATTGCTTCCATGGATTTTTCATGGTATTCCCACGCTACGGTGTCGGTAGCCCCTAGGGCAGTCTTGTGGATCTCGCGGTGTGGGGGCTTGGCAGTGATGCCACAGAGGATGATTTTTTCACAGAGAAAGGCATCTGCCGTGCGAAAGGCCGACCCAATATTATGCATGCTGCGGAGATTGTCGAGCACCAAGACAATCGGGGCTTTCGCCGCAACTTTAATTTCCTCCTCCGTCAATCTTTCCAACTCCTCATTGCGCAATTTTCTCATGGATTTTATAGGGTTTTTTCAAGGCAAAAATAGGATAAATATTTGTGTATTTTATTTACGACAAATCAAATATTTAGTAAAACTTTAAGTATTCGAATTAAATACTTAATTTTATACAATTAATATTAATAGTATATACTATGGATTCAAATCAAGAATTAAAAGTACTACGTGATTACAAGGACTCTAGAAGCCCTAAGCAAGTTCTAGAATCAATTTATAATCTTAATTCTAAGATAGCAAGCATTGGATCGCGAATTCAAGATTCTTTAAATAAAGTTCAAGCGCCTATCATAAAAGCTCATGACCAAATAAATAGGATAGGGATATTAATTAGTGAAACCGAAAAATCCCTAAAAAGGAATTTGGACAATATTAATCAATCAATATCTCTGGATAATGAAAGATCATTTTTTGTTGTTGTTCGGGATAAAGGCATTGATTATAAAGAATCAGAGTCGAATCTAGAAGATTTAGTAATAAAATTCTTTGATTCAATGCAGTCGGAAAACGAGTATAATGTTGCACTCGAAGATATCGAATACTTATACTTAAAAAATCAGTTTGAAATAGCTTTATCAAAATTGGATAAAGTTAAAAAATGCTATTCAAAGTATAAAAAAGACTATTATAGAAGTCGATATAAGAAACTTATCATAAATATTCGCTCTGTTATTAGACGCAAAATACTTTTTAGTTTTAAGAAAATGGATGATGTTTCAGGAGAAAGAAAGATTGTAAAACGCCAGTATCTGCGAATTGATTACAATTATTTAAATTTCTTGAAACATGAAATATTTAGAAAAAAAACAAATTATAGACTTATTACATAAGGTATTAGAGAGACCTAGTTCGGAAGTTCCCGATGTCTTAAAAAAAGAAATCGAGCAAATAATAGAACAAGTTGATAAAGTAAAAACAAGAGAAGATGAAATTAACTGGCTTTCTTTAATTACCAATTTATTCAAATTAAGTGAAATTTTAATATCTCACCTTGACGATATATGAATTTAGGAAAAACAATAAAGTTATTGCGGAAGAATCGAAATCTAAAACAATCGGATTTAGCTAAGAAATTGGATATAACCACAACTGGATTGTCCCTTATTGAGAATGGTCATGTAAAACCCAGTAAAAATCGAATTGTTAAGATTTGTGAAGTTTTTGATATCCCTGAGACATTTTTAATGTTTTTAAGTGTTGATGAAAATGATCTTTCTAAAGAAAAAAGAACTGCTTTTAAAATACTTGAACCGGGTTTAAAGAAGCATATACTTGATTTATTTGCAGAATGAAATCAAGTTTTATTCGTAAATAACTGTCCCTCCAGAGAACTCAAAAAAAACTATAGACTAATAATCAGAGGAAGCATTATGAAGAAATTATTTAATCCAGTACTTATCATGGTTGCAGTGTTTACAGTAGCCAGTTTGTTTTCGTGTACCAAACAGACGCAAACAGATGATTGGACACCCGAACCGGGTTTCACTGCATTATTTAATAGGAAGGATCTCTCTGGTTGGTGTTTTCGTGTAGACCAAGGAAAAGGCAACCCCAAGCCGGGCGACATCATCGTTTCCTTTGATGGAGCTAAAGAATCTAACGATGATGGACGGTATTCTGCAAAGGATGGAATACTTACAGTTAATTTTCCCAAAGGACAAGAACGGCTTATTTCAAAGATGTACACAGTCGCGGAATTTCCGGAGAATTTTGTTCTGAAACTCGAGTTTCGGGCATCACCCAATGCCGATAGCGGAATCTATATTCGCGGACCTCAGCTTCAGTGTCGCGATTATCTAGTTGCCGGGCCATATAAGGATTTGAAACACTATAAACCTCAGGATTGGAACCAGATAGAAGTAACAGTTAAGGATGGCGTCGCTTATGCTACATGCAACGGAGAAGTTCTCGAAAGTGCGCTGGCACTGCCAAGCTCTGGTCCAATAGGTTTGGAAGGCGATCGCGGGCAAATGGAATATCGCCACATTCAACTTAAAAAATTGAATTAATCGAGATGATTATTAAAACCACTAGAGTGCTTTGATTACTCTAAATGGAAAAAGTAAAATTCCCCCAACGATTTTGAAAATTAATTCAATGGTGAAGCCAAGGATGCGGAATGGAATCAATATCAACCATGCAAAAATAAATAGGAAAAATAGTATGATGGCCAAGGGCCAACTTAGCACAAATAGAATGCAAAGAAGCAAGAAGATAATCATTGTTTTCATTTTGAAATTTTATGGCAACTAACACAAAAATCAAGCCCATCTTATAAATAACAGATAGCCAACTATATAGAAAATGTAATAATTCAATAGTGGCTGATTATGGACAGAAATGTGTTCTATAATGAACACCCTGTATTGAGCGATGGCAATTTTTCATTGCTCCAGTTCGGGAGACCTTATAGGTTTCAAGTATAGAGAACTTTCCTTTTTATAAAGTAAACCTATAAGGTCTTGGCTTAAACCATGGATTTTTGAGGCTTTTTGGAGGTTGGCTTTGGATTCTTAGATGGGCATATGTGGAAAGCGTGCGTCAGCATAATATATGTTTTGAAAATAATCACTAAATTAGTTCAACCAGTGGAGGTCATGCGAATTCTTCGCTACGCGCACCAAAAGTTAGCAAATTATTGTTTGTAAACATTAAACTAACTCATATGAAAAAGCCAATCTTACTATTATTTTTTACAATTGGTTTGATGATAGACGGAAACGCTCAAGAAAACCTAAGTGTAACCAATGAAATTAGAAAAGAATATCTTACGGATTCACTGAAAAATGTTATTCAAAGTTTGAAAAATGACCTATTCTGGAAAAATAAACTTATAACTAAATATGAGGACGAGAATGGTAAATTGGCAGTTACGATGGAAGAAAAAGAGTCCAATATTCAGAAGCTAAGAAAGGAGAATAACTTGTTAGAGTCTGACTTGATTAGAGTGAAAGAGGACAGAGATCAAAAAGAAATAATAATAAAGTCGATAAACTATGAAAATGTCTTGTTGGATTCAATCAATGTCAATTTGAAATCCTACATTATAGATTTAAAGCTAAAAAACGACCAATCACTTACGAAATCGAAAGAACTTGAATTAGCAGTCAGACAAAAAGATGTTGCTCTAGCAAATAAATTGTTGGAGATAAATAATACTAGAACACTATACTATGAAACACAGAAACAGAGAGACTCAATCCGAACAGTAGCAGAAGAGGAAAATAAGAGAGCTGATGCCAACAGATATTTTTGGTATAAAACCAGAAGAACATTAAATGAATCGATCGATACTTTGAATTCCTTACAGAAGTTAGTTAAACAAAAACATAATCAACTTGAGAATGAACAGGCTTTACTTACCTCACTAGACCAAGAATTAAAATTGACTAAGGCAAGAGTAAAGAATACAGAGCAAGCAATTAACAAAGAGAGGGGTGTAACTAGGAAATTACGCAACAATCTGGCTCAACTTGGAATAGGGTTTATTATTTTGATACTAACGGTTATATCCTTTATTGTTGTTTATAAATTCTTTATTCAAAAAGAGACAAAGAATCAATTTTCAACTAAAAATCACCTCAAGACACATCCATATATTAATGACAACCTGCGACAGTTCAGTTTCTATACCAAACTATGTGAGGTGTTTAGAATTTCTTTATTTGCGGTGTATATTATTGTTATATCTATTATCTTAATAATAGCTATATACATAGCGTCTAATTCCACAAACGCATTAGAAATATTGCAGAGCCAGGATTTCTGGAAAGTTTTAATTACAATAGCTTCACCTATTGCATTTATATTATCTACGTTCAACATTGTAGAGTCAAAAAGGATAGAAATATTGAAAATAATTATGGAACATGTAGATGAACCAAAATCCTAAAATAGCAAACAAGTATATTTGGAACAAATTTGTATCTCTTGTTCCTACCCCAACCAACCCTCTCTATCCAAACTTCGATATTGAATTGCCTCTGCCAAATGCTCGATTTGGATATCCTCTGTGCCAGACAAGTCAGCGATGGTTCGGGAAACTTTCAGGATGCGGTCGTAGGCCCGGGCAGAAAGCCCCAATTTTTCCATGGCTGTTTTGAGAAGGACTTTTCCAGCTTCGTTTATTTTACAGATTTTTTTTACCATTTGTGCCGGCATCATTGCGTTGGAGTGAATGTCGCTCATGTCATTGAACCGTACTGACTGGATATCCCTAGCTTTGATCACGCGTTCGCGGATGATACTACTTGGTTCTGCCTTGCGGTTGGCAGTCATTTGATCAAAAGAAACTGGTGTCACTTCGATGTGCAGGTCGATCCTGTCGAGCAGGGGGCCGCTGATCTTGCGCAGATACCTCCTCACATCCATGGGCGAATCTGGATGATTGCCATCTTCTGTATAAAACTCGCCCGACGGACTTGGGTTCATGCTCGCCACCAACATAAAGCTGGCAGGAAATTGCACAGAAGCTTTTGCCCGGGCAATATTTACCATGCGCTCTTCTAGTGGTTGCCGCAAAACTTCTAAGACTGTCCGCTTAAATTCCGGCAGCTCATCAAGGAACAAAACACCATTGTGTGCCAATGAGATTTCGCCCGGTTGTGGTACGCCTCCGCCGCCGACAAGCGCCACGTCAGAAATTGTATGATGCGGCGATCTGTAAGGCCGTTTCGAAATGAGATGGCCATTGGCGCCAAGCTTCCCTGCGACAGAGTGGATCTTGGTGGTTTCCAATGCTTCCTGTAAAGAGAGTGGTGGCAAGATGCTCGGCAGCCTTTTTGCCAGCATGGTTTTTCCTGATCCCGGAGGGCCGATCATCACGATATTATGCCCACCTGCCGCTGCAATTTCCATCGCCCTTTTGATATTTTCCTGCCCTTGCACATCTGCAAAATCCATGTCAAATTCATTTTGCTCATGGAAGAAAATATCTCGCGTATCTATTTTTGTCGGCGGGATGGTTGCCGGATTTTCAAAGAACCCGATGGCTTCTTCCAGCCTTTCCACACCGATAATATCAAGGTTATTGACAATGGCCGCTTCAGCAGCATTTTCCTTGGGGAGGATAAAACCTTTGAACCCTTGTTTCCGGGCTTCTATCGCGATAGGTAGCGCACCCTTGATTGGCCTTACAATGCCATCAAGGGATAGTTCTCCCATGATCACGTATTGTTCTAGAGTTTCAGCAGCGATTTGATTGGAGGCCTTCAAAATGCACAAACCAATAGGAAGATCATAAGACGAGCCTTCCTTTCTGATATCTGCTGGGGCAAGATTGACCACTACCTTTTGCCGTGGCATGGTATAGCCAAAGTGTTTGATCGAGGATTCCACCCGTTGCTCACTTTCTTTGACGGCGCTGTCGGGCAATCCTACCAGAAAAAATTTTGTGCCTTGCAGCACATTTACCTCCACCGTAATCGTCGTGGCATCTATGCCATACACGGCACTTCCAAAAGTTTTGGAAAGCATTTCTTAGTGTGTTTTAATCGATAATAACAATTTTGATATTATAAAAGGGTCTGAAATCCATGAATCTTTAATCTGCCTTTCTACTTTTCCAATTCATTCTTTTGTCTCCTAAGATCGTTTACCCGAATGATCAAATCCCGCCGCTCATCCTCCAGAAAGTTCTTCCTTTGTTTAAGCATCCAAATATGGATGTTTTCGGTAATCAATAAAACTATAAAAAATAAATTACCATAAATAAACCATTGCCGGAAAAAGGAGAAAAACCTTAACATGCCAAACCGGCTTACCATTTTATCCACATTCAATCCCATATAAATGGTGCAACCCACATAAATGAGGAATAAAACATAAAGTACGATTCTGGTTTTTTTCATTTATCGGCTGCTAAAAAGCATTTCTGACGAATTTCAAGATATAAAAATATTCAAAAACAACTGCCTTGAATGTTCAAAAGAAATCTACAATCCCTGCATTGCTGTCAACTTTTGATAGATTCCGTCGTGCTGCATCAAGGTACTGTGTGTACCGCGCTCCACAATTTTTCCCTCGTTAATCACGAGTATCTCATCGGCATTTTGGATCGTGCTCAGCCGATGCGCGATCACCAGAGAAGTTCTGCTTTTCATCAGGTGATTGATGGCATCTTGCACGAGCATTTCAGATTCTGAATCTAATGCAGAAGTTGCTTCATCTAAGATCAAGATCGAGGGGTTTTTAAGTAATGCACGAGCGATGGTCACACGCTGTTTTTGTCCCCCGGAAAGTTTCGATCCGCGGTCACCTATCAGCCGTTGATATCCCTCTGATTCCTGCATGATAAACTCATGTGCATTGGCAATCTTGGCAGCTTTTATCACTTCTTCTTCGTTGATATTTTCCAGCCCAAAAGCGATGTTGTTGTGTAGCGTGTCATTAAATAAAATGGACTCTTGGGTCACAATGCCCATTTGATCGCGAATAGAATTGAAGTCATATTCTTTCATAGGAATACCGTCGATTAGTATTTCCCCTTCATCAGGATCATAAAATCTCGGAACTAAATTTGCGAGCGTAGACTTGCCCCCACCAGATGGACCAACGAGGGCAATTGTTTTCCCTTTACCCACTTTGAAACTCACACTGTCCAGTACCTCTTTAGAACCGTAGGAAAAGGATACATTTCGGAATTCGATTTCTTTTTCAAAGTTTTCCAATTTCCGTGGATTTGGAATGTTGACGATAGTTGGTTTTGTGTCAATGATTTCAAATACCCTTTCGCCCGAAGCAATACCTTTTTGAAATTGCGTCACCGCTCCTGCAATCGCCTTTGTTGGTTGTAATATTTGGGTAAATACCGCCATGAACATGATAAATGCGCTGGCATCCAGTGTGCCCTTATTTAGCACCAAATCCCCGCCATAAATCAAAATACCGGATATGGAAACTGCACCTAAGATCTCAGATACCGGACTGGATAGCTCATAACGTTTTGAAAATCCATAGTCGATGTCGGCATAATTTTTTACTTCCTTAGAAAAAATTCGGTTGATATAACCAACGGCATTGAAGGCTTTGATTACGCGCATTCCGCTGATGGTTTCATCTAGAATATTGAGTTGGCGGCCAAGTGATTCCTGGCTTTGCGTGGCCCTTTTTTTAAGCCGCTTGGCAATTTCTGAAATCATGACCCCGGCGATTGGCAGCATAATCAGGGTAAACAAGGTGAGGCTGGGTGATGTCATGATCAGCAACCAAAAATAGACAACCACCGTAAACGGCTCGCGGAATATGATCTTTAAATTATGTGTAATCGAGTTTTCTATCTGCTGGATGTCGTTGGTAATGCGCGAAATGATATCGCCTTTACGTTGCTCTGTAAAATACCCAACATGTAAATTACTCACACTTTTATATACATCAACACGCATATTTTTGATGGTTTCAGCTTTCGCTTTGGCCATTACGATCGCCGACAGGTACTTAAAGACATTGGCAAATAGAAAAGAAATAATGATGATGATACAGACGAAAATCAGCGAACCGAATTTGCCATATTCATTTACTGTCTGAAGTAGATAGTAGTTGAATGTGCCCACAACGTAATCTTTCGACAAGGAAAACTCCGGAAGTGCAGTATACTTGGCTAGTTTTTCCGCGCCATTTTGATCAAAGATCACATCTAAAAGAGGCGCAAGCAGAGCAAGGTTAAGGAGACCAAAGAGCACGGCCAGAATGGAAAAAATGAGATAGCCCGGAGCAAATCTGCCCCAAGGCTTGGCATATGACAATATTCTTAAATACGTATTCATGAATTGGATTTCAACGACCTGCGCAAAAAACGGAAGATAATTTCATATTAAAAAATGCCCCCAAAATCCATGGTATTAAAAGTCATGGGTTTTCTTGGCAATATTCCATCGCATGGCAGCAGAAAAGTAGGTAGTGTTTTCATCACGCTCATTCAGGTCACTATCTAGTTTTCGATAGATTCCACGAAGGTCAAAGAACAAGTTATGTTTCCACATGTACGAAAGGGTCAAATCTCCATAAAGTACTTTGGTGCCCACGCCCTGCCCAACGGTATTTCCATATTCCTGCTCTCGTGTGTTATAGCTTTTCATCACGTCCTTTCCCCAGTTGGAGTCGTTCGTATCATCGCCGTAGTTGGCAAAGTTTCCCTGAATAGTCACAAACAACCTGTTCATCGGCTGGTAGCGTAGAATGCCTACAAATTCGCGGAAATTTCCTCCTAGCGGATGGCCCATCGGCTGCCGATAATGTGCATAGTTGGTATAGGTGTCCCTGTGTGCATACATGTATGGTCTGGCAATATTATATTCCAATTGCACATCGAGGTTATCTATGGCAAATGCG
This sequence comes from Bacteroidia bacterium, assembly GCA_030426345.1. Classification (GTDB taxonomy): domain Bacteria; phylum Bacteroidota; class Bacteroidia; order Cytophagales; family Cyclobacteriaceae; genus JAAUQL01. Next base: position 11,858 of record JAUHYU010000019.1, read on the forward strand.
TTAATGTATTTCATGCCCAACTGTCCCCCAAACTTATTGGCCCACCAGCCATCGCCTGCTTTGATTTCCTTGAGCAAAAATTCATCCAGCACGAGTTGACCATAGAAGGACAAAGAATGGCCAATATTCCATTTAGAATCCATGCCCACGATCACATTTTCGCTGCTACCTCCTTGGTGCTCCAACGCCCGATAAAAAATAACAGGGTTAAGATAGCTGACGTCAAACCGCTCGGTGCTATCGCCGATCACCACAGACTCAAACAATCCAAGATTAAAATTGTCCGTGATGTTGATGCTCAGATGATGGGAGGCTATGAATTTCTTGGGGTATTTCCCGTCCAAACTACCGGTACCAGAAAATGGGGCATCCGCATAAGTTTGTGCAAAAAGGTTAGAATAGTTGATTTTCCATATTTTGGTGTTGAATTTCAAATAAGTAAAGCCTGGCCCGGCATCGGAGAGGATAAGTGATCTGTAACCGGGCCCGGTAATGGACTGGTCAAAACCAAACTGCGCTGTTATATATTTCCTTACAAGTTCAAAGGAAACATAGCCCTTGGCGGTAAAATAATCAACACCATTGGTTTTAAACTTTTTCCAAAACCCCTCGCCGGGAATTACGCCATTGCGTGCGATTGATTCCCTTACATAGTTTGGGTAAATGGCCTGTGTAGTCGATAAAAAGGAATAAAATCCCAATCTTTTGGAAATAGATCCCCGAAGTTCTACCCCTCGGGTATTGATAAATGTAGTAACGTCACTGCCAGACTCCTTGCCTCCTCCCAAGTATATGACCGGATTGACATGCAAATCGAAATCTCCTTCGTCTACATTTAATAGATCAGATTTTTTTTGATAAAAATATTTCAGGATGGGCTTTTCACTATCACTTTCACCGCTTTCAGTCCATTCCCAATTGTCGTTGGCCAAATATTCCAGGTTAAATTTATCACGTGAGGAAATTGCATTGTAGAAGCCATTGTTACCATAGAGGCTATCAATAAATGCCCCCAATTGTATTCTTTGAAAAGGGCGTAGATGACTATGGAAATCTTGAGAAAACTTCCCACTCATGATTTCATAACGATCAATCAAATGATAATAATCCCGATTTAACGGAATGTTTGCGCTTTGGGCCAATAGGAGCAATGGCGAAAATACCAACCATGGAAAAAACAGTACTTTTTTGAACATAAAAGTGAGTTAAGGTTTGGCAATGCTAATAAATGCCACAGTATTTTCGGTAGTAATTAAGTCCTTTTTTCACACCTAAGTTGTAGGCTGACAAAAAATCCCTGCATGCATTAGCGTTGTTTCCCATCAGGTTTAGGCAGTGCCCACGAAGCAGATAAGTCTCAGCCAGATTTTTCTGAACGGTTTCTTTATCGGCAGCTCGTTCCAATTCTTTTGTAAGAATATCAATAGATTTTGTAAAATCTCTTTGCGCTTCTCTAAACCGGCTCATATTGTTATTGCAAAGGCCTCGATAACGAAAGCTACGGGCATCGTTGGGATTGATCTCAATAGACTTGGTAAAATCCTCTACGGCACTTTTATAATTAAACTTGTTCATTTTTATAACACCACGCTCGGTATAGGCATTTTCCTTATTGGGAGATAATTCTATCATTGTATTATAATCCTCTACAGCCTCTTCCTCCTCGCCCATGGATTTCAAAAAATTACTTCTGATAAGATAATAAGTGTAATTGTCCTCTGCCAAGGCAATGGCAACATTGATATCGCTCAAGATACTTTGATATGCCTCATTGCCTTTTATGGGTTTTAAGTACTTTATTTTGATTTGAGATCGAAGGGCATAGTACTCCGGGTTATCGGAATTCTTGTTTATGGCGACTTCCAAATCTTCCAATGCTTCAGTAAAGTCGTCTTTCATCCATTCCAACTTTGCCCTGTAAAAATACAAGTCCGCATTGTTAGCTGATAAAGCGAGAGATTTATCAAGGTCAACTTTAGCACTTTTTAAGTCACTTACTTCAAGAAACGCTTTAGCTCTTGTCAAATAATAAAAAGCGGTGAAAGCTGTTGTAGCTGGTTTAAGCTTAAAAATACTGTTAATATCTAAGATGGTATTGTAATATCTCTTCAACTCAAAGTTTACCTCAGCCCTCAAAAAATAGGCGTTGATATACACAGAATCCATTGACAATGCATTATCCAAGTAATCTAGTGATTCTTGATATAGTTCATTATCATATTTAAATTTTGCAAATTTGAAAAATTCCCGAGATTTCTGAGCCTGCAATCCACTGCATACCAACATTATCACACACACCACCAAGACTTTCCTCATAGGAATCAGAAATGAACTTCAAAACTATAAATTATTCACGTAAATTCCACAACGAAATATGAGCGATGAGATTATATAAATTTTCCATGCATAAATTTATGTATCTATGGTTTTTTAAATCCTTTCAACTTTGTAATTTTGGCCCGCAAATAATATTAGAACTTATTTGCCATGTCAATAGAAAATAACAGATTCCAATCTGAGGCCCTTACATACGATGATGTATTATTAGTTCCGGGTTATTCAGAAATTCTCCCCAGAGACACACAAACAAAAACAACGCTCACAAGAAATATTTCGCTTAATATACCACTCGTATCAGCTGCGATGGATACGGTGACCGAAGCAGACTTGGCTATTGCCATAGCGTTGGAAGGAGGGCTCGGGTTTATCCACAAAAACATGACCATCGAACGACAAGCCGTTCAGGTAAGGAAAGTAAAGAGATCTCAAAGTGGAATGATCATTGACCCCGTAACCCTCGATATCAATTCAACCGCAGCAGATGCAGTAAAGATCATGCGGGAATTTAAGATTGGTGGGATTCCTGTAATTGACAACGAAGGAAAGCTATTGGGGATCATCACCAATCGCGATTTGAGATTCCAGAAAAACATGGCAGTTCCTATAAAGGACATCATGACCAAGGACAATCTCATTACTGCTATAGATGAAGTTTCTTTGGATAAGGCAGAAGAAATTCTTCAAGTCCATCGCATTGAAAAATTGCCAATAGTGGATAAAAACGGAAAGCTGACAGGACTTATCACTTATAAAGATATTCTCAAAAACATTGACCGCCCAAACGCCTGTAAAGATGAATTTAGCAGGTTGCGTGTTGGTGCTGCAGTCGGAGTTACAGACGATATTCTCGACAGAATTTCTGCCTTGGTGACTGCGGGGGTAGATGTAGTAAGTATTGATACCGCCCACGGTCATTCCAAAGGAGTTATTGATGCATTGAAAAAAGTAAAAGAGTCATTTCCTCAATTAGACATTATTGTTGGCAACATTGCTACTTATGAAGCTGCAATTGCCCTTGCAGATGCGGGAGCGGATGCCGTAAAAGTTGGGGTAGGACCTGGGAGTATATGTACTACCAGAGTGATCGCCGGTGTTGGGGTGCCACAGCTTACCGCTGTAGCGGAAGTTGCCAGAGCACTCAAAGGTAGGGATGTGCCATTGATTGCTGATGGAGGTATTCGCTTCTCAGGTGATGTAGTAAAGGCAATAGCGGGCGGTGCAAATAGTGTAATGATCGGTTCTTTACTGGCAGGAACAGAAGAAGCCCCTGGGGAAATGATCATCTACGAAGGCCGTAAGTTTAAGTCCTACCGTGGCATGGGCTCATTGGAAGCCATGGAAGATGGATCAAAAGATCGCTATTTTCAGGATAAAGAGGAAGATGTCAAGAAATTAGTTCCTGAAGGAATTAGTGGTAGAGTACCATATAAAGGATTGGTATCTGAAGTTCTTTATCAATTGGTAGGAGGCCTTAAAGCCGGGATGGGCTATTGTGGAGCTGGAACCATTAAAGATATGCAAAAATCAAAATTTGTAAAGATCACTGCTGCTGGAGTACGAGAAAGCCATCCTCACGATGTATTTATCACTCGCGAGGCTCCTAACTATAGTAGGTAGCACATTCCTTCTTAAAGAATTTCTGACTATCAAATCCAATTTTGATAGTTAGAAATTAACATTATCTTCGTTTTTGAGATTTAAAATGAACGTAGAATGCCCTCACAAAAATCGATACTGAGGCTTATTTCTTTTTTTGCGGGTTTTGTTTGGTTGGCCATGCTTGGCTCCAGCTATTTGTACCGATTTGGGCTACTTCATTATGCCACTTCCGACACGTATTTATTTGCCTCAAAGTCGCTTCTTCTTCTTTTTATAGTTACAATATATTTTTTCTATCGCTTTAATATTGGTCGACAAGAAAGTTTGAATATCATCGACTTGTTATGGAATGTTTTTGTGACAGGCCTCATAGCCACAGTAGTATCTTTGGCATCTACCCTATTGCTCACCGTGCTCAAGGATCAGGAACATGGAAGAAATCCATATTTTTTGGATACCCTATACCAAATAAATGTTGGATTGATCATAACATTTCTCATTGCCACCTTCATGGTTTGGAAGAGGTTTATTCTATACCAAAAGAGCAAATGGCTGGTCAGAACCTGGAATACGTTTGAGTATGGATTACTAGGAAGTGCCATATTGTTTTTTATTGACTTTAAAATATTTACAGGAATTGGGTTGGTCATCTCCGGGTTATTGGCGGTTTTGGGTATAATATTGAGTGCCAATCTGAAGTGGGTTGCCTACCTGAATTACAAGCAAAAATGGAAGAGTATTTTATTGATTATACTCATAGCACTATATATAGGGTACTTTTACACCATCCTTAGTAATTATGGACAGGACCATGGATATACCCCTATTTATAGTGTGCTGGACGTTATCACGGTAAATGAATTGTACTTTTTTGCCATGATATATAGTATCTTTTCTGTGCTAGTGATTTTGTTCAATCTTCCCACCTCATCCGTTTTTGAACAGAAATTAATAGAAGTTATCAACTTTCAGAAGTTGAGCCAATCTCGCAATTCTGGCCAAAGCGAAGGGCAGATTTTTGACATTTTATTAGAAAGTTCTGTGAGTGTTGCGGTAGCTAATGCGGCATGGCTGGATATCATGGACGCCGAAGGTGTATGCACCAAGACTTTATTTTTTAAGCTTGATGAGCGAGCTAAAAATGACATTTTAAAAAGTATTGAAACCAAGAAAAAAAGGGGTATCCAGAGTCAAGTCCCTGGTAGGGGTAGCAAGGAAAACAGATTTACCGCCGAAGTGAAGCATGATATCCATAAATCTATTTTTATAGTTCCCCTTTTCATTCAAGACCAACAGATCGCTTCTATGGCTTTGCTAAAAGATGTAAAAGACGGGTTTAGCAAGGAGATGATAGAAATAATCCGCACATTCATTAACCAAGCTAGTATTTCTATAGAAAACTATCGGCTTATGGTAGAGGCGATAGTCAATGAGCGCTATAAAGAAGAATTGAAAATTGCCAAACGCGTACAGGATAGCCTCATACCTAAAATGCTCCATACCAATGAAGATCTGGAAATCAGTGCATTTTCTAAAGCTGCCGCAGAGGTAGGAGGTGATTATTTCGACACATATAAAATGGCTGACCAACGATTGGCGCTCATTGTAGGTGATGTTTCAGGAAAGGGGACCTCAGCAGCATTTCATATGTCACAGATGAAAGGGGTTTTCCAAAGTCTGGTGCAAATGAATTTATCGGCCAGGGAGTTTATCATCAAAGCCAATAACGCCCTGAGTGGCAGTCTTGATCGTACATCATTTATCACTGCAACCTATATAAATATTGATAGCAAAAAGAAAAGGATTGAATTTTCACGTGCAGGTCATTGTCCTTCGCTCTACTACTCGGCAAAAGAGAAAAAAGTACGGTATTTGGAAGATAATGGACTTGGACTTGGAATATTAAGGGATAGCCAGTTCAATGATTTCGTAGATGTAAATGAAATTGAATATAGCAGTGGGGACATATTGTTCCTTTATACCGATGGTATTACCGAAGCAAAAAACAGTAAGAATGAAGAATTCGGATATGACCGACTGAAACTATTTTTGGAAAAACATGTCTTTTACAGTGCAGAATATATCAAAGATGAAGTACTAAAGACTTTGCACGAGTTTTGTGAGTGCTCAAATCTAGGAGATGATGTGACCGCGTTGATCGTGAAAGTAAAGTAAATTGAAAAACATATAACACCTAAACACGTAAACACAATATGGTTGAAATAAAAAACACACTTAATAATGACGTTTATACCATTAGCGTTATCGGAGAAGTCGATGCTAGTTCGTCCATCCACTTGGATGAATCTTTAAGTGAAGCAACCAGCAAGTACAAAAAGATAATGGTCAATTGTGAGCAGTTAGAGTATATCTCATCTGCTGGTTTGGGGGTTTTCATGTCATATATCAATGATTTGGAAGAAAAGGGTATAAAGCTGGTGATCTATGGCCTCAGCAAAAAGGTGCATCACGTATTTCAAATATTAGGCTTGGATCAGCTGCTAAAAATAACGGAAGACGAAGAAGGGGCTAGGGGAATTATCGATGGAATATAGGTTTAAGGTATCGTGTAGTAAAAATAAACTTGGGGAGATCCGCGAGTTTTTACAACAAGTATTGGGAGAAAATTCGATACCTGAAGTAACAATCAATACTCTGGTTCTTGCTGTTGATGAAGTTTGTGCAAACTTGATCATCCACTCCCATCACTGCAATCCAAATGAACATATCGAGCTCAAAGTAAGTATGAATGGCAATTCGGAGATTATTTTCGATATCATTGACAATGGTGTCGGGTTTAATATTTGCGACTACAAGGAGCCTTCCTTATCGGATATTGTAAGGCAAAAGCGAAAAGGAGGCATTGGCCTAATGCTGGTTAAGCGTATTATGGATGAAATAGAACTCATCAAAGGAGAAAAGAAAAATGTATATCGTCTGCATAAAAAAATCTAACACCTACCTGTATCCATTTATTTATCCATTCAGTCATTTCTACTCATTTTTTCATTAAAATTGTACTCTGTCTTTAAAGCCAAACAGCACAAAATGAGAAACTCTTTTTTCTTACCAATATTCATTATTATCGTAACTTCCTGTACTGTTCTTCCTAAAGAAGAGTTGGCGAATGAAACGTTGTTTACTATCGATGGAGAGCCAACTTCAGCTGATGCGTTTTTATATGTGTATGAAAAAAACAACTTGAACAATGATTCTATCTATACCAAGGAAGATATTGATAAGTATTTTGAGTTATTTAAGAATTTTAAACTAAAAGTAAAGGAAGCTGAAGACGAAGGAGTTGATACTACTGAAGCATTTCTAAGTGAATTCAATACGTACAAAGATCAGTTGATCAAACCGTACTTGGCAGAAACCCAGGCACAGGAAAGTTTAGTAAGGGAGACATATGACAGAATGAAATACGAAATCGATGCATCTCACATTTTGGTGACTGTTCCACAAGATGCACTTCCCGAAGATACTGTCTCTGCCTACCAAAAGATATTGGAAATACATGAAAAGGCGGCGTCTGGACAGGATTTCGGGGAATTGGCTGCAAAATTTTCTCAAGACCCTTCGGCTAGAACCAATCACGGAAGACTTGGTTATTTTTCAGCTTTTCAAATGGTCTTTCCATTTGAAAATGCTGCTTACAATACACCCGTCAACTCGGTGTCGGGTATTTTCAGAACTAAATTTGGATACCACATTCTGTATGTTCACGACAAGAGACAGTCACGAGGCAAAGTGAGAGTTTCTCATATCATGTTGCAACTTAATGCGAATATGCCCGATTCTATATCTGCAAAAAATAAAGTATTTGAAATCCATGATCAGTTGATGGGCGGTGCTGATTGGAATGAACTTTGCCAAAGATATTCTAACGATACACGAACCAAGGATAATGGGGGCACTTTACCATTTATAGGCATCGGACAAATAAATGATAAAGCATTTGAGGATGCAGCCTTTAACCTCCAAAATCCTGGTGATATCAGCGATCCGGTCAGAAGTAGGTTTGGGTGGCATATTATCAAGCTTGAGGAGAAAAAAGGATTGGATTCCTTTGAACAAATGAAAGATGATCTGGAAGAAAGGGTATCTCAAGACGATCGTTCTAAACTCAGCAAACGAGCCACCATCGAGAAACTGAAAGCGCAAAACAATTTCCGGCTGGATTCCACAACTTATAACCAGCTGACCCAGATGGCGGACTCAACATTGCTTCATGGAAAATGGGACGTTTCTGCTGCAGAATCAATCGCTAGTGCGACTTTATTTACACTTAGCACACAGAGCTATAATGTCAGCCAAGCATTAAAGTATATTGAAACCCATGAAAAAAACCGATCAGGCCTCGAGCCAAAGCAATATATGGAGGAGCTGCTAGAAGGCAATATTGAGCAGTGCCTTTTGGAATATGAAGAAGCACAGCTCGTAGCACACAATCGAGATTTTAGAATGCTTTTGAACGAGTATTACGAAGGCATCATGCTGTTTGACATTATGAATAGGAAGGTTTGGGATAAGGCAGTGTCGGATCAGGCTGGTCTTCAGAAGTATTTCGAAAGTGTTAATGAAAAATATCAATGGGGCAAAAGGGTAGATGCATCCATACTTACCACATCAGACCCAGCGGCGTTCAAAAAGCTTAAAAAATCCATGAATTCGGATTCTATCGCCTTATTTGCCATAGAATATCATCCATCGGAGCAGCAAGAGGTTTTGACAGATGCCAATCTGGATACGCTCGCTAATTTGTATAAAACTTACGGTAAGGCATCAGTTTCCATACTATCCGACAAGGAATCAATGGAATCTCCATTGTATGCTGATATTATACAGTTTTTCGACGTATTGGGAATACCCCTGACACATGCTTTGGTTTCACATCCAAATAAAATTCGGCTGGAATTAAATAGCAAATCAAAAAAATCGTTAGAATTCCTGTACAATAAGGAATCTGCCTTAACTTTGCAGGTCGCCGAAGGCCTATTTGAAAAGGGAGACAACGCATTGATCGATTCCATTTCATGGAAAAAAGGTGCTTTTGAGATTGTTGGGGAGGGCAATTACAACTTGATAGTTATTCAAGATGTATTGGAACCTCAGCCTAAATTATTGGAAGAAACTAAAGGAAGCGTAATTTCAGATTACCAAAATTATCTGGAAAAGGAATGGATCAAAGAGTTGAATCAAAAGCATAAAGTAAACATTAACACGCGTACACTTGATAAAATTAAAAAATCATATAGGAAAAAGCTTAATTCTCCTGCTTAGTTTTATTTGCATTTCTTCATGTGATTTTTTGCAATTCAAAAAAGGGGTAACTGATACCGACGATCCGGAATTGAGACCATTGGCCAGTGTGGGCAGTATGTACCTGTACCCCAAAGATATCGAGGGAATTGTGCCAACCGGCATTCCAAAAACAGATAGCATAGACCTGATAAAACGGCATGTCAAAAGCTGGATCAACAAACAGTTGCTAATATCAGAAGCGCAAAAACAATTGACATATGATGAGGCAGAGTTAGAGAGGCGGGTGCTGGATTATCGATACGCCCTCATGATGCATGAATTTGAAAAATACAATATTGCCAGAAATATTGATACCAATATCACCGAAGATGAAATTGAGGACTACTATCAAAAACATCTTCAAAACTTTGAGCTGAAGCAAAATATCATTAGGGGCTATTTTATTCAGATTAGAAAAGATGCACCAAAGCTTGGCAGATTTCGGTATATTCTGAAAGCCAATCGGGAGCGCGACGTGGAGGAACTAAAAACCTACGCATATGGCTATGGAACAAAAGTACATTTGGACGATTCGGTTTGGGTGAATTTTGAAGACGTTATCAACAATACTCCATTGATGGATATTCCAAACAAAATAGATTTCTTGAGAAGGCATACCTATTATGAGGTTCAGGATGATGCATATTTTTATTTTTTAAGAATCGCCCAATTCAAAATTCAAAACGATACATCACCATTGGAGTTCGTCAGGGACGATATTCAAAATATAATCCTCAACAAAAGGAAAGTACAGCTTTCGAAAAAGCTGGAAGAGGATATTTATAATAATGCTGTAGAAAATGAAGATTTTAAAATATATAATTATGAATAAGGTTGTTTCCGGAATGGCACTGCTGTTTCTAACAATTGGCAGTGTCTTTGCTCAATCCACGGATTTGACAGTCATTGACAAAATAGTTGCCAAAGTAGACAACTACATCATCCTAAAGTCAGAGCTGGAGCGATCTTACCTTCAGGCCAAGTCGAGTGGAGACTACGATGCGGATAAATGCCAGATCCTTGAGAGCTTAATCCTTAGCAAGTTAATGGTCGCCAAAGCAGAGATTGACTCCGTGGTGGTGGAAGAAGACATGATCGATAGACAACTGGATATGCGGATGCAGGGTGTCGTAGCTCAAGCAGGAGGTGACCCCGAAAAATTGGAAGAGGCCTTTGGCAAATCCATGGAAGAGATCAGGGAGGACTTAAGGTCAGATGTAAAAGAGCAAATGTTGGCAGAAAAGATGCAAAGCACCATCACGGAAGAAATCACAGTGACTCCTTCGGAAGTTAAGCGGTTTTTTAAGAACATTCCTAAGGATAGTTTGCCTTACTTTTCTACCGAAGTGGAAATAGGACAGATTGTAAAAAAACCAACTGTGAGCCCCGAAGAAAAGGATAGGATAGAACAATTGCTACTGAAGATCCGGAGTGAAGCAGAAGAAGGAACAGATTTTCAAGTATTGGCTGGTAGACACTCCATGGGTCCTACAGGGCCACGTGGTGGAAATCTTGGCGATGTGGAGCGTGGGCAGATGGTGCCTGAGTTTGAGGCCGCAGCCTTGAAGCTAAAAAACGGTGAAATATCCATGCCTGTTGAAACCGAATTTGGATTCCACATTATCCAGATGGTGGACAGAAGAGGAAACATTTATAATGCGAGACATATTTTGATTCAACCGAATTTTACAGAAAGGGATTTTGAAATTGCCGGACACTTTCTTGACAGCATCAAAGGGATAATCCAAGAAGACTCAGTGAGTTTTGATAAGGCTGCTAAGGCATATTCTGACGATAAGGAGACATCTTCCAACGGTGGATTTGTCCGGGATATGGCTGGGGCAAATCGGATTTCTGTGAGTGAGTTAGATCCGGGGTTATTTTTTACCATGGACACAATGCAGGTTGGCTCTATTTCTGATCCGATGAAATTTACAATGAAGGATGGCAAAGAAGCCATGCGCATTATATATTATAAAACGAAATTGAAACCCCACCAGGCCAACCTAGATCAAGATTATCAAAAAATATATATGGCCGCCATGAATGCAAAAAAAACCAAGCAAATGAATGATTGGTTTGAAGATTCCAGGGATGAAGTCTTCATAGAGATTGATCCTGAATATGAAAATTGCCACATTTTACAGTGATATATGAAAGAATACAGCAATGAGGTCGAAGCTGCTGACGCATTGAGAGCAGCTTATGAAAAATTAAAAAAGGAAATCTCAAAAGTTATAATAGGTCAGGACGAGGTTGTAAAACTTGTGCTGACTTCCATTTTTTGTCAGGGACACAGCCTGTTGGTAGGTGTGCCAGGGTTAGCAAAGACCTTGTTGATTAAGTCTATTTCTGATGCTTTAAACCTTACTTTCAATAGGATTCAATTTACACCAGACCTGATGCCATCCGATATCATCGGAGCAGAAACTCTGGACAACGAACGTAAATTTAAATTCATAAAAGGACCTGTCTTCGCGAATATCATATTAGCTGATGAGATCAATAGGACCCCACCAAAAACCCAGTCAGCGCTTTTGGAAGCTATGCAAGAATATGCTGTCACGATCGCTGGGGAGCAGCATGGATTGGACAAGCCTTTTTTTGTATTAGCTACACAAAACCCAATAGAGCAGGAGGGCACATATCCGTTACCAGAAGCCCAACTGGATCGGTTTATGTTCAATATATTGCTGGATTATCCATCTTACGCTCAGGAAGTAGAAATCGTAAAAAATACCACCGGCGCGCAGCAAGAAGAGATCGGTAAGGTGATAACAAAAGAAGAAATAGTAGCATTTCAGCAATTGATCCGAAAGGTGCCTGTGGCTGACAATGTGATAGAATATGCTGTAACATTGGTGCAGAAAAGCAGACCGGGCACAGCTTCTGCTGCCGATATTGCCAATACCTATTTGGAATGGGGATCTGGTCCACGTGGTTCACAGCATTTGATCACCGGGGCAAAATTTAATGCTCTGATCAATGGAAAATTCTCGCCGGATATAGAAGACATACAGGCCATCGCCAAGCCGATATTGCGCCATAGGATCTTACGCAATTTTAAAGCTGAGGCAGAAAGCGTCACTGTCGATCATATCATCGAACAACTTTTGTGACGTAAAGAATAGTTTTAGTGAGACTGAATTTATGGAAGGTGTTTTCATGGATTTAAAGGGCTTTTTGAAACCACACTGCTCGAAAAGGATAACTGAAAGTTATCCTTCCATTAGCTCAAAAGCACTGCGGTACGCGTCAATTTCATGGATATAGTTTAGGAATTTTTCATAAAAACTATTTTGCCCAATAGTTCCGCTATCCCCGATTACGACCAGCTTTTTTTTGGCCCGGGTCATTGCAACATTCATGCGACGCGTATCCGCCAGAAAACCAATTTCCCCCTTTTCATTTGACCGCACCAAGCTGATGTAGATGATGTCCCGCTCTTGTCCCTGAAACGAATCCACAGTGTTAATCACTACTTTATTATACAACAAATCATCTTCAGGAAATTGTTCTTCAAAAATTTCCCGAAGCAAATTGACTTGGGCTTTGTAAGGGGAAATGATGCCAATGTTTTGAATATCATCCAATTTTTCCATGGATTTTAGATGCTTTATGTAGCTCTGAAAATGTCTAAAGAGCAACAGAGCTTCTTCATTGTTATATGAACTTTTGCTTTCCAGATCAACTTGTTCAAAATATCCAGTTCCTGCTGTATCAATAAATTCCACAGATTGGTCGGTTTCAAAAATTTTCCATTGGGCAACCAATTCATTTGGAAATAATTGATCTTTATAAAAATACCGACTTGAAAATGTCATGATATCTGTATGCATGCGGTATTGCTCCCGAAGCATCACATCTGCATTGTTGCGCTTGATCGCCTTTTCAAACAATGTCACCTCCAGTCCATTTCTCGCAGCATCAAATGATTTGATAGTTGGCGGAAGTTGAAAGTGATCTCCCGCAAAAATTACTTTGTCAGATTTCAATATTGGAATCCATGCAGCTGGCTCTAGAGCCTGAGCTGCCTCATCCATAAATACTGTTTCAAACCGCATGCCCTTCAATTGGTAATTATTAGCACCGACCAGCGTAGAGGCAATCACTTGCGCACTGGAAAGAATTCCATTTACAATATAAAACTCCAAATGCTCTGCTTCATCTTTTAGCTTGCTCGCTTCTGCAAAAAGCATTCTCCTTTGTTCTCGTTCGGATGGGCCAAAGTTGCGTTTGTACTTCTTGCCCATGCTCCGATACTCATCTGCTCGTTTCCGAAGTGTCTTGAGTTCTTTATAATCGCTGTGGTGGACGATTTTGGCATCAAGCGTATTGCTAAGAATGTTTTGAGTTACGCGCGCCGGATGCCCAATACGCACCACATTTACACCCTCCTGATCCAATTTTTCAACAAATAAATCTACAGCTGCGTTGCTCGGGGCACATACCAACACTTGCTGTTCCTCCCGTAGTTTATATAAAATTGCTTGAACCAAGGTGGTTGTTTTGCCGGTTCCGGGAGGGCCATGGATTATTGCCACATCTTGAGCATTGCAGATTAGGTTCAATGCTTCATTTTGACTTTGGTTCAACCCTGAAAGAGTGATTGGTGATCGAGTGTCAAATTGAGCCTCTTGGCCACCGAGCAATATTTCTTTCAATTGGTTGATCCGCTCATCCTTTGTTTTGATGAGTGCTTTCAGGGCATATTCCATTTCCCGGTATGCACTTTCATCAAAGAGTAATTGTACCCCAAGATTACCATCGTGAATCCATTCCGGCACGTCATCACAATTTAGTGTCATTAGCATTTCATGCTCCTTCACCTGATTGACAACACCGTTTACCACCTCGCTGCTTTCATGGTTTTTTCCTGCATTTGAGAACAAACTAACGAGCTTACCCGACTGAAAAAGGTGTGCGTCACGATGTTCGGGAGGTCGCGAAATCTTTACCAATAGCCTTTCTCCAGAATCGTATTTGGTTTTCTCCAGTTGCACAGGATACCAACAAACACCCTGAGTTCGCCGTTCTTTCAGCGAAGTGCCGATCATTTTGCGTTTGTATATTAGCAGGTCTTCGTCCTTTTCCTTCCTGAGCAGGGTGAGCAGATACTCGATTTCTTCTTGGATATCCTTTTTTGCCATTATGGAATTGATGTGCTCAAAAGTAGGTAGGTTAATGAGGAAATTGCAGTTTTAAATCGTAATAAGATCAATAAGGAATCGGTTTGTATTTAGATTCGTTAAATATCTTTAGAGCGTCATCCAATTTCATAATCTCTGGCACAGAAGCTCCGGTCTCTTCTGCATACTTTTGCACGATCCTCCATCCGACCCATCTGCCTATTCTCCCGGGACAATTTTCACCAACTTCAACGGTTTTTGGGCGCTCACTGATAAATTTATCCTTGATAAAAGCATCCGTCTCAAACAGTACTTCATTTTCCAGCAAGCTTGCCCAGATCACCGGCTCGTGCTCCTCAATATCTGTCGTTTCAAAAGTGGTGTAACCTGTAAAAAGACTGTCAGGAGTACATGGCATAAGGTTTTTGGCCATGTAGAGTACCTTCCCGTAATGTACCATATCTGCTAGAGCAGTCTTGTCGGCATAGTTGGTTTTATTATAATAATTTGAATATAACATCATGATCTGAGGAACCATATATGCTTTTTGATATCTATTTAATATATATCCTGGGACATCCTTGGGGAGATATCTGCCTTTCATTCCCAAATAAAAATCTAGGCCAATGACGATCAGGCTATCTGACATATAAAGGTCATTGGCGATACCGGTCACTACAGTTTTTATTTTAGGTATTTTAGCGTTGGGGTAATAAAATTTTAAATGTCGAAATGCGTTTTCAAATTGAATCCGGATATCTTCCATGTCGCCAAAAGTATTTTCTACCTCTATAAAAAGTGAATCAATATTTTTATCATTTAGTAAATTATAATATCTGTCTATTAAAATTTCAGGTTTTGGATATTGCGAAATATTTAAAAATGACTCAGCAAACATTGTGTTTTGCGACAGGAGCTTTGCCAGATCGTTTTTTGTCGGAATCTTATGTAGTTTTCCCTCGAGCCGTTCGATGCTAACATTTACTTCAATATGCGAAACATCAGGGGCATCAATGCACTTTTTATCAGCACAAGCGTAGAAAACCAATGACAACAAGACGATATTAAAGATTCTTTTTATGATTTTTTCCATCAACACAACAACAAATTTTAGCCAATTCATGAAAAATATATTCATCGCAAGTTTAATGATTTTAACTATAAATGTAGCCAACGCACAAACAAATATAGGATTAAAGCTTTCTTCATCCATCAATGCTCCGCGAATTTCATATACCGACGATTCTTACACGATTGACAAAGGATCCAATGCTTTCAATCCTTCGGCAGTGCTTTTTGCAGATATTGCTCTAGCCAAAAGCTATTATTTTTCCACGGGACTGGGCTATATTTCTAAACGAATCAACCTTGCTACCAATGGATTTGATTCTAATATTTCTAATCAAAAGCAGTACAACATTCAATACATTCAGGTTCCTGCCACGCTAAAACTATTGACTAACGAAGTGGCCTTGGATAAGAAATTGTACTTTCAATTTGGGCCGCAATTTGATATTGCCGTGCATCACAAGGAGAACAACCCGAAACTTCAGGTCATTAAGAAGTTTCAGCCAATAGACATATCCCTACTTTTTGCGGCGGGCATGCAAATCCAGCTAGCCCCACAGACTGCTGTACAAATAGGGATTAGTTATACCAGAAGCCTGATAAATGTTGCTAGGAAAACATGGATGGACGATGGGGATTTAAGCATAAAGAATGATCTTTTTGGAATTGATCTTGGCATAAAGTTTTAATGATAAATCCTGTTATTTTGACTTTCATATAGTTATTTGCATATTGATTTATCACTACCAACTACGATCATGTACAAGAAAATATCCTTATTATCCATTGCTATATTGTTTGCCACTTGCCTTATGGCCCAGATGCAGGTTGTAGAAAGTTTAGACTCTACCATTCCTGTGGACCCGAAGATAAAAATTGGGAAACTCGAAAATGGACTTACATATTATATCAGGCAGAATAAAAAACCGGAAAGTAGAGCCGAGCTGCGGTTAGTAGTCAAGGCAGGCTCGATACTAGAAGATGAAGATCAGCTTGGCTTGGCTCATTTCATGGAGCACATGGAATTTAATGGCACTAAAAACTTTGCCAAAAATGATCTGGTAAAGTACCTACAATCCATAGGTGTTAAATTTGGGGCTGACTTAAATGCCTATACATCGTTTGACGAAACAGTGTATATTTTGCCCGTACCTACCGATGATGAAAAAATCCTAAGTCAAAGTTTTCAGATCCTTGAGGATTGGGCGCACAATGCTACTTTATCTCATGAGGAAATTGACAATGAGCGGGGGGTGGTGATAGAAGAATGGAGAACTGGCAGAGGGGCCAATCAGCGGATGCGAGACAAAAACCTACCTGTGCTGCTGAAGGGATCGCGATATGCACAGCGATTGCCAATCGGCACGTTGGAAAATTTGGAAAATTTTAAGTACGAATCGTTGGTAAGATTCTACAAAGACTGGTACAGGCCGGATCTTATGGCAATCATAGCAATTGGAGATTTTGATGTAGAAGATATTGAAAAGCGCATTCAAAGCCACTTTTCGAAATTGCAAAACCCACCAAACCCAAGGGAAAGAAAAGAATACGCCGTTCCAGATCACGTGGAAACTTTAGTGAGCATTGCCAGTGACGAGGAGGCTTCATTTTCTACTATAAGCCTTTACATCAAGAATGACACAGATCCGGAGATCACCTTTCGTGACTACTACAACAATTTGTTAAATACTTTTTATACCGGTATGCTGAATCTAAGGCTTCAGGAAATCTCAGAGAAACCATCACCCCCGTTTATATATGCGGGTACCAGTTATGGGGATTTTATTGGTGACAAGGCAGCATTTTCTGCTTCGGTCAATGTAAAAGAGGGAGATTTGCTCAAGGGCTTCGCAAATATTTTGACAGAGTGCGAACGTGCAAAGCGCTACGGTTTTACAGAGGGGGAATTGGAGAGATTTAAAAAAGACTTTTTGAGTTTTTATGAACAGGCCTACAACGAGCGTGACAAATCTCAGTCCAGAAATTATGCTTCGGAATACATTAGAAATTTTCTAAAAGATGAGCCAATTCCAGGAATCGAGCTGGAATATGCATTTGCCAAAAAATATATTCCTCAAATCAGCTTGGAGGAGATTACCGCTTTAGGCGAAAAGTTTTTCCGGCCAGACAATCGTGTCGTTGTCGTAAATGCCCCAAAAAAGGAGGGGTACGTGTTGCCTTCCAAGGATGAAGTGCTGCAAGTGGTAGAAAAAGCATCTAAAATCCATGTGTCTCCTTATATCGACAATCTGACTGATACGGAATTGGTAACAGAACTTCCTGAGCCTCCTGGGAATATTGTCACAACTTCAAAACGTGATGCAATTGGTGTCACAGAGTTAACATTATCCAATGGTGTAGAGGTGATTTTGAAGCCTACCAATTTTAAAAATGATCAAATTCTCATGACAGCTTGGAGTGATGGAGGCAGCTCGATTTACTCAGACGAAGACTACCCTTCTGCCAGCAACACCGATGCTGTGGTAAATGAAAGTGGAGTTGGAAATTTCACACCAACTGACTTACAAAAATTGCTTGCAGGGAAAAACGCAAATGCGAGACCATTTATTGGTGTTTTGAGTGAAGGGATGAATGGGAGTTGTGTGCCAAAAGATATGGAAACCATGTTTCAACTGATATACCTCAACTTTACCGCACCAAATAAAAGCCAAGATCTTTTTCAATCCTTCATAGATAAAAACAAGGCTTTGTACAAAAATTTGCTTGCAAACCCCACTTATTATTTCTACAATGAAAGAGCCAAAATCCTTTCACAAAACAATCCTAGGGGAGGGCAATTCCCCACAGAGGAGGATTGGGACAAGGTGGATTTTGATAGAACAATCGAAATTTATAAAGAGCGGTTTGCCAATGCCGCAGATTTTAAGTTTGTGTTTGTAGGCAATTTTAATGTCGATTCTATCAGACAATATCTTGAGAAGTACATTGCAATTCTTCCATCCACTGATGAGAGAGAGACTTGGAAAGATTTGGGCATTCGGGCTTTTCAAGGCGTTGTGAAAAAAGACATACTCAAAGGATCAGATCCAAAAAGTTCTGTTTATATCCGGTTTCATGGGCCATATCATTATGACCGCAAAATCAATCACCAAATCAAATCACTGGCAGATGTCATGAATATTTCACTAATAGAAAAAATTAGGGAAGAACAAGGTGGAGTTTATGGAATTAGTGCCAATTCTCTTACACAAAAAATCCCATATGAAAACTTTGCGATGGCCATATCATTTCCCTGCAAACCGGAAAATGCTGATACGCTGAGCAATGCTGTAATGGAGGTAATCAAAGATATCCAAAATCGTGGTGTGAGCGATGATCATTTCGAAAAAGTGGTCGAAACCCAAACCCGCGAAATGGAAGTAAAAATCAAAGAGAATGGGTATTGGATGAGTGCATTAAAGCAAAGCTATCAATATGGATACGATCCGGAAGAAATTCCAAACTATCAGTCGCGCATTGATCAATTGAAAAAAGCGGATTTGCAAGCTGTTGCAAAAAAGTATTTAGATTTCAATAACTTGATCCTGTTGAAGCTTTTACCTGAAGAATAGCAGCAGCACCATGGACTTATTATACTTCAGGTACTGTGATGTACTTATCTTTTAGGCTGGGTAGCACTACCCTAAACATGGTTCCATAAGGTGTTTGGGGTTCTACAGAAATTGTTCCTTTTAATTTTTCAACTGTTTCCTTAACAATATAAAGCCCAAGCCCAGAGCCACTGTGTTTTTGCGTTGCCCTAAAGAACATTTCAAATATTCTTGGAAGGAGGTTTTCGGGAATTCCAATTCCATTATCTAAAACCTCAATAATACAATTCGTATATTCCATATAAACATTTACTTCCACAAACGGACATTCTTGGTAAGGATTGGCATATTTTAAACTATTGGAAATAAGGTTGTTTAAAATAATGCTGAGACGCTGTAAGTCTGAAAAAAGCACCACATCCTCGCATACATTACAAATTCTCTTAATTTCATTTGCAGTTTTTATGTAATGTTGCCCTTCAAACAGCTCATGGATCAGCTCATTAATATTGATTCTGCTTACTGATACTCCCAACCTTGAATTTCTAGAAAGGTTGATAATTTCATTTATAAATTGATCGAGTTTCACTATGCTTTTTTCTTGCATTTCAATGTACTCATGAACTTTCTCCGGGCTGGTTTCCATTTTCATTAGGCTGATCAAGCCAAGAATAGATGTGAGTGGGGCTCTAAGATCATGAGACACGCGATATACAAAACTATCTAATTCGCTGTTTACTTTCTCTAAATCACGGTTCTTTTCAATCAGTTTTAGATGCGATTGCTTTAGGTCTGTGATATCTTCTACATCTACCGAAACTCCCTTTATTTTTCCTATTTCTGTTATCGGGGAAGTCCTGATTTGCCAGACATGTTCTTCTATGTCGTTATAGTCCTGATCAAGATAAATACTCGGCTTTCCATTCAATGCAGTCTCAAACCTATTTTTCCAGATTCCTTTTTGCTTCGGGTCATCAAATAAATCCAGTACATTTTGATGGATTTTTGGAACTTTATTGTACTTTTTTTGAATGTCATTAGAAAAAGCAACATTAAAGTCCATCAATTCGAGGCGGGTATTTATCAACCATATGGATCGATCCGAACTATCCAAAATAGACCGTAGATTAGACTCCTTGTCTATAAAGTCTACCATCCGCTCCGCGACTTTCAATTCAAGGTTTTGGTTAAGCTCTTTAAATTCATCAATAATCTCAGCAACGTCATGCTGCAGCAAAGACATAACCTGCATCAACTCAAAACCCGGACTGTTTTCATCATCATCAATTTCAACCTTGTTAAACCTCCCTTCCCATGAGATTTGCCCTAGCATTTCCAAAACTTTTTGATTGCTGTTCTGGTGCGCAACATGCATATTTTCAATGATATCTATCAGTTCATCCTTGCTTTTGTTGCGCATAGATGCTCGACTTGGAATCTGTAGTTTCTCTATTTTTGAGATTTCTTCCTCAGAGGGTGATTTTGCAACTATGCTAGTTAATGCATCTTTTACAGAGTCAGCAACAGATAAATTTTTGACCTTTTGCTTCAGAAATGAAGAATATATGCGTGTAACAATACTTATTTTTGGAGGAAATATTAAAAATATACTATTCCAAGCCTCCATATATTTCTTGACAATTTGTAAGATGGCACTTCTTACCTTTATTCCAGGAAAGGTAATATTACTAAAATCCCATACCACAGTAGCCCCCTCTATGGACTGCGTGGAAATTATTTGGTTCAGCAGACCTGTTACTTTGTTCAAATCAGAAGGTTTCGGTGTACCCGACGAATTTACGACAACAATATCTTTATCGAGCAATGCAATATGACAACGATAACTGCCACTACCTGAAATATAGTTATCATGAGACCTTAAACTAAGGTTGAACTCTTTGATATCAAATCCATTCCAATTAATGAATTCTTCTGTGTTCGATATTTGAATTACTTCTGATTGCAATTTGAAAACTGGAAATGTATAAACTAATAAGGGTGATTTGAATGTTGATTGGTATCTATTATTTCATGTTAAAAGTATATTCCCCTCCAAGTGCTGCAATTCTTCCTCCTGTGTCTGTTCCCAGAGGAATTGTAAATATGGCGGTGAAATTTGATTCATTGATAGGATTCAAGGTCATCACAACTCCATCTTGGCGAGTTATGGATTTTCCATCTTCACTTACTGAATAGGTTCCTGACGGCCATACGGCCTGAGCTCCAGTATAGTGTCCTGAAGTGGTCATATCAGATGCTGTAAAGGAAACTGTAAAACTGGCCCAATCTGTACCTGAAGAAGCGGTACTTGGTGGAGTATTTACGGAACTATACACCCAGGTTTTAGATGTGAGTATATTTGTGGTCATTTGCTTTGGTGTTTCCTCATCATTTTTATCACAATTTTGGAATATCAATAAAAATACCAATGAGCAAAGACCCAACTTAATTCCTTTAAAATATCTCATTTTGATACGTGTTGTAGTTTATATTTTCTTTAATGCCTAAATGTCGGGAAAAAAATGAACAAGAATATTGATGAAACCTAATATTTTGTGATTTGTGTACCATTTCGCTATAAAAATCAATAATTATCCATGGGCTATAGCATCTTTTTTGCTGATACTTATTACCTTAGGATTTGTCTACAAACATCATTGTGTAAAGGCATTTAACAAATAAAATGCACCATCAATTACAATGTCATCATTAGGACTAAGACCATCCATTTTTAGCAACTCAACAAACCCATCAGATTCCTTTCCTGTAGTGACGGAAACTTTGCGGTAAGTTGCACTTTGAGTAGAGTTTGAATCTTTTCTAAAAACATATTTTTGTCCTTCAGCTGTTACTATTGCGGTTTCAGGTAGTGCAAATGTTGATACATCAGAGGTAATTATAGAAGCATTGGCATACATGCCTACTGAAAAAATAGATTCATCCCCAGAAATATGTATGTGTACTTTTATAGACCTTTTATCTTCTGATAAGTCCTGGCCAACTAAAAACACCTCCCCCTCAATAACACCACTATGTAAGCTGGGCAATAGGAACAGTACCTTCTGACCCTTTTTAACTTTAGACATATCTTTTTCGTAAACACTTAATTCTAAATGCAAATGATCAGGGTCTACTATTTCAAATAGTTCATCTGCCAAGTCTACATGTGTTCCAATTATTACATTCAACTTTTTCACACTCCCAGAAATAGGTGATTTAAGCGATACCCTAGTTTCAAACTTTCCGTTATTGAGCGTTGTAAAATTGGTGCCAAGCAGGTGAAGTTTAGATTTCACACCTTCCAACACTGCGTTTGCCATTTGGTAATCAACTTTAGCTGTTAACAGTTTCTTTTTGGAGATGGCATTTTCTTTACTCAACTGAATTTGGCGGTTATATTCCTCTTTTAAAAATGAGGTCTTGGCCAACAGTTCCAGATACTGCTGTTGTAAGTCTATAAAATCCATGCTTTCCAACTCGACCATGGTTTGTCCTTTTCTCACATTATCCCCGACCAAAAAATTAACTTTTCGGACATACCCGTTGATCATCGGGCTAATAACAGCTTTATTTTGTGGAGGCACATCAAGATACCCGTTGGCCTTAATTATATCAGAGACATTGCGCTTGGTAATATGGCCCAACTTGAGTTTTAACGTCTCCGACTGAACGGGAGTCAATTCTACTGTAACCGGTGTGCCGCTGACAGCGGTCTGCTCCGTTTTGCTGTTTTCATTTTCTCCCGAACACGCCAAAACTAGTATGGATGCAAAAGTGATATATTTTAATGTTTTCATGTATTTGCTATTAACTTATTTCAGTAGATAATTAATTTTTAGGGTCACCTGATTGTAGGCGTGAAGGTTGTCTAGATAGCCCAACTTAATCTGGATGACCTGACCGATACTTCGGATATATTCGAGATATCCGATCTCTCCATTTTTGTATAATATGCCTGCGTTTTCCATAATCAAATTTGCGTTTCTCAAGGATGTCCTTTCATAAGCGTCCAATTTTTCTATCAGCGTTTTTCGTTGATTATGTAGCACCTGCAAGTCATTGACAATACTGAACCGTTGGAGTTGATACGTATTATGTCGTATTTCATTTTGGATTTTCGCCGATTGGATTTGTCCACTGTTTGGTCTAAACCACAACGGGAAGCGCAAACTCATTTCCCAGCCATCATGCCCTTTAGATTTATCAATCGATTGGTTGAAATAGCCAAATGAAAGTTTAGGAGAGGCTGTGGATTTTTGGACTTTAATGTTTTGTTCAGAAACAAGTAGCCCCTTTTGCAGATAAAGCATTAAAACCGATTTTTCAAAAGTAATATTCAGGCTGTCCATATTAAAGTTTGTCTTTACTTTTGGCAAAGAATCCATAACTGTTGTATATAATATATCGGATTGTAGGACTTTCATAAATCTGTGTTGTGCCGATGTAAAATCAGATTTTGCCTGTTGCAACATCAATCTGAGGTCCTCATATTTCGATTCCATCATCAATTTGGAAAGCAGGTTGTTTTCTCCGGATTGATACATATGGTCAGCAATTTTTAATGCCTCCTTATACTGCAAATAATCCGTTTCAATGAGTTCTTGGCGATATTGCCTCCAGGCGAGCCCGTAGTATGCCATTTCGGTTTCCAATTCTATGTTCTTAGCTATCAATAATTGTTTAGCTTCATCTTGATCCACTAGGAGTTTCATAAAATTAGACGTAGATGCCTGATGAAAAGGTGCTCCAAAATCCTGCTTTATTTGCCAGTTATAATCCACTAATTCAGAATTGAGCTGACCATTGGAGTAAAGAAATTCGGTATCACCAAGCTGCCAAGCTGTTTTTAATAAGGACTTTTGCTCTTCCACCATTAGGGAGGCATTTTTCAATTCGATATTATTTGATTTTGCAATTTTCATGGCACTATTTAAATCAATTTCTTTATCCTGGGCATTGGAAAGTGATGATATAAATACAAAAGGCAGTGCAATAAGAAACAATCTAAGGTTATATTTTGAGTGTCCCTTTTTGACATAACCGCCATATACTAAGGTATATATGACTGGCAATACAATCAGTGTAAGCAATGTAGCTGTCGTCAACCCACCAATAACCACTGTAGCTAATGGTCGCTGCACTTCAGCTCCTGCTGATTCCGAAAATGCCATAGGGAAAAAACCCAAGGCAGCGGCAGATGCTGTGAGTAAAACAGGCCGCAATCTAGCCTTTGTGCCTTCAATAACACATTCTTTAATATTAGAGATTCCTTTCTCCATCAGTTCGTTAAAATGACTGATCAGTACGATGCCATTGAGTGTAGCAATTCCGAAAAGTGCTATGAACCCTATACCGGCAGAAATGCTAAAAGGCATGTCCCTTATCCAAAGAAAAAACACTCCACCAATTGCAGAAAGTGGAATAACTGTATAAATCAGAGCCGCTTGGGTCACAGATCGAAAAGCAAAATATAGCAATATGAAAATCAAGATAAGCACTATAGGAACCACGATCTTTAATCTTTTTGTTGCATTTTGAAGGTTTTCAAACTGACCTCCGTATGTTATATAATAGCCATTTGGCAAATTGACATTTGCCTCAATGATCCTTTTCGCCTCGTCTACTATTGTTTGCACATCGCTGTTACGCACATTTATGCCAATCACAATTCGCCGATGGGTATTATCTCTGGATATTTGCGCTGGCCCGCTTTGAATTGAAATATCTGCAACTTCCTGAATAGGAATTTGCTGCCCTGAGGGGGTATTTACTCTTATTTGTTTTAAACTTTCTAGGGATTTTCTATTCAATTTATCAAAACGTACGACGAGGTCAAACCTACGCTCGCCTTCAAATACAGTACTTGCCGTTTTTCCTGCAAATGTCATCGCTATTATATCATTGATGTTCGAAATATTCAACCCATAATGCGCCATTCTTTGGCGATCGTATTTTACCTGCATTTGAGGCAATCCAACGATCTGTTCTACACTAATGTCCGATGCTCCTTCAATATCACTAATCAAGGCTTTTATTTTCAGTGCCTGATCATATAAAATTTGCAGGTCTTCGCCATATATTTTTATAGCCAGATCGGCGCGTACTCCAGTTATCAATTCATTAAAGCGCATTTCTATTGGTTGGGTAAATTCAAACTCAACGCCTGGAAATACCGACATCGCTTCTTTCATTTTATCTGCTAATGCTTCCTTTGTTTCTGCGCTGACCCATTCTGATTTTGGTTTTAGACAGATGATAATGTCAGACATTTCCATGGACATGGGATCCGTTGGCACTTCAGCAGCACCAATTCGAGAAACAACTTGTGACACTTCTGGAAATTCATCTAACAAAATACTCTCAATTTTTGTGCAAAACTGCACTGTTTCACTAAGCGATGTACCTGGACGTAATACAGGCTGAACCACATAATCCCCTTCGTCCAGAGTAGGTATGAATTCACCTCCCATTTTTGTGAATGTGAATATGGCAGCACCCAATAGTGCAATTGCAACAAAAAGAGTAGTTCTGGTGTGTGAGAGTGCAAAGCGTAAAAAGGGGAGATAAATTCTTTCCAGAAACGCCATTATGCGATCTGAAATCTTAGGTTTGTGCAGTATTTCAGGTTTAAGTAAAAGTGCTGAAATGGCAGGAACATATGTAAGGCAAAGTAAAAGCGCTCCTGTAACAGCAAATCCAAAAGATAAAGCCATGGGCCTAAACATCTTTCCTTCAATTCCTGAAAGCGTAAGTATTGGTAGAAAAACGACTAGTATTATGATCTGTCCAAAAATTGCGGACTTGGTCATTTTATTAGATGCTGATCTAGTGATTTCATCTTTTGCGGATTGAAGATCTTTAGCATCTAGTTTTTTTAGTTGGGATTGGTTTTTGGTAAATTGAAATAAGACATATTCTACAATAATGACTGCCCCATCGATAATGATGCCGAAGTCAATTGCTCCTAGACTCATTAGGTTGGCACTGATGCCAAATAAGTTCATCAAGCTAATAGAAAATAAGAGAGAAAGTGGAATAATTGATGACACAATAATTCCCGATCTCCAATCCCCAAGTAATAAAACAACCACAAAAATTACTATCAATGCACCTAAAATGAGATTTTCTGTTATTGTAAATGTTGTTTTGTCAATTAGCTCTGTCCTTTCCAAGAATGGATTGATTTTAATTCCCGGTGGAAGTGTTTTTTGAACTTCTGCAACACGGGTCTTTATCGCATCAATAACTTCGCTTGAGTTGGCCCCTTTGAGCATCATAACTTGCCCCATCACTTTTTCTCCATGCCCATTTGCAGTAATTGCACCAAACCTTGTAGCATGTCCCATGCGCACTTCACCAACATCTCGGATCAGTATGGGCAGATTATTCACAGACTTAACTACAATATTTTCTATATCCTCTATTGATTTCACCATGCCATCTCCTCTAACAAAATAGCTTTCGTGATATTTTTCAATGTATCCGCCACCTATAATTTCGTTATTGTTTTCTAGTGCTTTGAAGACCTCATCTATTCCAACATCTATGGAGATTAATCTATCAGGATTTACAGCAACTTCATATTGCTTTAGAAAACCTCCCCAAGTATTCACTTCAACGACTCCCGGTATCCCGATCAGCTGCCTGCGCACAATCCAGTCTTGTATGGTGCGCAATTCCATTATAGAATATACAGAATCATATTCTGGTTCTACATCTAAAACATATTGATAAATTTCTCCCAACCCTGTGGAGATAGGGCCCATCTCTGGAACGCCGTATTGTTCGGGTATTACTTGTTCTGCAGATTTTAGTTTTTCAGCTATTAATTGTCTTGGCAAATATGTACCCAAATCATCATCAAAAATGATTGTGACTACAGATAGCCCGAATTTTGAAATGGAACGGATTTCCTCTACTCCAGGAAGATTGCCCATTTCCAATTCGATGGGATAGGTAATAAATTGTTCAATATCTTCTGTGGCCAAATTACGCGATGTGGTAATTACCTGTACCTGATTGTTAGTGATGTCAGGAACAGTACCAAGCGAAATATGATAAATGGAATAAACTCCCCACAAGATAAGTCCAATAGTAAAAAGTAAAACGATCAGCTTATTACTGATGCTGAATGCAACTATTTTCTCGATCATGACCGAAATGATTTTAGTGAATACGTAATGAAAGCCTAATGGGAAAAAGGCTCAATAATCCATGAAAAAGGCTAAGATATTTTCGGGGGGGCTCTAAGTCCAGAAGTAGAAATATAATAGGAGAATACGCTTTTAATTACGCTATCAATATAATTTGCATCTTTTATTAAGTCAGTACTTTCAATGACTTCAAGGATTGCTATGCATGTAGCATCTAAATCGAGAAAATATGATACATTATAGTCTTTGTAATCTTCGAGATGCTTGCTTCCCAAATCCTGGGCGAGCGACCGTTTTACAATATCTACTAGTGAAGGGGGCTTAACCGTGGAAATTTCAGTTTTGGAAAACTGATCTTTCAAATGGCTATGCGGAAGGATCGAGTGAACCAATACAACAGCAAAAGAGCAAGTTAAGAAGAAGATTGCTAGGTTTTTTTTCATGATTGCAGACCTAAACTTCGTCGAACAAATATACACAAATCACTTCATATATTGAATACTGCTACCTAAAGTTATCGTTACTTTTATATAAGTCGCGTTAGTTGTAAATATCTCTTGGAAAAGAGGCTCAACGCCTATTTGGAGAAAATCATGTCAAAAAAAAGAGGTTTAAACATTTGTTCAAACCTCTTGGTATTTTGGAGAGTAGCAAACTATGCACTAATGCGCAATTGCTTCAGGGCTTTTACCGGACCAAAAAGCCTCGAAGAAACAATTCTGTCCTTTCCCTTCACAAGACTGATTTCTACCGGGGCAACATTTGCATCTTTAGTTTTCTCAGATGCTCTTTCGTAAAAAGTTTTGGCTTCATTAAACTCACCTTTTTTAAATTCATGGCGTGTCCGATTAGCCTTTACGGGCATGCCCGGGATAAAATGATACAAAGTCACATCGACATTGTAAGAGGGCTTAAATGAATTGATAAAGTTTCTCCAGCTCTGTTTCATAATGTTTTAAAATTGATTCAAAGCAAACATAGATTGAAATACAGACCTTAAAAAATGCACTTTCTACGAAACATTACCAAGGTGAGGAAATAAAATGGGCCCTTTTCCCCATGAAACCATACACGATAAATAGGGCATGGTATAATGAAGAATTCCACTTTATAATATACTGGCCAAATTATAAATTAACTTGCTGATAATGAGCAACAAATAATTTGATAGATCATCATTTCTAATTGCAATCGTGCAAACTTTCTAAGAATAATTATATATAATACTTACTGAATTATATTTTTCCTGACATGAGCATCTCACCGATGTGCTATGATTTCCTTACACAAGATGAAGTAAAAAAAATTCCATAATGGGAATTATTAGCCTGTGATTATCTGCCTGCGGCATCTATAATTAGTAAAATAGCTAGCAAAACCATAGTTTTTCCATGAATCATTGCAGATATTCGATAGTTGTTGAAAAGAGTTATGTATTACTAAATTCATGGATTTTAGAGGCTTTTCGAACTAATATTTACAGATTATATATGCTGCATTATAATTCCATTACTCTTCGCTCTATCTAATTAAAACGTATGCGCTATAGATATTGGTTGTTTACGTTTCTTTTAATGATCTCTTCTTATGCATTTTCGCAGAAGATAAATGCAGATTATATTCTAAATATAAAAGAAACGGAAGATCCGATCATGATCGATGGGGAATTGACAGAAATGACATGGGAAAATGCCGATGTCGCCAGCGAATTTTTCATGGTGCTTCCCATGGATACCAGCCACTCCAAAGCCAAAACAAAAGTGATGATGGCTTACGACAACAATGCATTTTATTTAGTGGCTGTTTGCTACGATGATCTCCCTGGTGGATATACAGTCGAATCGCTGCGCAGGGATTTTTCTTTTGGTAAGAATGATAATTTTTTGGTGTTTATTGATCCATTTGATGATCAAACTAACGGGTTCTCTTTTGGTGCCAATGCAGCCGGTGCGCAGTGGGATGGAATGATGCATGGAGGGCATACTGTAAACTTGAATTGGGACAATAAATGGTCTTCTAAGGTCAAGAACTATGACAACAAATGGATTTTTGAATGTAGAATACCTTTCAAAACCATGCGATATAAAAAGGGAATCAAGCAATGGGGCATCAATTTTAGCAGGCTTGACCTCAAGCTCAACGAAAAATCATCGTGGACTCCGATCCCTCGCCAATTCCCAACAGCCTCACTTGCTTACACCGGTATTTTGCAATGGGACAAATCACCTCCCGAGCCCGGTGCCAATATATCTTTGATTCCTTACGGTATGACGAGCTATACCAAAGACCATCAAAATGATAGAAGCGAGGATGTCAATTGGGATTTTGGAATAGACACCAAAGTGGCCATTACCTCTTCACTAAATCTGGATCTTACTGTAAATCCGGATTTCTCGCAGGTAGAGGTGGATAGGCAGGTCATCAATCTAGACAGATTTGAATTATTTTTCCCAGAGCGAAGACAGTTTTTTCTGGAGAATAGCGACTTATTCGCAAGTATTGGGATGGAACGCATCAGGCCATTTTTCTCACGAAGGATTGGGCTGGAAAGCCCAATCATGTTTGGTGCGCGATTAAGTGGAAAGCTAAACAAAAATTGGCGTATCGGCCTCATGGATATTCAGACCAATAAGGTAGATAGCATTGGGCTACCTGTACAAAATTATGCTGTATTTGCCCTACAAAGGCAAGTTTTTGCCAGATCAAACATTGCCGCTACGTTTATCAATAAGGAATCCCTGAACTACCATCCAAGCCCAGAAGACTCCAATGCGTTTTCACTTTACAACCGTGATTTTGGATTGGAATACAACCTGGCCTCCTCCAATAATATTTGGACCGGCAAGTTGATGTACCACAAATCATTTTCTCTGGATGCTACAGGGGAGGAATATACCCATGCATCAGAATTGATATACAGCACCAAAAAACTCACCGCAGAATGGCACCACGAATATGTGGGCTTAGGATACAACGCTGAAGTAGGTTTTGTGCCGAGGTCAAATTATTATAGCCTGAACCCTAAAATAGAATACCTGTTTTTTCCATCAAGCTCAGAGAAGGTGGCGAGTCATGGCCCCCAATTCGGCACCAATATCTATTTGGATAATGATTTAAAAAAGACAGACACCGAAACCTTTTTGTCATATTCAGTCGATTTTTTGAACAGAAGTTCTTTTTCTGGTTGGGTAAGTGATGATTATGTAATGCTTCTTGATGATTTCGATCCGACAAATTCAAGGGGCGAGAAGTTGCCGGCTGGCAGTACTTATGCCTGGAATGCATTCGGTTTAGATTACGCATCTACTCCAGGCAGTTTGTTTACGTTTGATTTTAGCTCAAGATACGGTGGGTATTATAATGGAGACAGGTTGTTTTTGAGCGGCTCCGTCGGATATCGTTTTCAGCCATTCGTCAGTTTAAATGTTGATGTTGCTTTAAATAGTATCAACCTCCCCGAGCCCTACAAAAGCACAGACTTTTGGCTGGTAAGCCCAAGGCTGGACGTAACCCTTAGCAATACCGTATTTTTCACAACATTTTTACAATACAATAGCCAAGAGGAAAATGTAAATATCAATTCCAGATTTCAGTGGAGGTTTCAACCCGCATCTGACTTTTATATCGTATATACAGAAAACTATTTCCCAGAACATTTGAATGTGAAAAACCGGGCTTTGGTGCTAAAGCTGACTTACTGGTACAATATTTAATTTAGTCGAAAGATTATTTTATGGATTTTAGAGGCCTTTTCGTAAGTTTTTGTACCAATGTCTTGAATGCCACCGTTGGGTTTAACAAATAATATCTGAACGGTGTGATAGTATACTTTCCAACTCAATTGCTCTTGGCAGCAATACTTCGTCCTCTAATTTGGCATGAATAGTAAGGTCTCTCTCAAATATTCTAAGCTTTGTGATCAACACATTTAAAGCAAGCGAATTGTCAAACCGATCAGATTTACTTTCTAAAATATTAACAAGAAGGTTGAGCCTTTGTTCTGCTTCGTCATTGTGATGAATCAGGTGGTTTATAAGCTTTAACTTAGGTTCGAAACTAAAATGGGAAGTATCCTTTTCCAAGGCATTGAGTATAGAATTCACATAAGGAAATAGCTCATTTTCCTCTTGCTCAATATGCCTGATCAGCTCTTGACTATATTCATAGAATATCTTTAACAATACAGGCTTCCAAGATGATCTATGACTACTTTTGATAGATAGTCCATCAATCATAAACGCTATTTCATTGAGGTACTTGTTGGTATAAAAAGTATGCGTTTTTTGAAGATATCGTAGTACTATATGGATTGGGTACTTAAAAAATTGAGTGGCAGAAAAAGAATTTGGATTCAAAAAAACACCTTCCAATTGCTGATGAAATTGAGCAATCTGGTCTAGGTACTGAGCCGAACCCTTTCCATTATTGATATTCAAATACCTCAACTTGATAAGTTCCTGAGCCTCGAAGAAGTTGTTATTCATATTTTTGTGGTTGTCCAATGCTTCTTTTAAAGCAATTATATTTTTGGTGTTTATAGTTTTATTCTTCCTGTTGACAATCTCAATTATTTGATAATGGAACCACCTAATTAAGGTATGAGTTCATGGGAGATTGTCCATTTTAATTCTGAAAACAGAAAACAAATGTATGCACAGGTCGCATGCCTGTCAATCCCTACATGTTGGGATATTTGGTCATAAAAAAAGCAGGACATTGCTGTCCTGCTTAAGTTCAAAACCTTTTTAAGGTTTAGTTAGGCTGTGGAGTCATTCTCAAATAAGGCTTCACTTCTTTATAGCCTTTTGGAAACAATTTATCTGCTTCCTCATTGGAAACTGCGGGAACGATCACACAATCATCGCCTGCTTGCCAGTTGGCGGGGGTAGCTACTTTTTGATATGCGGTCAATTGCAGTGAATCAATCACGCGAAGAATCTCATCAAAATTTCTTCCTGTAGAAGCCGGATAAGTAATGATCAATTTTACTGTCTTGTCTGGCGCAATGATGAACAATGATCTAACTGTAAGTTTGCTGTTGGCATTTGGATGGATCATGTCATACAAATTGGCTACTTTGCCGTCTTCGTCCGCAATGATCGGAAAATTAACAGTCGTATGTTGTGTTTCGTTGATGTCTACAATCCAGCCTTTGTGCGATTCTACTCCATCAACACTAAGCGCAGCAACTTTCACATTTCTTTTGTCAAACTCATCTTTGTACTTGGCCGTGGTACCCAACTCTGTGGTACAAACAGGTGTATAATCTGCAGGGTGCGAAAATAACACGCCCCAGCTATCGCCAAGCCACTCATGAAAATTGATTTCACCTTGTGAGGTGTCTGCCGTGAAATTCGGTGCTACATCACCTAATCTAATAGTTGCCATATTAATTATTTTTTATTGTTATAAATGAAAAACGTACTTTTTAAACATGGAATTTACACATAATGTTATGAAAAATAAAAAAAGGATTCACACATATTGCAGGATAGATATTTTCATGGACTTGACATGGTTTTTCAAGCTAAAAAGCATGTCAAGTCCATGAAAGGCAGACACAGCTCAGTTTAATAATTTTTCTGAATTGTGGTATTAACGACATCGGCGATCTTCGTTAGCTTTTTCAAAACCTTTGGTTCCCTCCTGTGCTCCGTGATAAAAAGTTTCTCATCGTCGGACATTTTTATGTACCCCCGAAATATGGGAGCAGTGGCATGTACTCTGGCAACATAGCCGTATTCTGAAGTAATATTCAATTCGTTGATATAGATAAAGTCAATGCTATCGTATGGAATTTCCTTGCCCTTTTTAAATCCCAGAATCCATAAATATTCTTTGTAAATTTTTCTATTTGTATCGATTTTCAATCGGTAATGTGTCGTTGTCAACATCAAGGCAATTGGCAGCAAAATAATTGACAGAATTGGAGCAATCGGAATAACAATTAACGGAGTTAGTGCAAAACCCAAGGCAATAAAATGGAAGGGAAAATAATGGTGGGTAGCTATATCAAGGGTGTTTTTCATTTTTAATGATAAAAAAGCATTCAAAATCCATGAAATGGAAATCAACCCTAATATAAACAATCCAAAATAAAACTGCCATTTCAGGATTTATATAGAATCCTGAAATGGCAGTATTGAAATTTGAACTTTCTATTGGATGTATTCTTTCCTTTTCAGGATAGTCTCTAAAAATTTGCGTTCATTTTCCGTATTGAAAATTTTGAACGGGAGATATATGATCTGCACTTTTGACATCCATAGTACAAAACCGGATTTGGCCTTTTTGGCGCGCTTGATTTGCTCCCATTTAATCGGCATGCCTTGCTTAGAGCTAAGTTTAATCAAAATCTGTTGACTCGTAATCTCATAGCTTAATCGCTCAAACAAGATCTTTCCTTGCTCCATTTGTGTGATACCGGCAAACTGGATCAGCCAAAACAAAACGTACAATGCATAAGCAATCAATGCGCCTGTAATCCACCAATGCGACCAGATAATGAGTGATCCGGCCATGATGGCTAATGCGATCAATATTACCCACCATTGTTGTTTTAGCACCGCTGCCAAGGCGATTTTGATGTATGTGCCAGTTTCTAATTTATATTTTTTTGTTTTTACAATCATAGCTATCTAATTATTCGGGGCGCAAATTTAGAAAATTATTTTTCAATCTCAGCCTTTAAGCTCATATCCAAGCTTTTTACAGAGTGAGTAAGTGCGCCAATTGAAATAAAATCTACGCCGCTTTCAGCCGTTTCTCGGATACTGGTCTCTGTTATTCCCCCCGAAGCTTCTGTCGTAATTTTGCCATCGATCATCTCTACGGCCTGTTTCATGGATTTTGGGCTCATATTATCGAGCATAATGATGTCGGCTCCACCAGAGGCCAGCACTTCTCTTACTTCATCCAAATTCCGAGTTTCTATTTCAATTTTAATGTCTTTGCCAATCTGTTTGCGATAGGCAACCGCAGCACTCAACGCATTGGAAATTCCTCCGGAATAATCCACGTGATTGTCCTTAAGCATGATCATATCGTAAAGTGCAAACCGATGATTGGTCCCTCCACCGATGATCACTGCCCACTTTTCCAGTGGTCGCAGATTTGGTGTTGTCTTTCGTGTGTCGAGAATTTGGGCTTTAGTGCCTTCGATCATTATACACAATTGATGTGTGTATGTGGCAATACCACTCATCCGCTGCATGCAGTTGAGCACCAGTCGCTCGGCAGCCAAAATCGACCGTACCGATCCTTTTACTTCCAAGGCAATATCTCCCATGAAAACAGGATCACCATCCTTTTTATAATATTGAACCACCAATGTTGAATCAACAGCATCGAAGATGTCGCCAGCCAGTTCCAACCCGGCAATAAGACCTTTTTCCTTTATTTTCAATTTGGCTGTTCCCTGCAAATCGGCAGGTATCGTTGACAAAGAGGAATGATCGCCCTCGCCAATGTCTTCGACGATAGCCTGAGAAATAAAGCTACGAAGGTATTCTGAAGTTACGTATTGCGGTTTCACGGCGCAAAAATAGGAAATACGCGAGGAAAATTCGTTGGATAGGCAGTTCTTTTGTTTTATAAAGCCTTCCTCTTTCTATAAAATTAAGAAAGAAAAAACTTTTATAGTGAAACGATGACATCGAAGTATCACGACTACTTATTCAACTATCGCATCACATAATTCATTTGTAAAATCTTCCTTTTGCATTTTTTTTGCCAACTTCTGTACATTTGCCGCAAACTCAGGATTGTTAATCAATTCCAAAATTTTAGGCTCAAGGTTCTCTTCATTGATTTTGCTTATTTTAATTCCTTTTGGCCCTGCTCCCGTTTCAAATATTATGTTGTTCCAAATAAATTGATCGATAATATGTGGAATAATCATGGAAACACACCCGTTTTTAAGTGCCGTATGAGTAGTCCCCGAACCGCCATGATGAATCACTGCATAAACTTTTGGAAAAACCCAATCATAGGGAATCTCAGAAACAAAAAGGACAAGATCATTGTCATAATTATCGGGTTCTATTAATCCTCCACCAGCCGTATTGATTATTGCAGGAATGTTATTGCGTTCCAGAATATTCAAAATGATCTTAGTCTTCTCCTCCGGATTGGGGTTTGTCATACTCCCAAATGTGATAAACATGGATTTTGGATGCTTTTCCAGAAAGTTTATTAATCCAATGCCGGGCCGCCAGTTTGCGGCTTTATATCTTTCATGATATCCTAAAATTTTTAGATTATCCTTCCAGTAATCCGGCTTTTTAAAAAGCTGTGGTGATATCGTATATATGATCTTATGACTTTCTAAAACCTTTTTAATCTGCTTTTTAGAAATGTCACTCTTCTTCAAACCTGCACGACAAGACATTATTGTTTTTAGCAAACCCCAATCGGCGAGTGCATAGGTTAGTTTATTTAAAAACGCACCATAATTACTGCTAAAAGCCAAATGTGAATGTCCTTTTACATAATGTAAATAAGGAACTGGACTCACAAAAATTGTTTTCCCCCAATTCTCTATTTCCCAAAGTACGGGATACATTATCTTCCCATTGTGTACAATCCTATCAGGCTTTTCCTCCTCTATGATTTGCTTTTGCCGTTGTAACAATAGCTTATTGTTCTTGCTTTGGATTTTGGCAAGTCTTATGTACGCAATTGCCTTTTTCCATTTGGTTCCTCCACCACCCAGTGCGTACCGTCCGGTCTTACTTTCCAACATTTCGATGAACTCACTTCCCAACGAAGAAAACTTCATACCTGAATCATCAACAAGATTCTTAAATTGTTCTGGAAACAAACAAATTACTTCATGTCCTTTGTCTTTTAAGAGTGCGCCTATAGCAAGAAAGGGCTCCATATCGCCACGAGTGCCAATGGAAGCTAAGAGTATTTTCATAGTGAATTTCTCTGATTAGCCGATGAAACAGAACAAACTTTACTCCCTGCTGAAATCTATGGAATCTACAAGGTATTTGTCGTTGAATTTTTTGATAAGCACCCATACGCGGAATGAGCCACTTTCAAAAGTATATTTCCCAATCACGTAGGTAAGTCCTTGCTTAGAAGCCCCCTGATGAATGTATTGAAAATCCGTGGGCGGGTATTTTTTGAAAAACTCCTTCAACACCAACTCTGACTGCGATCTACTGTAGTTCGATTTTTCGCCCTCGAAGTTTAGCTCGACCATGTTATTGAAGTTTTTAACCAATTCCTTCGAGCTTCCGGCTTTGAGCGAGGCCCTAACATTATTGATTACTTCACTTTGCGCACACACTTCTGTGGAAAGTGCAATACCAAAAATGAAAAGGATTCCGATTAAGTATATGTTATATTTCTTTTCCATCTGATTGCCTCAAAATAACAAAAATTAAAGCTAATTCTGTGCCAGTATTTCATTAAATTTGCACAAATTTATAAATGCAATCGTTTGTATCGTTAATTGCATTGTACAGCCTTAATCTACTTTTTGAAATCCTTATTAAATATTAAAATCAAATAAATATGTACAAACTAGTTTTGTTGAGACATGGCGAAAGTCAGTGGAATATGGAAAACAGGTTTACCGGATGGGCAGACGTGGACCTGACCGATAAAGGAAAGGAAGAAGCCAAAGCCGGAGGTGAATTATTGAAAAACGAAGGGTTTTCTTTTGACAAAGCCTTCACATCAGTTCAAAAAAGAGCGATCCGTACCCTATGGATTGCATTGGACCAAATGGATCTGATGTGGATTCCTGTAGAAAGATCTTGGAAACTAAACGAGCGGTTTTATGGCAGCCTTACGGGACTGAACAAAGCCGAAACAGCTAAGAAGTTTGGCGAGGATCAAGTGCTGACATGGAGAAGGAGCTATGATATTCCACCTCCAGAGCTTGACAAGGCAAGTGAATACTATCCAGGTAATCAAGCAAGATATGCAGGCCTGAGTGAGAAAGAACTTCCAACCACAGAATGCCTGAAAGACACTGTTGCGCGCGTTGTACCTTATTTTGAAAGCACAATCGCCCCAGAAATAAAAGAAGGCAAAAAACTGATCATCGCTGCTCATGGCAATAGCCTCAGGGCATTGGTGAAATATTTAGACGATATGTCAGAAGAAGCCATCTTGAAATTGAATATCCCGACGGGTGTGCCTTTGGTTTACGAATTGGACGAGAACCTAAAACCAATCAAGCATTACTATCTTGGGGATCAGGAAGCGTTGGCAGTTAAACTGGAAGCTGTAGCAAACCAGGGAAAAGCTAAATAATTAGAATTTGAACCGTTGGTGGATATTGGTTTTCCTTGGAATTGTTTGGTCGTGCACATCAGCAGTAGACCAGCAGAAAAAGAAAACTATTGACACCTATTATGATATCAATGGGCTGATAGACTATCAGGTTTTTTTACTTGATTCTATTCGCCCATTTTTACTAAAAACCGGAAGTATCAACGGCAAAATGGCATGGGATACCATTCCTCCCGAAAAAGCTGATTGGGCAAGTGAATTAATGGTATTTCGGTCCACAGATATCAATAAATCCATGCTGATCAGCAGCTATAACGTTGTGGGAAAAAATATTTCCGGTCTGCCAACTACTATTTACGTCAGCAAATCACCAAAAGCCACTTTTGCTGATAGCATTGCTTTACAATTTACCTCCCAAGGCAAGCAACCATTTAAATTTTACGCCACCCTCAATACTAAAAATGTTTTGTTCAAAAGCAACAAATATGTTGCAATGACATTTGACACGACAGGGCAAAAAAGCCTGCTAAAATCCATGAAAGTGGAAGGGTGGCAAAAAATGGTCTTAGAAGACTCTACTGCCTTTTCTATTTCATCTAAAGTTGCTTATCGATAGAGATGCAGAAATGCTTCTATAAAGTCCATGCTGTGCTTTTTTTCTCTTACAACCACGAGGGGCAATTTGGTATTTAGTTTTATTAGTTTTTGGGCTATGCTCCCCAACAACACCGCGGCGGTTTTGTTTCTACCTCGCGACCCTACTGCAATGGCGTTTGCTTTTTCGCGTATGGCAATATTATAAATTAATTTCGCCATATTTCGATCATCGTGCAGTTCGAATATCCCTTCAATATTAATTCCATTCGTATCAAATTTTGAGATGAATTTTTCGAACGACTTGATCGAATTATTTTTCATTATCTCTGCAAACTCATCATAGGATTTACCAGAAACACTAAATCCGCTCGGTACTTCATAGATATTGATACATTTTATTTTGAGGTTCGGCAGTGCTCTTGCCACATAAATAGAAAATTCCAATGCCAAGGCTGAAGCTTTAGAATAATCTACTGGCACAATAAGGTTTTGAACCTTTGTTGGAAATTTTCTAGGTACAAAAATCACAGAGCAAGATGCCATTTTCACTACTCTAGTAGCGACAATCCCATCACCTTGCGCCTTGGACTTACGGCCCATGATGATCAAATCAACATTCTTGGATTTTGCCCATTGAAGGATTTTTTCTGCTCGGTTTCCTTCAGTAAGTACTATTTCGTATTCAGCACTAATTCCTTTTCCTTCACTTTTGTCGATGGTTTTCTGTATATCTGATTTTGTCTCTTCATTCTTTTGTGATACCAGATCAGGGTATTTATTAACAATATCTTCAGGGATCTCCAACTGTTTTTGCACGTTTAAAAAATAAACCTTTTGCAACTTACTTCCCCTGCTTAACATGGATGTATACTTCACTAATGTTTCATCCATTTCTGTCAAATCGACAGCAACAAGTACTTTTTTGATTTCATCCATACTTTTGATTTATAATAAGGCCATATATAAAAACTAATTTATCCGCTTTTGTTTAATTTTGTTAAATTCTTGGCTAAAAATTTTATAAAACCTTAATATTGCAGGCCTTTAGCAGAATAGATATGGCACAAAAAGAAGAACAGGCAAAGGTTTCATTTTTGAATAAGATGAAAGAAAAGTGGGGCTTGCAAAGCTTGTTTCAAGTTGTGATCGTAATGGTGGTATTTAGCCTTACGGGGATGACCGTAGTATTTGTGCGACCCCTCATTTTCTCGTGGTTCGGTTATGATGAGTTGACGCCGTTTTGGATCAAAGCCATCACGTATCTGTTATTGATTTTCCCTTTATATCAAATACTTATTCTTGTATATGGCACTATACTAGGTCAATTCTCATTTTTTTGGGAGAAGGAAAAGAAATTGATCCGAGCTATATCAGGTCTGTTTCATGCCAAAGGAAGTGGAAATTAAAGAACTCAACCACCTACTTGGAAATATCGATATTTACCTGCTCGACCAGATATTAAAGGGCAGGTTTGAGCAAAATTTCAAAATCCTGGATGCCGGCTGTGGAGAGGGAAGAAACCTCATTTATTTCGTTCGAAAGAATTACCAGGTTTATGGCCTAGACCAAGAAGGTGACAGCATTCAAATGCTCAAATACCTTATAAAATCCATCAATAAAGAATATCCGCTTGACAGATTTACTGTCGGCAACGTAGCACAAATGCCTTTTGAAAGGCACGAATTTGACACCATCATTTCCAGCGCGGTATTGCACTTTGCTGAAGACAAAAACCATTATATGAAAATGATGCAAGAGATGGTCCGCGTGCTAAAACCAAACGGGATATTGTTTCTCCGTATGGCGGCAGATGAGGGCATGAAAAGGCATATAAAATCCATGGGAAACGGACGCTATTTCCTTCCTGATGGGTCTATTCGGTTTTTGCTGACAAAAGAAATGCTGAGCGAGGTCATGGATTTATTTAAGCTTTCTTTCATCGAACCGTTCAAAATCGTGATCGTGGATGACAAACGCTGCATGAGCACCTTGGTGTTGCGAAAGGAATAAGAAATCATTTTCATGAAAAAATTATGCTTTCGCGTTTTATAAAAAATGAAATATCTTTGCCCCTTAATTTCTAACTAGATCAACAATTCACACCCCACCGGGATGAAGCAGATTTCATGGATTTTGTATGCTTTTCTTTACTCATCGGCACTCTTTGCCCAGGTAGAGCCCACGCAAAATAATGATGCTTTCTTGCACGAACATAAAGTGAAAACCGTTTCTACGACCTATACCGATTCAGATGGAAAAGAACATTTGATCTTAAAAAAAGAATATTCCCCGGATGGAAAACTAACACAAAAATACCTCTTATCACTCTGGGAGGCAGTTTCTTATAGCAACACTACTACTTTTCAATATAACGAGAAAGAACAACTTGTCGAAACCATAAATCTACAAACCATCCTAAACTTGAATGAACGCGACGACGAGTTCATCAGTTCTTTTGGAGCAAAGCCACTCAATGAAAAATATATATATACTTACAATGAGGATGGGCAGCTGAGTCAAAGGACAACGTATAATTATAACACGGACAAACTTCCTAACGATGCCAAACCGAATCAGACTGTTGAATACACTTATGATTCCGACTTACTGCAAAGTGAAAAAATAATTTCCCCACAATCCGGCATTTTTAGTAAAAATCAAACAACAATCTATACTTATGACAATAACAAAAATCTGATTCAAAAAGTGGTAACTTATGGAAAAGACATGGATTTGGAGCGCACCACAAAATTTGTATATGATGCTGAAAATCGTGTTTCAGAGGAAAAAATTAAGGACACAAGCATTCCGCGAAACAATAACCATTTCAAATATATCTATGATTCTTTAGGGCATTTAAGCCAAAAGCTTGTCTTTGATGCGGTTGAAGAAGGTTTTGTGGAGTTAGCAAGCTATGAGTACGATGATCATGGTCAGCAAATATCCGGTGATCGAGAGACGGAATTTACATATTATGAAAACGGACTTATCCGGTCTGAAAAGTGGAAAGACGAAATCAGTGATGAGATTTTCGTCTTTACTACACAATATGATTTTTACTAAAATCCACCTGCATTACTTCTGCGATAAAATCGCCCACGCGGTTTCTGATCTTTCTGGAAGTCCAGTAGCCAAAGTGCGATAGTATGTTCCAAAAGCTGATGATATTTCCTACGCCCACTTGAATGTCTTTGACGTTGGCTGCGGCGTAGTATTCATTTAAAAACTTAATTGGATAGCCTAGCGGATCATTTTTATCATAAATATTTTCCCATACTGCCATGCTTTTATGTGGCTCGGACGTACCTGGAATTGGGAACTGAATGGGCCTTAGATCATCGATCGTTATAAAAGAAGAAAAAATGGGAATGTTATTGCCAAAAGTAAAAAGCCCAACCAATGTTTCAAATCTTTCGAAAGGCGTGGTGCCAAAAGGATCGTCAACTCGTGCATTTTGTCGGTCCCAGATAAAGTTATTAATGATCTCCGTACCCATGGATGAAGCCAGAACAATCAAAGGGGCATTTTCGACTAGCCGACTTTGAAGCTTGGTAACAGCGTTGTGTACCAAAAGATGTGTCCTTTCATAAGTCTGCCCGGGAAGATTGGGTTTGCCTCCATAGTTGATCAAATCAGCAATGTTGCCCATCAGCAGCTTGCGCAAAATTTTTGATTTTAGCCCAATATTCGGATTGTTAAACATTCTATCCAAAAGGATATCCTGTTGGCTTTGCATGGGTTCGTACCAATCTATAAATTCGTAGGCTATCAGTTGGACATCGACACCTTTCTTTGCAAGCCGCCGGTTCATTTTGTCAATGAACTTTTGCTGCCGGTCAAATCCTGTACCGCCCGACCCCCTGATGACAAGAACACCTAAATTTTCCATGGGTATCTGGTTATGTTATACATAGAATGAAATTTAGCAATTTATCATCTGAATTTCATTCATTAGCATGGAAAATTGATCTAATGATTCATGTCCAGAGGTATATCTGTGCTATAGTGATTCTATCTTGATTCCAAAAAATATAGATCTAGGCCTTGCAGGGCCATATACAAAATTGGAATCACGGTACCTGCCTATGTCGAAATCGTTTTGATAAGATTGGAAAATATTCTTTATCCCGGCAAAAAATTGAATATTCTGTTTCATGGATTTTAGAGGCATTTTATAGCTAAATTTTACATTCTGGTCAAAGAAGGTTGCAGATGTGATCACCTCATCCCGATCCACTCCAGGCGCACCTCCATAGTGAGGAACCAACATGCTTCCGGTGTAGATTCCCGACAGTGCCACCCCGATTCTTTCATTGGGAGTAAAGCCCAAAGTGTAGTAGCCGTAACTATCAGGCGTTCGCAAATAATCTGTCGTTCCCTCTAATACTGACGACCACTGCACTGTATTTTTGTAACTGCTTTTTTGGGCAGTCATCCCCATACTCATTTCTATGAGACCGTTGTAGTTTAACCTTCCCTCGAATGTGACACCTTGTACGGTAGATCCTCCTCCATTTCGCTTCTGTAGTATCATGTTGCCCTGATCATCTTGTCCGTTTTCCTCTAAAACAAAAGCATTAAACAATCTGGTATAAAAACCATCTACAGTAAATCCATAAATATATTTCTCCGAAGGTTTGTCAAAATTCATGGACAAAGAATAGCTTTTAGAAGTTTCCTGTTTCAGATCAGGGTCGAGCTCAATAATGGAAATACCACCACCCGCAAATGCAATATGCAGATCGGTGTCAAATGCCTGAGGTGCACGAAAACCTGATGAATAAGACACGCGAAACTGTGTAAAATCCATGGGTTTATATAGCAAATTTATCCTTGGGTTCAGTACAGGTTCATCGACCAAATTGTGCATTTCCGACCTCAAGCCTGTCAGTAGGGTAAACCTGGAACTGATCTTCCAGTCATCCTGAACGTACACGCCCCATTGGTTAGTTTGCTGATCAATCAGGTAATCATAGAGTTTGATTTCGTCATGTACATAGTCGTACAAATACTCCGTACCAAAGGTG
This sequence comes from Bacteroidia bacterium, assembly GCA_030426345.1. Classification (GTDB taxonomy): domain Bacteria; phylum Bacteroidota; class Bacteroidia; order Cytophagales; family Cyclobacteriaceae; genus JAAUQL01. Next base: position 54,877 of record JAUHYU010000019.1, read on the forward strand.
AGGGTGTGGGCATTTGTAAAATAATTGTATTGAAATCCTCCCATAAAAGTTTGCCCCAGCGTGTTGCCATAGGCATCTGCATGATCAATCCCGGTATAGTGCTTTCGTGTGGTGTGTTGTCCGGCAATGTACATACTGACCGAACTTTTTAGATCGAGTAATGAAGATTTGAAATTGAGTCCGCCCATCAAAATATTGTGTGTGCGTTCTTCCGATTGATCCGCTTTGTGAGCGGCCTCTTCGATTTTATTTCCTCCCCGTCGGTATTCGTTAATGCCATTCAGATTGAATCCAAGTGTGGAATATTTGCCCAATTTATAATAGGTATTCAAACCGAAGTTGGTGCCATTGAGCTTGGGCAATTCCGAATAGCCATCGTCATTGGCATCGTAGGCTTCACGGCTATTCTGATTTATTTGAACTGTAATGCCTGTTTTTTCCATGACTTTAGAAACGGAAGCGTTAAGATTACTTTCGAAAGCTTGATTGTCGATCACGCCACCTGAAGCATTGATAGTAAAATAATCTTTAGTCGGTTCCTTCGTGATCACATTTACAGTTCCGGCGATTGCATTGCTGCCATAAACTGCAGAGCCTCCACCTCGAACAATCTCGATCCGCTCGATCATGTTGGTAGGAATTTGCTCCAAGCCGTACAGGCCCATTAGCGAACTAAAAATCGGCCTGCTGTCAATAAGAATTTGAGAATACGCGCCGCCAAGTCCGTTCATGCGCAACTGCGAATATCCGCAAGTCTGACAATCCGTTTCCATCCGCAATCCGGATTGAAAATTCAGCCCCTCTGCGAGGGAATTGGCATTCACGGTTTCCATGGATTTTTGATCTATTACACCCACAATTACCGGCGACTCTTTTTTGTTACGCTCAGTTCTCGTGCCAGTGATCACCACTTCTTCTAGCTCTTCAAAAGATCTTTCCAGAACGATATCAATAACCCTCTCTTGATTATTTTCAAATATCAATTGCTTGGAATACACCCTAAACCCAACGGAAGAAAACGTGATTTTTTGAGCTCCAGTAGGGATATCCGTCAATTTGAAATTTCCATTTACATCAGTGTACGTGCCAATGTTGGTTCCGGCAACACCAATATTAACAAAAGATAAAGGCTCTTCCTGACTTTTAACACTTCCTGTTAAAACAGCCTGTGAAAAGCAACTAATGGAAACAAGTAGGGCACTGGAAATCAGTATAATATTGCGGAGCATAAATGATGCGTTAATTTTTATACATCACAAATATAATAATTAGATTTGTATAAAAACAATTTTAGATTCATCTAAATAATTTATTTCACGAATTGAATTTAAACTGGCCGTCTAGCTTGCAACAAGAACATTGTAAAATTCTATGGAAGAACTGTAAGGATTTCAGGCTTGCCGTTGGTCACCAAAATTGTATGTTCGAATTGCGCTACCTCGCTTTGGTCGTGTGTAGTCAGGTTCCAGTCATTTTCTGCACCAATAGCTCTAATGGCACCACTTGAGATGTATGGCTCCCAAGCCAAAAACATGCCTTCTTGCAATACCAGAGTTTCTTCCGGGTTTTCATAATTAGAAATGTTTTGAGGGTAGGCATGCAGGCATTTTCCCAATCCATGGCTGCACAAATTTCTGATAATGGTATATCCATTTTTCCGTGCCTCTTGCTCAATGATTTTTGAAATTTTGTTGATGGGAGTTCCAGCGACAGACGCCTTGATTGCCTTGAGCGTTGCACTTTTGGCAGTGGTGAGCAGCGGATTTGTCTCATGGGTCGATTCGCCAATGATTACCGTATAGGCGACATCTCCAAAATAGCCGTTGTGTTCTGCTGACACGTCAATATTTACCTTGTCGCCACAGCGCAAGATTCTTCTATTTGGTATACCATGTGCGATTATTTCATTGACACTGATACAGGTATGGCTCGGCAAGCCCATTATTTTTGGTGCAGATTTTGCCCCAAACTTTTTTAAATACTTCCCGGCCAGCTCGTCTAATTTCAACGTGGTCATGCCCGGCCTGAGATGATCGATCATTTCCCATAAAACCTCAGCGACAATGCGACCGGACTTTCGCATTCCCTCAACATCTGTTTCAGTACATCGTATGCTCGGCCTACTTGTTAGCATATTGAATTTAAAATGTAAATATGGGTCATGCCTTATAGACAATTGAAATCTCCATATTGTTTTAATTCGCTGAGATAAGTTTCATAAATGCTGTTTCACAACCAAAATCATGGATTTTAGAAGCATTTCATCATATATTTTCTACTCTATGGGACAGAAATTTAATTAATCGATATAGTAAAAATTTAAGTTTGAATAAATTTTCAAGGCAATATTAGAATAAATATCTTCGCAACTAATCTCAAAAGAATATCGGAAAAATGTCCAAAACCAAGTCAGCGCCAAAGGAAACTCCTTTGATGAAACAGTATAATGCCATCAAGGCAAAACACCCTGGGGCGCTGTTATTATTTCGGGTTGGGGACTTTTATGAAACTTTTGGTGAAGACGCCATCAGAGCCAGTAAAATCCTAGATATCGTGCTGACCAAAAGGGCCAATGGGTCTGCATCGCACATCGAGCTGGCGGGATTTCCGCACCATTCACTTGATAATTATTTGCCTAAGCTCGTCCGCGCTGGAAACCGCGTAGCCATCTGCGACCAGCTTGAAGATCCCAAAACGGTAAAGGGAATCGTAAAACGCGGCGTGACCGAGCTAGTCACTCCGGGGCTATCTTTCAACGACAACGTGCTGGAGCGAAAATCCAATAATTACCTCGCTTCTATTGAAATCAATGGCAACGACTCAGGCGTGTCATTTTTGGATGTTTCGACAGGTGAATTTTACGCCTCTACCGGCACGCTGGAATACATCGACAACCTCTTGCAAAATTTCAACCCGTCTGAGATCATTTTTTCCAAAGGAAAGAGAAAGGTATTTGAAGCCTTCTTCAAGGACGATTACAATACCTTTACGCCCGATGAGTGGGTATATGCCTATGACTATGCTTACGAAAAACTCACTAGCCACTTCAAAACCACCACGCTCAAAGGGTTTGGGATTGAAAATCTAAATTCCGGCATTATTGCTGCTGGGGCGATATTGTATTATTTAGAAGAAACCGAACACAAGGAAGTCAAGCACATTTCTTCTATTTCGAGGATCGAGGAAGATAAATATGTCTGGCTAGATAAATTCACGATCCGCAATCTCGAACTAATTTTTCCACAGCAGGATGGCGGCGTTCCG
>JAUHYU010000020.1 GCA_030426345.1 Bacteroidia bacterium
AAAATAATTTAGTAGCCAATGCTGAAAAACTAGGTAATTATCTCATAGATAGATTACATGAATTGCAAATGGAATTTCCAATTATCGGAAATATCGCGGGGAGGGGATTTCACTTAGGAATTGATTTGGTAAGAAACTCAAAAACCAAAGAACCGGCCGTGGAAGAAGCAGAAAAAATCATGTACCACTGCATGGAACTGGGAGTTGCTTTTAAGATCATTGAGGGAAATATCATCACTATGAGGCCTTCGTTGATTATCTCACATGATGAATGTGACATGATCATAAATGCACTTAGAGCCGCTTTAGTTGGAGTAAGTAAATAACATATAAACTTTCGACCATATTGCCAGCTTTTATCTTTGTTCGTTCATAAACATGATACATTTGTTTTATTTTTCACCACATTGAAATCAAATATCAGATTATTTACTTTCCGCATTTATGGCATATATCTTACTCCGTAATTCATCGATATGCCCTAGAATTATGTAATAATCATATTCATAAACATCATCCTTACCCAAAGTAGCATCTTTAATAGGCGCAATATATGAGGTTGATGCATCCTTTGCTTCAAAACCCGGATCACCCGCCATGCCTGCTAAAAAATTTGTGCAGATAGGAGTATAAACTGCCATTCCCCAAAGTTCTTTATTCACAAATGCCATCCAATTTTCAGTCACCATATCATTTTCGTACCTGCCCCAGAAACCGTCTCTTAAATTTTCCACTTCAGGTTTATCCAATGGAGCTCCGCTAAAAGGAGCATTCCCAAAATAAGCATATAGATTATTCAACGCAGAAATAGGATATACTGCGGGCAATTCCTGATTGGCTTCTCTTCCGTTTCCGTATATGGTATCAGTTCTATGGCAACTCAACTTATTATGTACTTTAATCACATTTTCGTCAAGCGTTGTCCATTGTTCCATGATGGCCTCTGCTGGCTGGTCATTCATATCCCAAAGCATAGGAATGCACTTTACATAAAGTGTATTCCCTTCTTTCTTATGCTCAAGAATCTTTGCCCTATTTCTGTAGCTGTCACCAACCTGAATTGGGTTCCAGGCCCACGGGGACCAATTGGGGTTCTGGCCTTCATCCACGCGATTAAGTATCTTTCCGGCATAATAAGATTGTTGGACATACCTACCTTCATCATGGATATTGACTACATTTCTGGTCGATCCGGAAAGCGATATATAGCATATTGCCCCTCCTCGTGTGAGATCGAGTTTGATAAGTAGTGTGTCATTGTCTAAAGTTAATTTCTCCTGAGCTTGGAGAGATAAACTTGATATCGTCATGACTATTGTTGCGCATATTACTTTTGTAAGGGACTCATTCAAATTCATGTAGATATTTTCCTTTAAAATATGGTGCATGTCCAAAGATAAGGATTTACGAGATTATGGGATTGGAGGATTTCAAATTATCTGTTTTCCAGATTAGAATCTACTGAGTGGAATCCTTATTTCTTTTAATCATAACCATGATGATAATTTCATGGAAAAATGAGGCTTTTCGCCTAATTTGGAGACCGATGCCCCTTCTATCTCTTTTTTTTGCTGACGGCAACAGTTGATGAATTAAGCTTTAACTAATATATTGGGCAATTATGAAAAAAATTATTGCCCTCTTCATGGCATTGGCAGTTTGTCTTTCCGGTAATTGTCAAATCCTAAAAAAAGAAATCCCTGATAAATTGGTGGTGTTAACCTTCGATGATGCCACTTCAAGTCAATATTCCGTTGTAGCTCCTTTATTAAGGGAACATGGATTTGGTGCTACTTTTTTTGTCTGTGAGTTTCCTACAGAATCTCCTAGCAGATCCGCATATTTGAATTGGACAGAAATAAAGGAATTGGATAAAATGGGTTTTGAGATAGCAAATCATACCCAAAACCACATCGCCGCAAGTAAGGTGACCAAAACGAAACTTATCGAGGAGATCAATTATATTGAAGATAAATGTGATTTATTAGGCATTGATAAGCCATTAAATTTTGCCTATCCCGGATATGACCTCAGTGCTTCTGTCATGGAAACCCTTCTTGAAAAAGGATACAAATATGCACGGGCAGGAGGAAGCAGGGCTTATGATCCTCTAAATGATCATCCTTATCTGGTGTCAAGTTGGGCCACCAATGCTGATAATAAAGAACTGATTATGGCAGCATTTAATGAGGCCCGAAATGGCAAGATCGTAGTCCTAACGATTCATGGAGTCCCTGATATTGAGCATCCATGGGTAAATACCCCTCCCGAATTATTCAAAGAATATTTGCAATATTTGTCAGATTATCACTTTAAGGTTATTTCAATGAAAGACTTAGATGCCTACATTGATGTCGATGAGGCAATGGAGACAATCGCTCCTGACTTAAATAAACCACTAAAAAATTAGTTCGAAATCCATGAAACAAATAGCCTTTCTACTTATTATGGTAGTTTCCGTGCAATTAGAAGCACAACGAATCATAGACCTGTACCCAGCATCTATCCCAAACAGCAAACCTTATCCCATGAAAGAAATAACCATGGAAAAAGATGGCCGGATTTCCTGGATTAAAAAGGTTTCGAAGCCGACATTGACAGTTTATCTACCCGAAAAGGAAATGGCAATAAAAGCTGCGGTTATTATTTGTCCGGGTGGCGGCTATACCGGTGAAAGTTATCTACGCGAAGGCACTGAAATCGCTGAAGCATTTTTACGAAAAGGCATTGCTGCTTTTGTTCTAAAATACCGTTTGCCAAGTGATTCGATCATGATTGATAAAACAATTGGCCCGCTGCAAGATGCACAGCAAGCCATTAAATTAGTTCGTCAACGAGCAACGGAATGGCACTTGGACTCAGCAAAAATAGGGATTATGGGATTTTCAGCCGGCGGGCATTTGGCATCAACAGCAGGAACTCATTTTAACAAATCATATATTCCAAATGAAGAAAATATTAATTTGAGGCCAGATTTTATGATTTTGGTTTATCCGGTTATCAGTATGAATGACGGATTAACCCATAGCGGATCACGTGAAAGTTTACTTGGAAATGCTCCCTCAAAAGAGAAAATCAATAAATTTTCAAATGAATTGCAAGTTAGCCCTGATACTCCACCGACCTGGTTGACACACGCAGGAGATGACACCACGGTTACTGTTGAGAACAGCATCCGATTTTATCAAGAATTGATAAAAAATAAAGTGTCTACAGAAATGCACCTATACCCTGAAGGCAATCATGGTTTTGTTTTAAAATTACCTACTGACGAATGGATGGCCTCATTATTTTCTTGGATGAATAAAAATGTGATAGCTAATTAATAGCCTTCAATACCATTGCTAATGGCATCAAATATTAGTTTGGAAAGAACCATCAAATAATCCACCTTATAAATCCAATCCTCAGACTTCTAAATAATTATATAGATTTCATGGAAAAATGAGGCTTTTTTGACCCTACAGAAAGCAAAGGTCTGCTTACCATTCATAGTCTACAAACATGCTAGTTTGAAAAGAATCTACCTTGATCTACCATATGGTAGATCCCTTTTTCTAAAAGAAATGCCTTCAAATTCCATGCTTTTGACGACATAACAAAGCGATGCAATTATAAAGAATTTCGAAAAAAAATTCAGCATGTTGTCAGGTTTACAATTACCCACGACTTATTAACCAAATACAAAAAATCAATACAACGATGAATAAAAGTAAAATTCTAAGATTTATAGTGTTCGCAGGAATAGCGGGTGTAGTCATTGGAGGTGGAGTGTTTCTATACATGTTTTTTATGCCCCACCGCGATGTGCAGGCAACAAAAGCTGACTTTACATTCACTGGTAGCCAAATTGTTTCGGAGTATTTAGCTGATGCAAATGCTGCGAATGAAAAGTATCTATCCGCTGACGGTGATTCCAAAATCCTAGAAATAAGTGGAGAGGTAAGCAAACTTTCGGAGGATTACGACGGACAAAAAGTTGTCTTACTCAAAGGCAAAAATGACAAGGCGGGTGTCAGTGCAACATTTACGCCGGAAACAAACAAAAATCTAAAGGGAGTTATAGTTGGCCAATCCATCACAGTGAAGGGTGTCATTCGTTCAGGCGCTTCGTATGATGAAGATCTCGAACTATATGAAAATGTAATCCTTGAAAAAAGTGATTTAATCAGAATAAATAAATAAACACAATAAATTTAAATTATAGTAAAATGAAAAAATCAATTTTATCATTAGCGATTTTACTCATTGCAGTAGTAGGATTTGCCCAAACAACAAGCAAGCTGATAAGCAGCAAAACACACGTGAAATTCTTCTCGACAACACCGGCAGAAGACATAGAAGCTAATAATACAGCAACCGTGAGCACGATTAATACAGAGACGGGAGACGTTGTGTTTTCAATACCGATGCAGGGTTTTGAATTTGAAAAGGCCCTCATGCAGAAACACTTCAACAGTAATAAATTCCTTGATACAAAAGGATTTCCTAAAGCAAAATTTACCGGGAAAATCACTAATCTTTCAAGCGTTAATTTCAATAAAGATGGCTCCTATGATGCCTCAGTAGAAGGTGAGCTGACCATCAAGGGCAAAACACAGAACATCAAGGAAAATGGAACAGTGACAGTAAAAGGAAAAACCATAGAAGTCGACAGCAAATTCAATTTAACATTGGTGGATTATGGCATTGCTTTTAAAGATGGAAAACCATCGACAAACATAGCTAAAACTGTTGAAGTGACGATAAAGGCCGAATATGCACCGTAGCGGGTTTAGGTTGAATTAGGAACAGATTTATTAATAGATTATGTGGTTAAGGTTAATTTTGTTGATTGCGCTCACAAATGTGAGTGCAATCAAATTTTATGCATACAGTTCTGACGGTACCAAAGAGGCTGGAATTGAATTCCATGTCGGCACCTGGCAAGAGGCACTTGAGTTGGCTAAGAAAGACAACAAATTGATATTTCTGGATATTTCGGCAAGTTGGTGTGAGCCTTGCAAGTTGTTGAAGAAGAACACATTTCCTGATGAAAAAGTAGGAGCATTTCTTTAATGCTCATTTTATTAATGTTGCCCTCGATGGTGAAAAAGAAGGGACAGAACTTGCAAAAAGGTATGGAGTCAGAGGGTATCCAACCTTGCTCTTCATCGATGATAAAGGGAATCTGATAGCACAATCTTCAGGATATCGCAATGCCTCCAAATTCCTAAAATTAGGGCAGAAGGTTATTGCACAGCAATCAGGCAACTGATTTTATTATTTGAGATATCACATTTACAAAAATATTTTGTCAGGTATGGCATCTGCTACGACTAATATGTTGATCGTATAATTTTAATCGTTTTTAAATCTATGAAACTTAAAGCAGGAGGTTTGTCTTTAGATTTTCCGGCGTAGATATATTTGGAAAGGAAACTAAACTTTCTGATTTTAAAGACAGAAAAATGCTTTTGATGCAATGATATTGCACAATTACCAAGATAAAGAAAAGCAAGTATGCGGCTAACTTGGGATAGGCAAAAATAGAAACATATCACAATAACATTTTTAAATGAAAGCAATAGCTAAGGAAAATCTGCAACAATTAAATGACTTATTACAGGGTATAAGCAAAGCACAATACACTGAAAAATCAATGATTTTGTCAAATGCAACGATTGGCCAACACATCAGGCACATTTTAGAATTTTACCTCCTTTTGGTATCTGGTTCTTTTTCCGGAACTATAAATTATGATAAACGTGAAAGAGATTTGTGTATAGAAGAAGATCCTGATTTCGCATTAAAAACTGTCGATAGATTGCTCATAGGAATTGAAACACTTAATGAAAATCTACAGGTAAAGTTTGAAGGTGACTTCAGCATTGAAGGTGCCGTTCAAAATACAATTTCAAGCTCTGTGGGCAGGGAATTGGCTTACTGTATTGAACATAGTATTCACCATCAAGCTATCATCAAAGCGGGGTTGATTTCCATGGGATTAAGTCATCTTACGGATGAATATTTTGGCGTTGCCTACTCAACGATTCGCTTTAGGAGTAGTCAATGTGCACAGTAACTACTTGGAGCCACCTAATTGACTTCTATTACAAATAGGTAAATTGATTTTTTACTAAACACACAAAATGATAAAGCTAATAGAAATCACGAACCTAGAAGAGAAAACCCCAAAACATGCTCAAATCCATGGTTTAGACCTTGTTCTTGTCAGATACGGATCAGAGGTTTCGGTATTATATGGGAGATGTTTGCATCGCGGAGCCCTTTTGTCTGATGGTTATATTGATGGTGACAACCTGATTTGTGGTGTCCACTTTTGGGATTATCGATACGATACCGGTATTAGTGAATACAATAATGAAGAGGCTTTATATAAATTTAAAAGTAAGGTAAATGAAGGGTGGGTATGGATCGACGAACAAGAGATCCAGCAATATCTCAGCGATCATCCGCAGCCATTCAAACGTGATGAATATCTTGGTCAATATGCCGACACGCATCCGGAAAGCACCGAGCCTTATACCAATTACATCCAAGATTTAGCCAAAAATGGCCTGAAAAACCATGGGCATCATGGCCCCTCCGCGGCTATGGGCGTGGATCGTAACTTGCTCCCAAAATGGGAAGATATCCAGTTCCTCCCCGCCCAACTTGCCAGAAGGCCTTTGCTCGACGAACAAGCTGTAAATACTAAAGTGATCATTGGGCCAAAAGCCAAAAAGCCGTTGGAACTCGACCTACCTATTTTTGTATCTGACATGAGTTTTGGAGCCATTTCGAGAGAAGCCAAGGTTGCGTTGGCCAAAGGAGCAGAGCTGTCCGGAACGGGTATTTGCAGTGGAGAAGGAGGCATGCTACCTGAAGAACAGGAAAACAATTCCCGCTATTTCTATGAGTTGGCTTCTGGAAAATTTGGTTTTTCATGGGAAAAAGTAAAAAAGGCGCAAGCCTTTCATTTTAAAGGAGGGCAAGGTGCCAAAACCGGAACCGGGGGACATTTACCCGGAAACAAAGTAACAAAAGAAATAGCCGAGGTCCGTGGGCTTAAACAAGGTGAAACAGCTATTTCGCCAGCCACGTTCATGGATTTCAAGAGCATTGAAGACTTTAAAAACTTTGCTGAGGAAGTTCGACTCAAAACCGGTGGTATTCCCATAGGCTTTAAGATTGCTGCCAGCCATATTGAAAAGGACATAGATTTTGCCTTACAGGTAGGTGTGGATTACCTCATACTGGATGGCAGAGGAGGAGGAACAGGATCAGCACCCACAATTTTAAGAGACAATATAAACGTACCAACCATTCCTGCGTTGGCTCGGGCGCGCAGGCATCTCGATACTTTAGGAGTGAAAGACGTAACGCTGATCATCACTGGAGGCCTGCGGGTAGCTGAGGATTTTACCAAAGCGATGATGCTTGGCGCAGATGCAATCGCCGTTTCTAACGCTGCCTTGCAAGCTATCGGCTGCCTGGGTATGCGAGCTTGTAGCACTAATAACTGTCCGGTGGGCATTGCCACTCAGAAGGAAAATTTACGACAACGATTAATTATTGATTCATCAGCAAAGCAACTTTACAACTTTTTTACAGCAACCAATGATTTGATCAAGGTGGTGGCCAGATCTTGTGGATACGATGATGTCAGGAATTTCAATCCAGACGACTTATCTACCATAGATTATAATTTACATAAACTAACCGGTATAAATTATGCAGGAATACATCAAAGCTGATCAGCTCATTCACCAACTGACACAGATAATTGCTAAGGCAAATCGTACTTTTGTACCAAAAAAACAGGATGACAGCCATACAAATTTATACTTTGATCCTGTAAGTGACCGGATATTTGGGCGATGGATAAAAGCCGACAAGAATGATATAATATTCGCATTGGATTTGGCCAATTTTCAATTTGAGATCCTTGATCAAAAATTTGAAGTTCTATCACGTCATCCTATTATCGGTAAAAAAATTGTGGACTTGGAGGTAGAAATTGAGTCGGGATTAAAGGATGTTGGTTTAAAAACTTCAGGGGTCACTGATCCTCTCCATTTTGAAATTCCAGAATATCCATTCAAGGGGCAACCGGTAGAAGCGTTATCTACGGGAGAGTTGCAACAATGGAAGAGGTTCCGAAAACTGGCAAACGAAACCTCTCTGCACCTGCTTGGTTATTTGCAAGCCGAAAGTGAGATAAGGATTTGGCCGCATCATTTTGATACGGGAATATATGCGGAAGTAAATGCTGATCTCGGTATTGGTTTTGGTTTGGCCATGGCAGACAGCATGAATCCTTCGCCATACTTTTATCTGACAGGTTATCCTCTTTCAAAAAAACTATTGAAATACCATGAATTACCCGCTTTGGAAGCTGGTCAATGGATAGTTGGCGAACATTGGAATGGTGCAATTCTGCCTTTCGATTCTTTAAAACCGAGTGGCGAAAATGAAATATCAAATACTGTTTTCGCCTTTATTTCATCCGCAGTTTCGTGGTATTTGAAACAATAATTCTATTGACTTATAAGAAAATATTGTCGCTGAATAAGTCATGGGTTTTGGATGCTTTTTTATTGTAAAAACATCCTAAAACCCATAAGTAGTACAAACCAAGCAACGATCCCCATCAAGGCTAACTTTATAAAATATAGGGTTAATGTAAAACTCATGACCAAATCAAAACATCAGAATGGTAGGTTTACATTTAAAACAAAATACTGATATCATGCACAGGCAATCCACCGATATTTGCCTAATCAAGCCACTTTACTAAACTCCACAAAATATGACAAAATCCATCACATGGCACAAAGTACTGGGCAATAAGGACATGCTTCAGGAAGGTAGGGTTATGACTGTAACTGCCGGTCATACTCAGATTTGTCTCACACATTTTAAAGGGACTTACAATGCCCTCACCAACAAATGTCCTCACCAGGGAGGGCCATTGGGGGAAGGTTCTATTGAAAATGGGCAGTTGCGCTGTCCGTGGCACGGCTGGGATTTCAACCCCTGTGGTGGCAATTCAGATGGTTTTGAAGATGGTCTGAAAACGTATGATCTCAAAATTGAAGATGATGCCATTTTTGTTGGTATCGAAAAAGAACCTCCTCATGAGGCTACCATTACAGATGTGATGGTAGAAACTATGGTCAACTGGGGTGTTAATCGTGTCTTTGGAATGGTAGGACATTCTAATTTGGGTTTAGCTGATGCTTTCCGCAGAAAGGAAGAAAGTGGAGATTTAAAATTTATAGGAGTAAGACATGAAGGTGCGGCATCCTTTGCCGCCTCTGCTTATGGCAAACTAACAGGAAAACCTGCGGCTTGCTTCGCCATTGCTGGTCCAGGCTCTACGAACATGTTTACCGGTTTATGGGATGCAAAAGTGGATCGATCGCCTATTTTGGCACTAACAGGTCAGGTAGCTACTCAGGTAGTTGGCACCGGAAATTTCCAAGAAGTGGATTTAGTTCGCGCCTTTCAGACTGTAGCCGCTTTTAACCAAAGAGTGGAACACCAAAGCAAGCATGCAGAGTTGATGTCCTTGGCTATAAAACATGCCATTTTAAATCGTGATGTTTCGCATCTTACCTTTCCCGATCAGGTGCAAGTATTGCCCTCAGGGAATGCAAAAGCACAAACTCCCGATGGAAGAATGCCGGATTTATCCATCTCACCATCGCAACAAAGTTTTGACAAAGCACTGGATTTGCTAAAAAAAGCAAAGCGGCCGGCAATTATTGTGGGCCACGGTGCCAGGTTTCATATGGAAAGCATTATCAGTTTGGCCGGTAAGTTAAATTGTCCGGTAATGACTACCTTCAAAGGAAAGGGATTGATCCCCGATAACCACCCGCTTGGGTGCGGTGTTTTGGGAAGGAGCGGCACGCCCATTGCCTCATATTTCATGAACGAAGCTGATTTACTGCTAGTAATTGGGGCATCCTTTTCTAATCATACCGGCATTACTCCAAAAAAACAAATCATCCAAATAGATTTTGATCCGTTGGCCTTGAGCAAATTCCATCCAGTTGCAGTCCCTGTCTATGGTGAAATCTCGCGCACAGTTAGCTTGATCCATGATCAAAGCCATGAATTTATTAGCAATAAGACAGATCAAAAAGGAGAAATCTCGCGCAGATGGGATATTTGGAGAAAAGAAAAGCAAAAGCGCCTGACGGAAGATCGGGATAAAGGTGTAAGCTCAGCATTTGTGTTTGACGCGCTTACGAGATTGGCTCCTGCAAATGCGGTAATGTGTGTAGATGTGGGCAATAATGCCTATTCCTTTGGCCGCTATTTCGAGTCCAAACAACACTCATTTCTGATGTCAGGATATCTCGGCTCCATTGGTTTTGCGTTTCCTGCTGCCATGGGGGCCTGGGCTGCAGTCGGAGATGAAAGACCTATTATTGCCGTGGCAGGTGACGGTGGTTTTTGTCAATATCTCGCCGAACTAACCACTGCCGTTAAGTATGACATGCCCATCAAACTGATTGTATTGAACAATAATGAACTGGGGAAAATATCCAAAGAGCAGCGCGCTGGTGGTTGGGATGTATGGGCAACGAGCCTGGTGAATCCTGATTTTTCTGCGTATGCAAATAGTTGCGGTGCTCTTGGACTTAAGGTTGACAAAAAACAACAATTGGAGGATGCCATGTTGCAGCTATTTTCGCACAAAGGGCCCGCACTATTGGAAATTTCGGCGGATGTTGACTTGATATAAATCCATTTATAAAGAAAACGAATTGATGAGTTGGCCATTAAGGCGATGAGAACAGTTGTGGCACGAGAGACCTTTCATGGATTTTGGATAGTTTTGGTTGTCAAAAAGCATCATAAATCCATGAACCATCTTGATTTAGAATACTCTAAGTTTTGAAGAAATAAGTTCTGCCTTTTCAATCTATTTGGCAAACTGATTTTTCCGAATTCTAACAGCTCTGTAAGCATATAATATCAATAAGCTGATGCCGAAAAATAGGGTAACCAATCCCAAACAAAGAGATGATGTGGAAACCAATCTAACAAGCTTTTGATTTATTGACTCCAAACCCAGCATCATGCCTGACAACGTAAAAAAAGCAATAGAGATATACAGTGAGGCGATCGCCAAACTGAGTGTATTCACCTGAGAAACTTTGCGTATAATGATATCGGTAAATTCCATTTTTTGGTGCTGCAATGCTTCAATTTCATTGTTAAGCGCAATTATAAAATTTGATGTGGACAGCACCAGCAATGCTGCTCCCGGAATTATCGTAATTGGTATATACCACTCCATAGTTCTAAATTATTTGATATAAATAAAATGCATTGATTAAATATTAGATAGTGCCAAAGAAGTTTCAATTCCCTCTTTTCGAATAAATAATAGTCTTATCAATATGGGTAATAAGAGTAAATCAGTTATCAATCCGAAAAGCAATGAAGCCCCAACAAGTAACCCAAGCATTTGAATACTCTGAAAGTCCGATAGTGAAAAAATCATAAATCCTGAAAAAAGGACAAGTGAAGTGGAAATCATGGGTTTTAAGAGCTTTTTTACCGCCATCTTGATGGCTGTACTTACATTTTTCGTTTGCTTAACAAAACGTATGTAGGCGTTGAGAAAATGAATTGTATCGTCGACTGTAATCCCATAAACAATAGTGAATATCAGCGATGTCGAGACCTTGAGAGGGATATTGAAAAAGCCCATGATTCCCGCGGCAAAAATCAAAGGGATAAAATTTATAATAGCAGATATCAGGGCGATCCTACTTGATTTTGTAAAAATCCAAATGACCAAAGTCGCTGTAAAAATTGCCAACAAAATTCCTTTCATGAGATTTCCGGTGATTTTCTCATTTGTATTGTCCAAAAGATGGGAAACACCTGTAAATTCAAAATCGAGATTAGAAGTGTGTTTATTTATATACCGATTCAGTAACTCTTCTTTTTCCATGGCGGCATTGCTCCCGATATCAAGCGTCCTGAAACTAATTCGCGCATAATTATTATCTCTACTAAGGATGGAAGAATACAAATTCCACACCTTTTGTTTTTCGGCGGCTTTTAAGATTTTTTTATATTGTGTTTCACTTTTGGGAATCGCGTAGAAAGACTGAGATCCTCCGTGAAGAGCCTTATTGATCGATTTTACGATCATAACCGGGCTTAGAATAAATCCCGTTTGAAAATTTTGTTTGATGAATGTTTCCACTCTTTCTATTTCTTTGATGCTCTCAAAATCCAGAAGCTTTGCATCTTGGCCTTCCCCGGCATGTATCAAAATCTCAATCGGTTTGATGCCAGAAAAATTGCGCTCAAAATATTTCAGCGATGATCCAAGACTACTTGACGCTTTCAAATCATCAAGAAAATAATTATTGACCTTTACTTTTGTAGCATAGTACAACCCCGACAACACAAATAATGAAAATGCAAAAAGCACTATAGATTTTTTATTAGAAACAAGGGAAATAACAAAGCCATTGAAGCTACTTGAATTAATCCGTTTTAAATCGTTTGGAGCTAATCCTAGCGGAACAATTTGTAGTGCAATTGGAATCAGAATTATCCCAATAATGAACGTAATCATAATTCCTACAGCGGCAAGAGCCCCAAATTGTTGGACAGGAAGAACCGGGATGAAAACCAAGGATAAAAAGCCGATTGCCGTGGTTAGCGAATTTAAAAAGTTGGGAATACTTGTTCCAAGCATCGCCTTGCTAATGGCTGATGTTTTATGGATTTTCGGTACATATTCCCGCCGAAATTGAGTGATGGCATGGATACTGATGGAAGTTCCAAGGATAAAAATCAAAGCGGGCAATAAAATCATCATTAAATCCATAGGGATATTCAACAACGCCACCAAACCAAACAGCCAAATTTGAGCAATAAAAACGACGCCAAAAGATATTGCTACAAATTTCCAATCCCTAAAAATCGCAAAAAGTGTCAGGATAAATAGAGATAAAGCCATCGCTGAAAACAATGCCATCTCGCTTTTCATTTCTGTAATGTAATAGTGCTGAGTTTGGATTCGCCCAGCGATATTTGAATCATCAAAATCGAATCCCGAAAGCATCTGATCTAATCTGGACAATAATACTTTACTCTCAGCATCATCCATTTCTTTGCTAAAACTTAGCACTATGGCAATGGATTTTTTATCATCCGAAAAAAGTGACCTCGCATAAGATTGATCGGCGTATATCCTTTTTCCGTCAAATTTATACTTCTCAGGATTTTCGATATGAAGGATGGGCACTTTTACCGAACCTACAAGCGGAGCATAAACGTAATCACTAGCAGAAGTCGGAGACAATACTTTGTCGGTTTCTGGCAAAATTTCAAGAAGCCTTGTCAGCGAATCTATCTTGAAAAGAAATGATTGGTCAAAAATTCCATGGTTATTTGTGACACCTATGATCAAGCCATTATTCTCATTCCCAAAAAGCTTTTTGAATCTTTCATAAACCTTAACATCTTCATCATGCTGATCAAAGAAATTTTCCATGTTGTAGTTGAAAGACAACTTCGGTATTTGAATTCCGGCTAAAACTGTAACAGCAAGCACGATTATCAGAGCAACTTTCTTGCCTCTGC
Source organism: Bacteroidia bacterium (assembly GCA_030426345.1). Lineage (GTDB taxonomy): Bacteria > Bacteroidota > Bacteroidia > Cytophagales > Cyclobacteriaceae > JAAUQL01. Next base: position 13,612 of record JAUHYU010000020.1, read on the forward strand.
CAGTTGCCATCCATAGATATAAATGCTTTGCCTGATTACTTAGTTGTGATTTAGTTAATAGATTTCTCAGGCGATTCATAGCTTCATTTTGATTTTAATTCGATTGGGGATTGATATTTTCCCTTGCCCCAAAAACACCCTCTATTCCATATGCTTTCTGCATCTTCACAAATTCCTTTTCAGACATCTTTTTGATCAATTCAAAACTTACGATCTCATTTTCCTGCTCAACTGTTATTGTCATGCAGTGGCAAGGGTATGTCAAATCATAGTCAGTCATGGAATTAAAGGGCTTTTTCGCCTTATAATATCCCCCACATTCGTAATGGCCTTCGCTAGAAAATCTGGCCACTATGAAAATACCGCGAGCCTTGTCTTCATTGTGTATTAAAAACCATGAACCGGCACCTTCGCCTGAGAGCCATTTTGCCTCTTTCAATTTTCCTGGCTTGTTTGCTGGGGCAGGTAGTAGGTCTGGTAATTTTGTCATGCTTTTTGTAATTGAATCTCAGGATTTAAAATGTACATTTCTGACATTCCTGATTTGAAAGTCGCTGAACTCAGAGACTTAATGTTGGTCATCGGGGTAGGGCTAACCGTGAAGGGAAATCTTAATTGAAAATATTCTAAAAGGGAAGGCTTTCCCGCTCTAATAATTTGATTTACAAAACGGGAACAGTTTGTTCCATTTGGCAGCAATGGTCCATAAGCGATAAAGCCCTCCCTTTGCATTTGCTTTGCCGAGGCATAGGCACGATCGAAGTTGATCCTGGTATAAGAAGCCAAAATTTGCCCATCTCCATGGCATGATTTATTCTGTGCTAATTCACACAGAATCTCATCCATATTTTTTATCCTCAATTTATCCGCTGAGACCCTCGGAATGGTATGCACTTCAAGATCATGGTCTGTCTCCTGATCGCGAACCCTTCCAAATCCATGCGGGGAATGATACCTACCAAAATCAAAATATTCACACTTTTTTTCGTCATCAGATATAAGTAAAAGTGCCGCATGGCCTACCTCATAATATCCATCAATATTAAAACCGATCAAACTCATCAGGGGATCATACCACGCTCCTGCCTGTTTACAGCGAGTTTCAGGCCATGCTAGCCCAACAATAAAACCATTCTTCATTTCTTGATTCTTTGACATAATTATTTCGCATCGATCAAAGTTATTAGACGACTGACTTTATAAACCTGACAGAATCTGTGGAATTTATTATGGGAAGTTTCTACTAAATTGAAATGGAATCAATTCCAAATTGAAGGGACTAATGTCGAAAATTATTTAAAAATCAATTATCCTTTAGGCTTTTGATAAGTGATTTTTTGAATTCATCTGAAAGCATTGCTTTGCTTAAATTTTCATTTTTATCGACAGAAGCAATATGGGTTTTAAGGGCATTTTCCATCACTTTGTTCTCTTTCTGGTAGGCACTACAGGCGTTACACATACTCGTATGCATGCGGAGTTGGATTTTTTCCAACCGGTTTAATTTGAAGTGCAATTCCTTTTCCATCAACTCTGTTGCTTTCTTGCATGAAAGCATAAGAATATTCATCAACTTTCTCATTTTCTTCCTGACGGATTATTTCCTAAACAATTTTTTAGTTTCAATTTAGATCTATGAAGTATCTGCCAGAAATTAGACGGAGATATATCCAATTCCTTACAAATATCTGCGCTATCTTTTTCTTCAAGGTATTTCATCTGAACGGCAGAAAACCATTTTTCAGGTAAATTTTCAAGGCAAGATTGCAGCGATTTTCTGAAATGTACATTATCTAGCAGGTGCTCCTCGGTCTCTTCCCAAGCCTCATAATTACTTCTGTTTTTCCATGTCCCATTGCGATCAAACAATTTGCCAAGGATATCATCGCCATCGCTATCTTTTGACAACTCAGATTGATTGTAGATTATCCGCTTGAACTCCTTTCTATGGTGATCAATGATTTTGTTATTTAGAATGGAAAATAACCAGGTTTTAACCTTGCTTCTGTTCTGAAAGGAATCACGAGATTTAATCGCAGCAAAGTAGGTATCCTGCACAAGGTCTTGAGCAATTTCATGATTACTCGTCCTATAAAGCGCCCATCTAAAAAGTTCATCAGCAAACTGAATTACAACATCATCAACTACAGCTTGAGTTTTTTCCATCTGTCTAAAATCAGTAATCATAAGTATCAGATTAAAAGTACTTATTCCTGAGTTCGATAATTGAATTTATAATCAGAATATAATGGTTTTGTATGATAGATTACATTTCTGACTATAAACCTGAGGAGCGGTGGAGGTCAAATCTGACTAATGATCATCTCCAATTATTTATCATTTCATTGATATTAGTTCAGATTGCCCTTCTGTTCTCAATTCCACTTTAACCTCAGCATTATCTCCTTTTCCAACCTCACAATCAAAGACCAAATTATGCTCGCCATTCTCAATCAACATGAGGTCTTGTTTCATTTTTATTTCTTTAATCGGTTGCCATGCCATATCATAAATTATCATATTATCTGCTCCTGAGTATTTAAGAGACTGGCCAGGTTGGATTGACACTGGGATATCCAACTGCTTATGATTGTCAATCTCCATGGAAATGTTGGCCACCTCTGATCCCTTAGCCGTAATGATAAATTGCAATGGCTGCTTTTTTCCATTATTTTGAAAAGTGAATTTGGAAAAAACTGGCTCCCCCGGTTGTCTGACTTTCTTGGAGTGGCTGAATTTTTCAGAAAAAACACGCTTAAGATTCCATGATGCATCATCAACTACATCAAGATGAAATTCGTTGGAAACGGATCGCATGAGTTCTTTCTGCTCCTCATTAAATACCTCTCCCATTCTGGCTTTTTCCCATTGGTTGATCGCATTAATAATCTCCTCTCCGGAGCCGTTGATCTTTACGATACCTGGCGAAGTAACTAGTGCAAACCCGGCATCAAAACCCGCTGCCCTTGCCAACAACCACTCAGCATCTTCAATACTGGTTTCCGGTTTCATACTGAACCAACCGAGCATGTGCGGCATCAGGTTTCTATTATAAAAATTCTGATTTTTCAATCTGTATTGAGTCTGGCTTTCCCTGAATCCCGCATACCATGGCTCCCCCCAGTTCATCCTTGTGTAAATGTGCCAGAAATAATGTCCGGGGTTGCTGGCATCATTTATTACTTTTCCTTTGAGCTTATCATTGAGGCTTTCGTACCACTTATTTGCAAAAAGTGTTCGACCATATTGCCCCATGCCTGTAGCCCAGCAGCCTTCCAGGCCATCAAAAGATATTTGGCGCAGGCCTGTTTCATTGAATAGCCGTGCAATTGTTTCGGCTACTTCATCCTGCATTTCCATATTTGTGAGAAACGTTTTGTACCCGTGATCCATCAGTTTGGAAATCTCCTCACCCTGCTCATGCCGGCTAGGCTTCGTCCCAAAAGCGCCACGCTCACAATCAGTCAAGGTCCATGGCTCACTTTCCGATACCTTCCCGTACCGAATCAATTCATCACCAATGCGGACAGTGTGCAAGTTGTTATTTTTATATTGATTGAAATAGTCAGGAGATTTAATGGTAATTGTTGTCTGAATATCATTGATATTGTTTACCAATTGTGAAGTGCCAACTGTGGCAAGGCGGTGGTCAGGAACTGGAGAAACGTATGGGTCATTGGTGGTAATAAAATTTGACAAAGTGTGAACACCCAACAATACCCCCTCATCTTCAGCACGTACTACACAGCGCTGCATACTAGCCCAATTATCGGGAAATTGTTTTTCATTTAATTTAAAGTGGCCCCAATTTTCAAATGGCCCTCCGTGATAGAGGTAGCGAAGGCCAGCTTTTTTTGTAAGATCAATTGCTTGGTCAAGATTCTCTTCACCAAAACCAATGATCAGATAAGACGCCGTTGCCCCCGGTGATTCCTTTCCCCAAACCCCATCAATCATTGGATGAGGCAACCTTTCTTCCACTTCGATTTTACCTATGGTCGTCAGGGCATTTTCTTCCGAACAACCGAATATTGCGATCTTACTGCCTACAAGGCCTCCATCATCATAGGCGGGGGCAACATATCTTTCATGGCCCCAATTTGAAATCACCCTGTTTTTGCTTCTGTTCCGGCAATATGCCTGCAGCGTACTCCCAAAATCAGTCGCTTTAGCCGTATTTCCTCTGTAAAGCTCTTTATCCCGCTTATCTTCTCCAATATCTGATAAATTATCTCCCTCAAAAATATTGTAGGAGGGCATCACATCATCTTCAGTTTCCGGATATCCTCCTAAAGTTTTCAAGTTGAGCGTCTGAATCCCAATGGCATATTTATCATCCCTAACTACTCCGACACATTCCCCAATCGTTTTTGAAATTGTAGTTGGATACGGACCCCAAATCACTAAATCCACTTTATCTTCAGGAGATATTGACTGCAGCTCAAATACTATATGCGTTTCCTTTTCTACAATTGAAACCACAGCCTGTACCCCGCTTTTTTCATAATCAAGCTTCATGGAATTGGTATTCCCATCAAAGTTCATACTTGATGGATTTTCAAAGGTTTTATTAACCCTGATGGCAAGAATAGGTGCTGACTGACCCTCGGGAAAGAAATCTGTTTCTGTATTGATGTTGGCCAGTTTGATAATTTGTCCATTTGATCCAATCACAATTTGGAAATTGCTGGCCTCAAAGGTTAATGTGTTTGTAGAGCATGAAGAGATAACAGCCCCCATTATGGTATAAAAAGCACATATTTTCCATGCTTTTAAATTTGTTAGACGTGCTTTCATTTTCAATTATTTTTATTTGTATAGTTCATTTCAAAATTTTAATCTTGCCAAAACCTTTGATGGATATTCTCAATATTTATAAACTGCTTCTCATAACAACTCAATGACATCTACAATCATAGGTTGACAGCAGATTCAAGTATTCTAGCGTGCAAAAAAAGGCCTAAAATTCTATGAAAGTTAAGGAATTGAAATCCAAAAAAAATCTTCGAGCATCCACTGTTTATTTCAGTTGCTTACTATAATTTCCAATCGTTTTAAGTGCTCAAAATCTATGCATATTAGCGAATTTCTATTTCTGTTTTTTATTTTTTAAAAGGATCAAATATCCCTTTCCCCCAGGAATAACCATATTGTTTAAAGTTACTTCCACCCCCTCTTCCTGAAAATCAATTATTTCAGGAACGATAATGTCTATTTGATCTGGATCCAGTTTCATACCCTCCCAATCAATGGCCAGCGAAGTATTCTCATTATTTTTGCTCCAATTTGCTACAGAAATGATTACATCATCTTTGCTGTTATAAACAGAAGCTTTAATCAATGGATTACTGCATGTTACCGGGCAGCCTTTCTCCCAATAACCAATTATTTCACGTTCTGAAAAATGATGTTCATCAAAAAAATCCCAAAGATGACTCGGGGGCCATTTAGTCCATCCGGCACGGTTAGTAATACCATAAACCATTCCCCTCCATGGATTTCCCCCACCTTGAAGCATCTGTCCTGTAAGACCAAAGGGAATACCTGATACTTCAATCAGCCAATGGTCGGGCATACGGTCATAGTCGCGGCCCTCACCAATCCACACCAAATCAAAATAAGGCAGTAAATCCATGTAGAGGTTTAGACAATTTGCAAACCCTGCCCATTTGTTAAAATGGTTCCAACTATGCAAGTCCATTCTTCCTTCCAGACGGTATTTATCTATTATTTTTCTGCCTCTGCGCAATGTAAACCGATCGAGGGCAGAATCATCTATATAAACACCATCGATGCCCATGTGCTGAACCATCCAATCCAAACCGGCAATGTAAAAATTGTTCAAACGGCTATCGGGAGTAGTAATTACCGAAAGGTCGGTTTCACCTTTAAAAGGCCCTTCTTTGATTTCGTTGTACCAAGCAGGAATGTAATTCTCACGAAGGTTCTTGATAAGCCATTCATTTGGGCCATTAGGATGCAAAGCTTCAGTTCGACTGGCATTACCTGGTCCCGGGAAAATAACCTCGCCGTTAAGGCTGTTGAAGGCCCAAAATTCAGGGAGGTTTTTGGTCAATTCACGAGTAGTATAGTAAAATTTCATCCGAATATCTTCCTTATGTGCATTGTCCACCAGATGGGCAAGTTTATCCACATTCGCATCTAAAAATGGATAATTGATAAAGGGATAGACATCCTCATTATGGTGAATATTGATAATATTTGCCCCTGTTTTTTTTGCATTTTCAACTTTTACGGAAGTATTTGATCCTCCACCGTGATAATATCTATCATTAAATTTGATTTGCGAGTCAATTGTCCTAAAAGGTGTGATCAGCAGTTCAAAATCGTAATTAAGCACATCCCCTTTCCTAATTTCCCGGGTTCCGGAATAGGCATTGATCTCTACATCCCCATTTCTTTCTGATACATCAACCCCTCCCTTGCCTTCATTTCCCCAAGATGGAGGTAAATTCAGTGGGCCAAACTCATAGTAAATATTGACCAACGGCCGAACATAGTTCTCAGCTTTCCATTTGACCCGTACGCCTCCGTTTACCGCACCCAGCCAAAGCATGTCCTGGTTCTTGGTCACATCCCATTTCCACTTCCAGTCAGGGGTTCTAAAACCCCCTTCATGTCCTAAGCCCATCATATATTCTGCCTTTTCTTTCACGACAGGGATTTCGAGGCGGATGTCCTTAACCTTTAAAGGGACCTTTGTTGTAAGCCTTAACTGATAATCAACAAAGCCATCAAACTCCATCTGTCCTATACATTCAAGGTCACATTCGCTAGAAGTATTAAGAACTTTCCAGACTACCTTTGAAGGTGTTTGCTTCAAAAAGTTCAACTCACCAGGCTGTAATCGGATAATTTGACCATCTTCCTTTTCAATAATAAACCTAACAGGATCACTGATTATAGGTTTGCCATTGTCTTCAATCGATTGATTCGATTCACTGAAATAACTGATGATCGAGGATGGAAGACCGTTATCTGAGATCTCCAGCGTGCGCCCCAATATGGCGATCTTATTGACTTCAACTTGAACAGGGATATACCCTTTGGTAATTTCTTCATTGATCCCTACGGTTGAGTTGAGCCAGTTAAGCCGTGATAACCGAGCTCCTTCATTATATCCGTGGTTGGGAACGAACTCTCCAGATACTTCCAACCGAATTGGAATAACCCTTTTTTCTCCATGGGCAACTATTGAAACTGTACCTGAATAATTGCCAACGCCGATATTTGTCAAATCTACCCCCATCCATAATGATTGGATGCGCCCGGCTTGCACACTTACTTCTTTTGTGAAATTATTGCCCTGAAAATCCATGCCGCCTAGATTAAAGCAAGTCATCACTGTAGCAGGGATTACTTTGCCACCATTGTTGTTTTTTAGATCAGAGAATTCAACTTTTACATCATTAACTTTTGATCTCAGGGCCCATACTCCAACCTGATATGCATAGAATTCGCCTGGCTGTGCTGACATCACAAAATCTGATGAATAATTGGCCTTGTTTATTTTCCCTTCTGGGATGGAATCATACCACTTTATGGGGTTCTCCCGTATTTCAGGGAAGGCGTAAAAGCTTTGATCTTTCAGTAAATCCTGGTATTTCTCCAGTGTCGCTGTAGTAGAAATATCCCCTTTATTTGCATTGGCAAAATTTGCCATTAATAAAAAAGCAAATACAATCAGTGAATTATACATAAGGTTGGGTTTTATATTATTCATATAGCAATAAGTCGCTCTCTCTCCAAATTACTATAAAGCCATTTCAAATTGCTTATCGAAATGGAAAAAAGATGCCATCCCGTTTTTTGGAGATGGCATCCTTTTAAAAGAAAAATACTGCCTCTAAAGTGTAGGATCGAACGTTCCACTCTCCCAACCCATGTTTTGTTCTAGGGTTGGGTTTTTCTCGATTTCATCTTTGCTTATCGGGAAAAAATAATATTCTTCAGGAGTGTACATTTCCGTCTGCCCTGTATTGATGGTCTCGGTAACAGTATAATCAAAGTCAGTTGGCAAAAACCCTCCCGCTGGTGGAGATACTGGATCTAATCCAGCCTTGAGCTTAGCAAGAAGCCCATATTTTTTCATACCGTTCAAATCTGAAACCAACCTTCGGGTACGTCTTAAATCCCAAAAGCGCTTGCCTTCAAATGCAAATTCAAGATATTTTTCTAGATATATAGCATCTCTTTGCTCGTCAGTTGTCATACTTGCTTTAAGTCCGTACATCCCATCAGTCCCCTCTTCAATGCCGGCTCGATTACGTATTTGCTTCAACACGTCCAAGGCTTCATCTTCATGCCCTGTCTCATTTGCTGCCTCAGCAAAATTGAACAAAACTTCGGCGAACCTGATTTCTATCCAATCCACATCATTTTGCTCCACTTCTGCAGCAGGAAGATCTATCTCAACTCCTTTTTTGGTATAAAAACCAGTTCTCCCAAAATTCTCCCCAGGACCAAACCCGTCATCAAGCCCACCCACCTGTAAATCAGTGTATTGACGTCTGCCTTTAGCTCCCCCTAACTCATAAATCTCTCCATTATAGACGATGTTCGCATAGAACCTCGGATCCCTATTTTGCCAAAATGTTTGTACGTCATAGGCATACTGAGACGAAGTACCTGGAACGCTACCATCCACCATTGGATACGATTCTACAAGACCCCAAATTGGTTGATCTCCACCAGTACAATTCTTAGACTGCGTTAAAGGCCGCACACAATGTTCCCCTCTACCATTTGTTTTACCCGGAGCTGCATAAACCGTTGTGAGTACAGCTTCCTTATGCCCCTCGGTGGTCCAAATATCGCCGTAGTTTTCCAAGAGCCCATAACCCCAAGTCTCCAATTGATCCTTTGCAGCTTTATTTACAGTATATGCTTCCTGCCAGTAACTATTCCCATACGGATTGGACGGATTGAACTGAGGACTTGCCATATAGAGCATTACACGTCCTTTAAATGCCATGGCCGCAGCTTTATCCACTCTGCCATAATCTCCTCCCGTATATTGATCAGGCAATAACCCAATAGCATCATCCAAATCCTTAATGATAAAATCAAAGCATTCTTTTGACGAGTTTCTGGGCACCAATAGGTCATCAGACAGTAATTGAGGTTTGTCAAGTAGGGGTACGCCACCATGATATATCAGGGCCCGGAAATAATGCCAAGCCCTTAAAAAATGTGCCTGTCCCTTAATTGGGTCTTTAACATCAGTATCCAATGAACCTCCATCAATTTCGTTAAACAACACGTTTACTTTACGTATTTGGGAGTATGGCCACATTTTGAAGGCTCCATTAGTGGTTTGTACAGCCCCTTCCCCTAGTATCCCAATTGATTCATCTGCATTGTTTCCATCATTCAATGGCCAACCCGGAAGGGTTGAAGCGTAAACATCCACCAAATAGGCATTAGCCAAAGTTGCATCATTCCATACTTCATCAGGATTATATACCCCAAGGTTTTTTTTGTCCAAAGCGTCTTCAGAACATGCATTTATTCCAAGTATTAAAACGAGGATTATCAAATATTTTATTTTCAATATCTTCATGATTTTAACATTTAAAATTTAATATTTAAACCTCCTGTATAGGATTTCATAAGTGGATATGAATCAAGTCGGTCTTGCTCGGGATCATATTCCTTAAATTTGGAGGCTACAAATAGGTTTGTTCCATTCACGAATACCTGAATCTTCATGTTTTTTTGCTCAAGCCAACTAATTGGAAGGTCGTAGGCAATATTCAGGTTTTTAAACCGCAAATATGCTCCGCTTCTTATCCAAAATTGAGATGGCGCCCATCCAAATTCATTCATCCCCCAATTGCCTGCCCTTGGATAAGGGGCATCAGGTCTTTCAGGAGTCCATCTATCAGTCCAAAGTTCAAAATATGGTCTATCGCCTGTCTGAAATACGCCACCAGTACTTGTATTCTGTGTCTTTACTATTTTGTCATAAGCACCTACACCCTGGAATAGCATATCAACAACCAATCCCTTCCATGCCAGATTGAAGCTGATGCCATAATTGATCCTTGGCACGGCATTGTCTGACAGCCAAGTTTGGTCATTATCATCAACTATTCCATCAGCACCTTCTGTCCTGTTTGCCCCCCGTATATCTTCAAACAGAATAACGCCTAACATAGGATCTCTTCCAAATTGTGTAAAATCAGAAGGAATGGCATCCAATGTTGCCTGATCCCTTATGATACCTTGAGAGACATATCCCCATAATCTATTCTGCGGGTGGCCTATGGCACTGCGCCAATCCTCTAATCCGGCAGGTTCATCCACAAGTATCACTTTATCTTTTGCATATCCCATATTAGCACCAATGGAGTATGACAAATCTCCTGCCCGATCCCTATACCTTAGATCGAGCTCAAAACCTTTCACATCCACTTCTGCATAGTTTTCATTGCTTAGTGATGCCCCATACGTACCAGGCACTACCCTCTCCCTTCCCCAAAGAATATCATATCTATGGTTTTTGAAAAAGTCGAAGCCACCTATCAGTTTATCATCCATAAAACCAACATCCAGTCCAAAATTATATGATGATAATTTTTCCCAGGTAATGTCAGGGTTAGGAGGTGTACCTGCGCGTATCCCATTGTACATAGAATTTCCAAAAACATATCCAGAACCAGGAGAATAGTTGTTTTGAAACTGAAATGGTGCTATTTGATCACGTCCTCCATCATCACCTGATGAACCGTAAGAAGCACGCAATTTCAAACTACTCATGGCATCGATACTATAAAAATCTTCTTCCGATATTCTCCATGCACCAGAAAACGATGGGAAAAATCCCCAACGATTATCTTTAGCAAACTTATATGAGCCATCATATCTGAATGAAAATTCCGCTATGTACCGGTCATCATATTCATAGTGGGCCCTACCAATCCAAGAAGCTCTACCCCACTCAGATTCCCCACCGTTAAAATAACGTCGATCAGAGTCTGTTGATGTTGCAAAAATCTGATCGACAGAGGTTGTTAATAGTTCGTTGGCCGAACCATTAAAACTTTTCCCATTTGATTCTGACTGCTCGTAAACAACCATGCCAGAAACGGAATGCTTGCCAAAAATATTGTCATAGTTCAAAAACCAATCAAATTGGTATGAATTGTTAAATTGTGCCGATTCATCGATCCCTTCATAGGCTCTTGATAGGTTGTGGACACTGATTTGGGTTGGATCAACTGGGCCTGGAACATATGGGTTTGTAGCTGATGCAGATTGGAAAGTATATGCTTTGTTATGAATGACGAAATTCTTCTGATTTCTAGTTTCAAAGCTATAATTTCCCAAAAAACTGGTAGTCAATCCTTTCACACCGGGAATATCCCAATCAACCCTAAAGACACCTCTAAAATTATTATACTCAATATTACGGTAATTTCCATTCTGAAGCATTAATACAGGGTTCCAACCTCCACTATTTACAGGAAGCCCATCTTCCATATCTGAAGAAGGGTTTCCCTGTTCATCCACAAAATATGGATATAATCGACTCCAGTTGAATGTTGTCCTATAAAAGTCAGATAACTCAAAGCCTTCTCCATTATCCCAGTCATAAGGCCAATAAAATCTGTTCGTAGAACGCTTGCTCCCACTGAGATTCAAATTCACTTTCAGGTTTTTAGTCACTTTGGCGGTGACATTTGATCTGAAATTTAGGCGCGAATAATCCGTATTTGTATAAGAACCTTTGGATTGGTTGCCACCGATCATCATGTAATAGTCTATGGCTTCTGACCCGCCATTTACACTAAGATTGTGCTGCTGTGAGCTTGGATCCCTCCAGATATAATCATTCAATTCGTAATTTTTGTCTTTGAAATAATCAAATATTTCCTGGCTTATTGGCAATGGATTTCCGAAGGTTTCTGCATTGTCATTTCTATATTCCAATTGCTCTGTTGCTGTATAGCTTTGGATTGGTTTTGTTGGTTGGGCCATGGTAAAGAAACCCTTATAGTTAAATACCGGTTTACCAATCTTCCCTTTTTTGGTGGTCACCAGCACTACTCCATTCGCTGACCGCGCCCCATATATGGCTGCGGTTGCCGCATCTTTCAAGAAGCTCACACTTTCAACTTCGTTCGGATCCAATACATCGAATTCAGCCTTGGAGGAAACAATTTGATCAATAACGTAAAGTGGACTAGTGGCATTCAACGAACCATTCCCTCGAATGGAAATATTAGATGAAGAGCCAACAAATCCTGAAGTTTGTACTATGGTGACCCCAGGGGCCCTACCCGCCAATGTATTGGAGAGATTAGAAGTTGGTATGGATTCTATATCTTCCGAGCTAACTGAAGCTACGGAACCAGTCAAACTTACTTTCTTTTGTGTTCCATAACCAACCACAACTATTTCATCCAATGCTGTCACATCTGCCGCTAAATTGATGTTGATAGCAGATTGTGTACCAACGGCAATTTCTTGACTGATAAACCCAACCGAACTGAAAACCAGTATTGACCCTTCACTTGGTACGTCCAGTCCATAGTTGCCCTCCACATCAGTCACCGTTCCTTGGCCAGATCCTTTTACAATCACATTTACACCTGGCAAGCCTTCTCCATCATCAGCGCTTGTCACTTTCCCCGTAACGGTTATAGCCTGTTCTATCTCAACTACCCCAAAATCACTGATATCCTTCTGTCTTATTTTCTCAACGGATATGCTGTTGTTTATTTGAGTAAACTTTAGTTTGCGCTTCTGTGAAACTTCGATGAGAACATCATATAAATTCCTTTCCCCTCCCTTGATCTCAAAATCCTTGGAATTGGAAATATTGTCTTTAGAATAGGCAAACCTGTAATTTGTTTGCGCTTCGATCATGTTAAATACATCATCCAAGGAACCATAGCTCTGCTCAACCTCAATATAAACTTCTTTGACACTTTTGTTCTGGGCGTTGCCATTGGATGCAAGAAGTACAGATAGCGAGATTGTCTGTATCAGTATGCCATAAATAGTAAACTTCGATACCATTTTGATTAGGCGTAAAATTTTAATTTTCATAAATTTACGTGTTCAAGTAAAACAATTATTTTATTGCTTTTCGCCATTGTTATCAGTTTCCAGACTTCGACCAATGTTTGAAAAGCAGGAATGTTTTTCGCCAGTACTCCTGCTTCAGAAGTACTGGTTTTTTTTAACAACTATTGATTTTCATTTTTTTGGGGTTTAATAAACACTTTATTGTCATCATTAATTTGATATTCAAACCGCAATGCTTTGGCCATTGCGGTTAAAACATTTTCAAGGTTTTCATTTTTAAATTCCCCATAAAAGGAACCCATAATCCTATCCTGATCTTTTGCATAGATTTCTACACCATACCAATTCTCCAGATAGTTAAATATATCTTTGCTATTTGCATCCTTAAAATAGATAATCCCGTCTTTCCACCCCAAGGTCTCAGTATAGTCATAATCAGTTTTAAACAGTTTATTATCAGCTTTCTCATATACGGCCATATCCGACGGTTGAAGCTTTAATGTATCGTTGCCATTGTCATTGTGCAGTATCGTACTGACGCTTCCTTCATACACGGCCACCTTAATACTGCCATTTTCTCTATAGGCATTTACATTAAAAGCAGTACCTGTGACACGGGTAGATATATTTCCTGTATGGACTATGAATGGCTTTTGTGGATCCTTGGAGATTTCAAAAAACGCTTCCCCTTCAAGGTATACTTCCCGTTTATGTAAGCCAAAATCATCGCTAATGCGAAGTTTACTGGATGCGTTCAACTTAATTACACTACCATCCGTCAGGTGGATCGTACTTTTGCGGCCAGTCGGGTTCTCCTTGATTTTTTCATATTGAATTGAAGTTTCTTGATGTGCGACCGATTTTAGCTTCAATTGATAAAAAACAAAACCAAATGAAGTTAATAGCAGGACAGATGCAGCAACAGCAATAACCTTTTTTAAATACAATGACCTTCTTTCGCCTTTCTCGTCGATTTTTCGAAGTGATATGGGCCTTTCATCCCTAATCACCTTTTCAAAAATATCATCAATCTCAACTTGGGATGCTCTGGCTGAGGGGAAATTGATAGATAAAAGAATCTCCCTTGCCTCCATTACCAAATGCTTCCTGTCCTCATGATTTTGCATCCACGATTCCCAATAGAAGTTCAACTTTTCATCAGGGGTTTTTACCCATTTTTGAAACGTCTCATCCTTTACAAAATCCAAAGGGGAATAATTCTGGTACTTCATTTGTTTACATTCAATTTCAGATCGCCATCTACCTACAACTTATACAGACATGAATCTTAAAAATGACATCAAAAAAAATTAACTTTTTTTAGCTGCATGGCAACTGAGGATAAAATGGAAAAGTACGCGGTCAGGATATCGCTCAAACAATGTGCGCTTATGGATGTCCCAGATGAGAGTTCATGGATTTTGAGGCACTTTACAGTGCAAAAAACATCGCAAGAAGATTATTTTTCACAGGCCCCAGTTGGGTTTTAAGGGCATCAATGGATTTATATATCAAATTTCTGGCTGATTTTACGTTGCTCAATCCCATGATCGAGGCAACTTCATTATAGCCCATAGATTGGTAGAAATAATAATAAATGCACTCCCTTTGCCTTTTACTCAAATTCAACAGTGCCTTTTCCAGGACTTTTCTTTTTCCATCATCCAATTGGCTTTCCATAAGTTTTACCTCATGCGAACTTTCTATGACGATGTTGCTGAAAGATTCCATTTTAGAAAAACACACTAGTTTGTTATGTTTCAGGTACCGGAATATTTTTCTGCGAAAGGCTTTGAACAGATAAAATTTGATGGAAGGTGCTTCCCCAAGGTTTTTTCTATTTTTCCTTATATCAATCAAAAGATCTTGCAATAGATCCTTAATGAGCCCGCCGTCACTTGTAAACTGTTGACCATATTGATATATTTCTTGAAAGTAGGTACGATAGATGTGATTAAATGCGCCTTCATTACCGCACTTAAATTCATGCCATATTTCGGCATCGGGCAAATCAGCAATGGAAAATCTGGAATGGATAATACCCAAATTTTTAATTATAGCCCCTGTACTATCTGATCTTTCAGTGTTCATATCCTACTTAGGTTGTGGGATCAAATAAAAATGACGCTTTTAAGCCAAAAGAACACAGAACGTCATTTTGGGAGTTAAGCTTTTCAACCATCAATTATTTGTGAACCGGATTGTCGATAGTCAGTCAAAAATTCGATCCATAAAACGTCATTATTAATTGATTACTGAAAAGGTAGCAATTTGGTTGATCAAATTCAAACATATTGTTGGATTCCCGCAATGCAATAAATACGTTAATTCAATTTTCAAAAGTCTTATTTACTTTAATTGCTAATTTCACTCTCCCTCTTCCAACCTGTACCCAACCCCGTGCACATTGGTTATTTTGATATTGGGATCCTGAGACAGGATTTTGCGCAGTTTTGAGATGAATACGTCCATGGACCTGGCCACGAATATGCCATCATCTTCCCAGATAGTCTTCATGATCAGGTTGCGCTCCACGACCTGGTTTTTGTGCTGGGCAAGGATTTTCAACAATCGGGCCTCTTTGTTGGTAAGCTTGATTGATTGTCCATGCGCTGATAACGATTGATCGTGAAAGTCAAAACTATATTTTCCCATGGAAAATTGATCCTTTTGGTCGGCATTTGTTGGGTGACCATACACACGCTTCAGCACGGCTTCTAAGCGGAGCAGAAACTCTTCGAGGCTAAACGGCTTGGTGATATAATCATCCCCTCCCGCCTTAAATCCCTTGATCCGGTCGTTCTGCTGGCTTTTTGCGGTTAGAAATATGATCGGGGTTTTCGCATTGTATTTTCGCACATCGAAGGTGAGGGAAAAGCCATCCTTGCGTGGCAGCATCACATCAAAAACACAAAGATGAAATTCGTCATTGTGAAAAGCCGTCAGACCTTTTTCGCCATCTTGGCAAAGCCGCACTTCATAGCCGGCCATGACCAAGTTGTCTTTGAGCATGAACCCCAGGCTTTCATCATCTTCGACCAAAAGAATCTTGAATTTCAATGGCTATTATTTGAACGGAAGAAAAATATCGAATTGTGAACCGTAGCCTAGTTTGCTTTTGAGGCTAATCCTGCCGCGATGAGCCTCCACGATGGTTTTTACATAACTCAGACCCAATCCAAAACCTTTCACATTATGCACGTCACCTGTAGGCACCCTAAAGAATTTGTCAAATACGTACATTTGAAAATCCTCCTTGATCCCAATCCCCGCATCTTTGATAGAGATCAAAAGACCACCTTTTTCATTGCTTGTGGCAATGTGGATGTCGGGATGGTTTTTGGCATACTTTTCAGCATTGTCCAACACGTTATAAATCGTATTGCTAAGATGAAATTCATCAGCAAGCACCTCAGGATTTTTGGCCTTTAAGTCCACGTCCAAAACCCCTGTTTTCTCATGGATCCTCATGCCCATGCTTTCGGTTATCCGGTGGATGAGTTCATGGATATTTACTGCTTTTTGGTCAAGGCGCAACTCGTTTTTGTCCAAGGTACCGATTTGGAGCACACGCTCAACCTGGGTTTTCAAGCGCTGATTTTCACTATGGATAATTTGAAAATACTGCTGTTGTTTAGCAGATTCTACCCTATGGCTTTTAAGGGCTTCACTGGCCAATTCAATATTGGCGATAGGTGTTTTGAATTCATGGGTCAGGTTGTTGATAAAATCTTCTTTGATCTCAGCCAGCCTTCTTTCTTTCAGCAAAGTGATCATGGCATAACTAAAAAATGCGACCATCAATAGTAGCACTACGGACGAAAAAATCCAGATTTTGAGTTCGCCCGCGATTACCGAAAACCTATTTGGAAAGTAAACGGCAAAATTGCTCTTTTCACTATCGGATTCAGGAATGGCATCATTCGCATGGTCGATCTGCCACTGGATCGTCGCCGGAATATAGGCGCCATACACCAACGTATCATCAGAAGCTTTGTAAATCCCCAATTCGTAATCAGCTTTCAAACTTCGGATGCCCAATTCCTGCTTGAGCAAACTATCCAACAATTCGGGATTGATGGCCGCATTGAGCTCGGCAAAAAAGAAGTTGGAAGACAGCTGTCGGATATGGGTTTCGGCTGGTTTGGCAGATGGATCTTCGGCAACTATGGAATCCGCGATATTTTTGAGAGCAATCTGGACCGTATGGTTAAACTGCTTTTCCTGAATGTCAAAAGCCCGTTTCAACCAAAACCCCTGCACGAAAAGTAGGCCCATCATCACGATAGATCCAAATAGTATAATGCGGCGTAAATTTTTTCTGGCCATAAACAAATATAATCACTTACATCCCTGAGCGGTAATTTTTTAACATTTCATTAACACTTTTTTACATCCATTTAACCTTTGAATGAGCACACGTGGCTAAGATTACCCCATACTAATTCATGGATTTATGGGGCTTTTTGACAAACGAAAAACATTTTATCTCCTACTAGGCTTAGCGCTGATCATTGTTGGGTTCATAGTTATGAAACTGGAACCGGCAGAGTTTGGTCTTGGTTTTTTGGCACTGACCATCGCTCCGATTCTAATTCTGTCCGGTTATATTTTAGGTATAAAATCCATTTTCCCCAAGAGTATTTCCATAGACAAATGGAAACAAGACGCACCATTTCTTATCTCCGGCTGGGCAACATTTTTAATTGCCTTAGTTGTTTATATTTTGACTCTTGAAGAAACTGCCAGTCTTTGGGATTGTGCCGAATTCATTGCCTGCGCTTATAAATTGCAAGTGCCTCACCCCCCAGGCGCACCTCTTTTTCTCATGATCAGCAGGGTTTTTTCCATGCTTGCCTTGGGCGATAATATGAAAGTCGCCTTTTTGACAGACATGTCTTCTGCTGTCAGCAGCGCCGTTTCCGTGATGTTTGTGTTTTGGTCGGTTGTGATGCTTGGCAGGCGAATAAATTCTAAAGCATCCAAATTTGCATTGACCTTATCCGGGTTGGCAGGAGGTTTTTCGATAGCATTTGCAGATTCGTTTTGGTTTTCGGCCGTGGAAGCAGAAACCTACGCCATGGCAACCATGTTTCTCGCCATCTGCTTTTGGGCTATTTTAAAATGGGATCAGGATGAAAATAATTCATGGTTGATATTTTTAATGTATGCACTGGGATTATCTATCGGCGTACATCCAATGACCTTACTGGTGTTGCCAGCGGTTACCCTTTTCATAGTGTTCAAATTCCATGAATTTTCATGGAAAGCCCTCCTTTTGGCAACTTGTCTTGGAGGGCTTTCCATTTTGTTTCTCAACCAAGTTGTTTTGTTTGGTTTGCCAGACGTGATGAAGTATGCAGATATTTTTTTTGTGAACAGCCTCAGACTCCCATTTTATTCTGGAGCCATTACTGTTCCTATACTGATAATTGTATTTGGATATATGCTGTATGCCTGGAGTATAAAAAAGCAGCGAAAAAACCTATCTATTTCCATGGTAGGGTTGTTGTACTTTTTGATCGGATATTCCTGCTATTTTATGATTATCATCCGTTCCCAAGCCAATACGCCCATCGACGAGCACAATCCGGATAACATCATTTCGCTAGCTTCTTACCTCAAACGGGAATCGTATGGATCACGGCCAATTGTATACGGACCAAATTTTACTTCTAAAATAAAATCCTATAAAAAAGGGAAAGCTATATATGTGAAAGGCGAAAATTCCTACAACATTGCAGACTACAAAACCGAATATGTATATGAAAAAAGCAGCCAAACCATCCTTCCGAGAATGTACAGCAACGAGCCAAACCACATTCAGACCTATCGGGAATGGGCCGGTTTGAAAAACGTACAGCAACCGAAATTCATGGATAATTTTGCCTTTTTGATCAGGTATCAGATCGGTCAAATGTACCTGCGCTACCTGATGTTCAATTTTGCCGGAAGGGAAAGTGACATCCAACATGCCCCGTGGCTGAGCCCTTTGGACGCTTTGGAAAAGGTACCGGATTCCATGAAGGCCAACAAAGCCCGGAATAATTTCTTCATGTTGCCTTTGCTACTTGGGATTTTAGGCATGGTTTTTCAATATAAAAAAGACAAGGCAGGCTTTTGGGCAACCATGGCATTTTTCCTATTCCTGGGCGCAATACTCGCTTTCTACCTCAACTCACCTCCCAACGAACCCCGGGAACGGGATTATATTTATGTCGGCTCCTATCTGGCATTTGCCATTTGGTGTGGCATTGGTGCCATGGGAATTTGTGCCTTTTTGGAGCAAAAAAGCCTCAAAAATCCATGGAGGCTTGTGGTGGGGATACTCATTTTTTCTGTCCCGATCATCATGCTCGTAGAGGGTTATGACGACCACAACCGATCCGGCCGAACCCTACAAGTGGACCATGCCAGAAATACATTGGCCAGCTGTGCGCCAAGCGCCATTTTATTTACAGGCGGAGATAACGATACTTTTCCGCTGTGGTACGTGCAAGAAGTCGAAGGTTTTCGCACAGATGTGCGCGTGATCGTGCTTAGTTATTTCAATGGAGACTGGTACATCGACCAAATGAAGCGGCGGGTTTATGATTCTGATGCTTTGCCATTTTCAGTGGAAAAGAAAGACTATCGGCAAGGAGGTTTGAACGATGCCTTGCCTTTTACAGAAAACCCTAACATAAAGGGTGCCATCAATCTGGAGCGATATTTGGATTTGGTCAAATCCGAAAACAAAGCCATCCAAGTAGCTGTGTCCAATGACACCAAATACAATTCGATCCCGTCCAAGACATTTTATATGGATATTGATAAAGAAAAAATCCTGTATAAAAATATCATTCCGAAGGAATTTGAACCATCTATACCCAATAAATTTGAAATAAAGTGGAAAGGAAATTTCATGGAAAAAAGTGCCTTTATGGTGCTGGATTTGATCGCCACCAACCAGTGGCATCGACCTATTTATTTCAACCTGACTTCCCTCAATTCCATTGCGCTCGACCTGAAAAGCCATGTGCTTTGTGAGGGACAGGTTTATCGACTTTTGCCTATCGAGCTTTCACAGGATAGAGCGATTGACATCGAAAAAATGTATCAAAATCTCATAAATAAATCAGTTTACAATGATCTCGACGATGAAAATGCATATTATAACCATGAGGATTTTCAGTTGAGAATACTTCAAAACCTAAGATCGAACTACAATGACTTGGTAGAAAAATTGGTTAAAAACCATCAACACAAAAAAGCAAAAGAAACAGTGGATTTTGTGTATGTACATCTTCATGGAAAAAATAAGCCAATCGGCATCACATCGCTCAGAACGGTCGATTTACTTTTCCAGCTTCATGAAAATGATCATGCGGAAAACCTTGCCAACCAGCTCTACAAACAAGCCGATCAACTGCTAAATTACTATCATTCCCATCAGGAATTAAAATCAACCAATGCACAAATACAATTTTATTCATTGCAACAATTGCAAGGAATCGCTGCAAAATACGGACAGCCGAACTTGGCAGAAAAGTGTCGGAAAGCATTTGATAAATATTATGAGGGATTATGATTTCATCTCAGATTATTGACCCAGAAAAGCAAAAAGAAATCAACAGATTGTTTACTCTTATTCTTTCGGATCATACCTCCACACCTTATCGTGCATGGTATAAAGAATGTATTTATTCCTATCAAACACCAAAATGGGACTTGAATGATCTCCTTCAACAATTGGATTGCCCGGGTATTTTTTCCAATGTATCAAATCGGTTGACATAGCTACACTGGAAGTCCACAATGCATTAGTACCTGGCTTCATCCAGTCCGGATTTGAAGATCCATGATAGTACATATAATATTTCCCATCATGTCTAACCACCTGATTTGCTGTAACAGCACCTGCATCATATTTCTCAGGGCCCAAATGAATCACAGGTTCATCACGGACATTTTTCCAAGTTTTAAAATCATCAGATGAAGCCAGCCAAATCCCTTCATCATTTCGCTCGTAAAAAAGATAGTTTGTGCCATTTTCAATCAAAACTGTTGGTGTGCCATAAGGCCCTGCGTCCAGAGGTTCATCATTGCTATCATAAATGGTAATATTGCCTTCTTCGTTCCACTTTATCCCATCCTCAGAAGTCAGCAAGTGCGTACTGTCACCCACCCCTTCTGCAAACATATAGTACGATCCATCATTTTTGATTACGAACATATCCTCTATCCAATTATCAGCAACAAGTGGTTTCTCTGAATACCTAGACCAAGAAATTCCGTCTTCGGATGTTGCATAACCGAGAAGTTTAGTATCGGAAATATCCGAATTGTATCCCGTATACCACATTTTATATATCCCATCTTCATATAAAATATAGCCACGCTCGCGAATCTGTTTGTCCCAAGTTTCCTTACCCGTCCCTTCAAAAACGGGATTGTTAGGATAGGCAGAAAACTCAACCATTTCTGATGGAAAATCGTTTTCATTGTTCTTTTCTGCTGGAGATTTGTTATTAGTACAGCCTGACCCTATCAAAAGGAAAAGCATGCTATAAAGTGAAATTGTTCTCATTATATTCATGTTTAATTTTCAAATATTGAATTGTAAATCTGATAATTTATGTCAGTGCTATTACAGTATATTCCATTAGAAAACCCAATCCGACATAAGACAACAAATTCAATCAATATTAATTGCCAATTTGTTGTAGAATACCTTTGTAAAAATCCCTTGCCATGTCCAACCGATCCAATATCCCCTGGTCAATAGCTTCACTATCTTTGGTCTCCTTCTCGATGGCGCTAATGGATAACAATTGTTTTTCAATTATTGCGGCGGCTTTCCGTTCGTCCCAAGTTGGCTTTCCGTCCAAAATATAATATACTGGCGTAGTATGGGCTACAGCACCATTTTCACAATATACAACTGCAGCCAACCACTGACTCTTTTCCAGCCTGTGATTTAGGGCTATTTGAACGGAATCTAATCTTTCAAGATTCATATTCTCCTCTACCAAACCATCATTATTATAGATGGCTACTCGATCAATATTTCCTATTGCAGGATTCGAGATTGCCTTGATTCTGAGATTGGATATGGATCCCTTTTCTCGAATTATTTCTGTACCTGGTAATTCTCCATCGGCATCCAAGAAAAGTGCAGGACCATTCGACACAAAAGTATGGCCATTTTTTAAACCTTCAAACCAAGAATCTGCAGTGAAATCATCTCCAGTGTAAACAAATGTTCTTACTTCACCCAGCGTAGAACCCCAAGGCACATCGCTACCGGCAGCGGCGGTAATTCGAAAACCAAGATTCAGATAATCATAATAATCCAAAGTATTGATTTTCGAAAACTGAAGTAGCTCCACAAAATCTATTTCCCCTGTAGTTATGTACCATGGAAATCCTCTGGGCAAATCACATCCATTCCATGAAAAATGAGCATATCCTACTATTGCCCCTGGTTGTAAATGCAGTTTTTTTAAAATAAGGTCATAATAATTATAAGTTGAAGTATCACGAACCATTTGGTCCACATTCAAACCGATAATATGACCAAACGTACTTCTTGGATCCTCCTGACCTGATACCAGCCAAATATCATCGTCATTAGTCCTGGATTTTTCTCCAAACCCTTCCTGCTTGAATTCAGTTCCAAGATGATGTCCCATTTCAAGTACATTGACCATATGAACGTCTTCTGCTTTTGCGTAATTAAGCAAGAAGTCTTTGAACTTAGGCTTGTTTGTTGGGTGATGTACATGCACATCACCTGAGTACCAACCCAATTTTGGAAGATTGATCCATCGCTGAAGAAGATATGTTTTTGTGATTACCTTTTCCTTAGACGAAACCGCAAATTCTTCATTTATTGGAATATACTCATTCCCATGTTCCAGGCTTATCCGCCATTTACCAGGCGAAAGGGAAATTGAGAAATCTCCTGAGGTCTGATATGCCACAGGATCTTTCCAATGAGGAATGGATGGTAGACTGGCATATACGTAACTCCGGTCATCATTATCTCCAATTCCATTCATTTTTCGAATCGGACCTATCCAGTTCTTATCGTTGTTAAACTCAATACCCTGGTAGAATTCATTTGTATGAGATACTGAATCAATTTGCCCAAAATGACCAGGAATGCGTACTTTACCATCCTCCAAACTAGTTATGCAAACCATTACTGGAGTAACCAAATTATTCTCGGCTTCTCTGACCTGGATATGCACCACAACTGATTCAGGTGTTTCGTTTTTTAACAAAGAGCAACTCAGTAAACTACTTACACCAATAACCAGTATCAATATTTTCCTTTTCATGTTTTTGAAAGTGAGTGGTGATTTCTTTTGCGCTATGTACAATTTATCTGTGATAATTTCAATAATATTCTCATCCATGGACTTAGGATGGTTTAATCTAAAATTTGTGATGAGTGTTTTGCAGAAGTGCAATGAGGGTAAGGTGCCATCTGAAAGTCACAGATCAAATTAATACGAACAATATAGAGGTTGTAATCATGACCTGAAAGACAGATGAAATTATGACCCTTTTCGTTTTATCCAACTTAAAAGATTCTAGTATAAAATAAATGCTGACTGGCAACGCAGTGAAAATCATTGCGATAAATGCTATAGTGCCAATAGAACCTGAATCTGATAAAAATTTAAAACTATTCAACCCTTCATCAAAAAAGCCCATCTCCAAAGTCACGATGAAATTGAGGGACAATGTAGAAAAACAGAATGTCTGATCTGAAAATTTTATGCTATTTAAAGTCATGGGATTTGGATTGTTGATTATATAAAAATAACCTTAATTCTGTATAAAAGAAAAAAAGGCCCAAGCATAAACTTGAACCTTTTCTGATCTTCATTTTTTATTTCATGGATTTTAGAGGCTTTTTTAGAAATTCGCAACCTGATGGAAAAAGCTATGCTCATAACCAATAGAAGTACCTGGAATGTACCATTTCATGTACAGATGACCTCCATCTATAACCAAAACCTGATGCCTCCCCAGCATCATTGATTCAACGGCATTGTCGAATAGGGAACACCAGGGCGATAGGCCTTCATTTATTTCATTAACCGCTTACTTAATAGCCATAATATGAGGCATTTAAGTATTTTTTTCTTAAATTTAGTCTACAACCTAATTTCCCAGGCCATGAGAAAAAATACTCTATTAGTATTGATCTATTTGGTGGCAATTAATACTTCTTACGTTTTTGCCCGAGATTCATATTTAGCTTCTGAATCATATTTTGATGAAATAGACGATGTTTCAGAAAACTTAGCCAACGCCTACAACCAGACCATTGATGAGGCAATCTTAACTAATCCTCCCGGAAAGCCTTGTACAATTCGGGCAATAGAACTTGCCAAAGCTACTGGTTTGAAATTAACAGCAGAAAGTCTCAAATCTAAAGTAAGCACCTTCTGGGAGGTCTACCAGCGGTATGACGCCCTAAACATAACTGAGTTTGATAGAGGAGCATTTAGTACATTAGATGACAGAGCAATTAATGCCGTTACTGCCAGCAACAATTTTCCAGACTTTATTCAAATATTTACAGGTATATCGGAAAGAGAATTAAAGGACAAAATTGCTAGAAAGGAAATAGATGAAAACGTTTATGAAAAATTGGAATTATACTATGAAAAAATCAAAGGTCGAATTGATAGCAGAATACTGATATTAAATAAAGATTGGCAAAATGTAGAATATAATTGTTCAAATAATATTAGGTATCATTTGAAAATTTCAAATTGGAATTACCCCGTGGCAACATTTCAACTAATAGTCGAAGTGGATATAATGTGCTCATGTCGTGGAGTGGATGAAACAGAAGTCAATACTGCTATAGTCGAGTTTAGCTCAACATTTTCTGGATTATTCACTACTACGAAGTTTGAGGTTGGGCCGATCCAAAATCCAACTCTTTCCTTTCCACTGTTAAATTGTTGCACAAGAAGTAATGCGGATGAGGGAGGAATGAAAAGAATTAACCCTCCAAAAAACAGCAATTTTCAAGCACCTGAGCAGACCATTGGTAGCAATTTAGGAGTTGGTTTCAGAGATAATTTTAATCGTACTTCAATTTGTGTAGGTGCAGAATATTTAAGAAAGATAAATTCTACAGAAGATAAGGCCGTCTATTTAGGCTTGGAGATTGATAATCATTATTCTAAGTCGACAAACGATTTTGATGTGTCTACAGTAAAGAACATCCTAAATCTTGGAGCGAAGTTACAGTTGCACACCCCTATAACTAATGCTGGTATGTTACAATGGGTCAATGGTCTTGATCTTGGATATATTATTGGAAGTGAAAAGCAGGAATATGATAATTCAGGATCGATTAAAGATAAAATAAATGGATATTCTGCAGGAATCTATACAGGATTACAACTACCTATTGAAAGGCGAATTTCCATTGGAGCCGAAATAGATGTTTTAAAATTTAAAAGTCTCACATATACACCAGATGCAGGTGGAGATAATATTACGGAAAATGACTTTTCGCTACTGCTCAACAAAGGGAATAAAATAAGTTTTAACCTGCGCTACAACTTAAACTCTGGCCCTGAAAATTAATGGCAATTTTTATTGGGATATAAGTAGTTTTGTCAAACTACTCCTTGGTTTGTGTCCGTCTGATTGGTCAACATTCCTCACAACAATAAAAACAGCCCAAAAGTCTATGACTGCCCCCAAACTGATTGGAAATAAAAAGTATTGGACTTACCATTCTTACTATACTAAAGCTATCGAAAAAGCAAAAAAGGTCCAAGTACCGACCTGAACCTTTTCTGAATTCCATTTATTATTTCATGGATTTTGGACGCTTTTTGCTCCCAAAATTTACCACTTCACGCCAGTATCCTTCCAGCTTCTATCGTTAGCAGAGTTGATCACCGCTTCACATACTTTCTGGGTTTCAAACGCACTTTGGAAAGTCGGCTCGCAAGGCCCCTCTCCTGCTTCTAGGCTTTTCAAGAAATCTGCAACCTGATGGATAAAACTATGCTCATAACCAATAGAAGTACCTGGAATCCACCATTTATCCATGTACGGCTGATCTCCATCAGTAACCAATACTTGTCGCCAGCCCCGAACTATTGATTCATCGGCATGGTCAAATAGTTCGAGATAGTTCATGTCATGCAGATTCCATTTCAGAGAGGCATGTTCCCCGTTTATTTCCAAAGTATTCAAAGCCTTGTGGCCACGCGCATATCTAGTGGCCTCAAAAACCCCCAAAGATCCATTGTCAAAATGGCAATGGAAAATGCAGGCATCGTCAATGCCTACTTTCTGCACCTTGCCACTTGCCTGATGCACACGCTCCTTTATGAACGTCTCTGTAACGGCAGACACATCCTTAATGCCTCCGTTTAGCCACATAGCGGTATCGATACAATGTGCCAAAAGATCACCTGTGACTCCAGACCCAGCAGCATCAACATCCAAACGCCACAATGCCTCCCCTCCTTGCGGAAGTTCCGGATTAATAGTCCAGTCCTGTAAAAAGTTTGCCCTGTAATGAAATATTTTTCCAAGTTTTCCTGAATCAATGATTTGTTTGATCAGTGTGACCGCAGGCACACGTCGATAATTGTACCACACAGTATTGGCAACCCCAGACTTTTCAATGGCCTCTACCATTGGCTTGGCTTCAGCTACGGTTCGGGCCAAAGGCTTTTCGCACAGCACCATTTTGCCTGCCTCAGCAGCTGCTATGGCAATTTCTGAATGCATGTCATTCGGTGTACAAATATCCACAGCATCGATATCATCCCGGGCGATAACAGCTTTCCAATCTGTCTCAAAAGACTCATATTGCCATTGCTCGGCAAATGCCTTTACCTTTTCGGGTGTTCGCGAACAAACAGTCTTCAGAACCGGTCTGTATTCCAATTCAGGAAAGAAATCCCCAATTCGTTTGTAACCATTGGTGTGTGTTCGCGCCATCAATCCTGTGCCGATCATGGCTATTCTTAGCTGCTTTTTGTTTTCCATTTTTTTGAGTTTTTTATATTAAAAATCAATTTCAGTACACTTTTAAAGGAGAGGTTCCAAAACCCTTTTTATGTAAATACCATCGGCCATAGTTACTCCATCCGGATCAGTAATCGCCTCGTCACATTCGTCCTCCACGATAATCCAACCTTCAAACCCGGTTTGCTTTAGGTATTTTGTGATCCCTACAAAATCAATAATTCCATCACCCATTGGTGCCCATGTTCCATCTTCATACATATCCTTATAATGCACGCAATTGACCAATTCCCTGTATTGCTGGATAATGGTGAGTGGATCCATGCCTCCTTTTGCCATGTGACCAACATCAGGAGTGTATTTAATCACGTTGCTATCCAATCCATTCAGAAGAATTTTATAATCCTCTTCAGTTCTATAGATCGATCCCATCGGGGAATTTGGATGATAAGAGCATACAATACCTTTGTCTGAAGCCCTCGTTGCAATTTGATTCACGCAGGTAAGCAAGTTCTGTTGTCGTTCCTTTAGATTATCGCGATCATTCCCCGGCATTTGTACCAATAATAAAATAGCTTCCGGGAAATGGGTCATGAAATCAATCCATTGGTCTGAGCGCTGCCTTTCGTCATCTGTCTCTTGTGGATTAAGCCAATCCTCGACATGCACCAGTACTGAAAGTTCCGTGTTGTTTCTTTCCAAAGCCGCTTTCATCACTGCAGGATCAGTAAAGCCTCCCATGAATCCTGTATCAGGTTCTATGCTGGCAAAGCCGGCCTTGGAAGTGACTTGCAGGATATGTTCCAGTTTGTCCTTATATTTTTCCCCAGACATCGCCCAGGTATAGGTCTCACAACCGATTTTTATTTTATTCATATTGAATATTGTTAATAACTATTACTGTCGTCCGAGTAAAACTAAAATCCAATTTTACAACATCAATCCCCCCAACCCCCTTTTCAAAGGGGGGTTTTGTCAGAGGAATTTTAATATTTATCCTTCAACCAATTCAACACCCTTGGATTAAAATCTTCGATTTTCTCCCAATGAAAAGCGTGTCCTGCATCTTCATAAAGATGTAAATCGCTACGAGAAATTCCACTTGCAACTTCCCTTACCATCCATTCGGGGATGAAAATATCTTCCTTGCCCCCAATCACCAGACAGGGCGCATAGATTTTAGATAGATTTCCGAGAACATCATGAGAAATACAGGCGAGGGCTTGCCCTTCCAAACCATGCAGCGGCTGTGGATTTTCCGTCAGTGCTGCTTCGTGTTGCCCTTCAATCAAGCCATGATATTCTGCATCATCGTCCCAGGTAGATTTGTGGAATATCAGCAACTGCACAAAATTTGCAAAATGCCGGGGTCTCAGGTGTGCTTTGACATGCATCATGTGCCTGAACACGGCCTCACCTTTGTGATCGCACCTCGCCCAGGGACACATCAAAACCATGGATTTTACCACCTTTTGATGCCGTACCGCAAGCTGCAAAGCAATGGCCCCTCCCATAGATACCCCAACAACAGCTGCTTCCTCGATGCCCAAAGCATCTAATAGTGCAGCGCTGTCATCTGCCATTTGTGCAGTGGTGTATGGCCCTTCAGGTTTGTCTGTCGCTCCTACCCCACGATTGTCAAATAGAATACAGCGATATTCCTTTTCCCAGTAGGATACATGCTTTTCCCATACGGAACATGGTGCGGTAATTCCCATTATCAGCAATAGTGGTTTTCCCGAGCCACGCTCTTCATAGTACATCCTTATTCCATTTGCATCTATAAAAGGCATGTTGATATTTGTTTATTCCTAATCAAATAATTCTAGCTCCACCCATGTGCATCGCGCACTTTTATCAACATAGCAAGGATGTCATTCCACGTTTTTTGCTGTGTCATCACAGCATTGTCAAACATACAGCCATCCCAGCAAATGTGTTTGAATGCTTTAGTCAAGTCTCCATTTTCATCACGCAACCAATAGCCAGCATCATGAACTACATCCAATTTTCCGTTTGGATCAGTAGCCTGACAATGCCGTCCTGTTTTATCGTGAGAGCCGGTGCCATGGACAGTCCCATCATTTTGAGCTACATGAAAATCAATGGTCCAAGGGCGCAAGGCATCAGTTATTTTCTTTAATCCTGCATTGAGTGTTTCCCTATCGTTCCAATCAAAATTTTCGGGAAGAATACGATCTTCTGGTTTGTTGTAGCCCAATAGATACAATAGCGTGTGCGCCATATCAGCCTGAAACCCCATATTTGGTCTATCAACTGCTTCTAGAGTTTCCACCATGGTCTTCCAACTATGCATGCCTCCCCAGCAAATTTCACCTTCTGCAGCTAATTTTTCATCATAATCTGCAGCTACATCGCAAGCCTCTTGAAAAGTCTTGGTGATCAGTTTAGAATTATTCACCGGGTCTTTCGACCAATCATCTGGACTAGAGGCTGTGTCAATCCTGATCACACCTGAAGGTCGGATGCCAAATTCACGCATCACTTTTCCAAATTCGCATGATTTGCGCACCATCTCGACAAATGTCTTGCGGTCATCATTGCTTCCCAACGTAGGTCCGCTCCAGATAGGTGCCACAAGACTACCAACATTTAATCCATAACCGGAAATTTTTTCTGCAATCCTTTTGAAATCATCGGTACTGCCTTCAATGTTGACATGTGGATCGAGCAAGCCGAGATCCACGCCATCAAACTTTACACCATCCACCTCCGCAGCAGCTGTCATTTCCAGCATTTTATCGAAAGGGATAGGTGGCTCAGAATCAGGGCCCTTGCCCACGATACCGGGCCAGGTCGCATTGTGTAACTTTGGGTAACTATTCATGGTTTTATATTTATATTTTACAAAAACAAAATCCAACTCTTATTTCAATAAAGCATTGATATCCAAATCCGGGTTCTCAGGCCCGAAGTGCTTCAACATGACTATTGGGTCATTTGCCGAATAATTAGTGATGGTCACTCCATCTTTGGCAGCACTTTCGGTCACAAAAAATTCATCGTTGGTCAATTGGCCATAGCGAATCAGGGCAGGTGTTTCCACTTCCCAAACCCCCATTTTTCCATGACCTTGCATCATGATCATGCCATACGCAGCATTGTCTTTGATGGTAACGGTCTGTCCTGGGAATACTATCAACTCCTTGGCACTGAAAGCTTCATTGCGATAGCAAATCCACTTTTCAATATATCCTTCCATCTCAGCTTCTGGTTTTATCGGAATTGGGTTCATAAAGCGGGTTTCCAGCATATTGGGATCTGTATTCAATTCCCAATCCAACACTTCCATCAATTGGTCAAAATCACCAATCCGGTCTTTTGGCGTACCATTCCAAAGCAATTCTTCAGGAATGATCGCCTCATTGACCAATGACTGATACATGGCAAAAACATCAGAAGCTTTTTGCGGCTCGTACGTACACATACTCCCAGGAGCGTGCAACATGCCCGGAGGTACGTCCCAACCCGTCCCTGGTTCCAAGCGAAATGCAGATGAGAAATTGGTAATCTTATTGTCACCTTTAGTAAAGTTTACCAAGCATTCACGAATCTGTTCTTTAGTAGTTCCCGGAGTAATTCCGAAAAAAGTATATGGGAAATCTCCGCCATGGTTATTTACCTGTGGTGGGAAATAATAAGCTTCAGGCTTCCCTTTTTGGCCGATTTTTGCCGCTTCCTCGTCATTGTGGTGTACGTGGTGCGGCAGTGGCCCCATGTTATCAAAAAATTTGGAATACATCGGCCAGCTTTTGTATTCATTCCAAAGGCGATCGCCGATGATAGCCCCTTTGAGACCGTCAACTACATCCCTTAATAAAATTTGCTTTTCCTCAGATCCATCCTTCAACACAACCGCACTCAATCCTTCATTCTTTCCGGTCAGGGGGCCGTTTTGAGCAGGTGTGGTAGAAGAAAACCAACGCTCGTCAATTCCTCCTCGCTCCCCACCCAAGACGTAGTAATCGTCCGGATGCAATTTTATCCTTCTCCCAGGTACACAAAAAGACCTAGGCACCCAGTTTGGGGCCAGGCGCAAAATGCCCTTTCCTTGTTCCAATGCAATTTCTGCTAATCTTTGTTCCATAATTCTATTTTGGTTTATTGTGTTTATTTCAATTGGTTTTTTTAATTAATTCCTGAATACGGCTTTCTTCCGCCAACAAATTTATTTCCAGTTCATAACTTCTGCTTTCTTCAGGCTTTAAAAAAATAAGTGAATTTTGCTTTCTCGCTGTAGTCTGACCAATTGGTGGATTTGTTCCCGGTTCGAGAGCGGTGACATATTCTCTCTTTCCCCAATGTTGCCAATTAGTCATCCAAGGCAATTGTTTTTTCGGATATCGAATTCCCAGGGCTAATCCAAGTTTATCATTGTGCAATCCACAATGACACATCCCTTTTTCATCTTCTTTGATATCGATGTAGCCAGCAGCTTCACCATAGCCGTCATGGTCTTGGGATACATTTTGGCATTTTTTGAAGTCATTACCTTCTTGGAATGTCTTGCTATCCATTTCTCCTCCACGGGATTTCCATTGTCCATTCCACAAAATCTTTGTTCCCTCATCT
Source organism: Bacteroidia bacterium (assembly GCA_030426345.1). GTDB lineage: Bacteria > Bacteroidota > Bacteroidia > Cytophagales > Cyclobacteriaceae > JAAUQL01. The sequence continues at coordinate 45,268 of JAUHYU010000020.1, forward strand.
ACCAACGGCCATCCAAAATTGATATGATATAATAGCATGTGTGGGGACTGAATATTGCCCACGTTCGTGACAGTATCTTGGATTTTTATTGTAGGCTTACCTAGAATACCGGAGATTTTTCGTCGCAGTTCTAAACGCGGACTAAACACCTCAGTTTGTTTGATGGTCCCAGTAATGCTCATTTCCAATTTACCATTGGCTAGATCAGGCTGGATGATGGATTCAATTTCTGCCGGAATGTTGCTGATTCGTCCATGAAGGCCACGGATACCATATTCATCTTCTTCCGGGCCTCCGACGTGTGTCAGCCCACAAGTAGTGAGCAAGCCTCCTCCAAAAGTTTTCAACCAATCAATTCCCTTGTTCGTAAGTGCTTCAGGTGCCGTGATCCCGCCATGGCTCAACCATGCCAGACTATGTTGATTGTAAAAAGCATCTGCAATGTCCATGGCGCGATCCAATACAACTTTATATCGCAATCCCGTCCCTGTATTGATCCATGCGATGCGCGTTCCCCTCCCAGAGCCATTATCTAGGATGGATGTTTCAATCCCACCAACCTGAGCAGGGTTGGAGATTTTATCTGTCCAATTGTGGGTTTTCAATTTTGGATTTTAATTTATTAATTCACTTATCTAAATAGTTATTTCGCATGCTTTTCTAGCATGTCCTTGATGAACTTAAATCCCTGTTCTGCCATATCCCAGGGTTCAGCAAATTCACGCCATACGTTGATGGCGTTAGCAAAATCAGGGTCATTGCGTGTAAACCCCTCGATGGTCAACCAACCTTGGTAATTGATTTTAGCCAAGGAAGAAAATGTCTCATCCCATCGTACATGGCCTTCGCCCGGTGTGCCACGATCGTTTTCGCTTATGTGGAAATGCTTCAAATATGGAGCAATGGTTTCTATGGATTTTTCTATGTTTTTCTCCTCAATATTCGCGTGATGTGTGTCATACATTGCCTGTACATTGGGGTGATCTGTCAGTTTAATCAGATGTGCGAGTTGCGCAGCAGTATTGCACAAATAGCACTCAAAACGGTTCAAGGCCTCAGGAGTGAGCATGATATCTGCTTTAGCCGCATGATCCCCAGCTGCATGTAATACCTCGGCACTTCGTTTGTATTCATCTTCTGTTGGGGCATGTTGGGCAAAAGTGGCAAATGCGGAATGAAATGGCCCGCAAACGATTTTCGCATTCAAATTATAAGATCTATCGATCATGGCTTTGATACTGTCCAATCCTTTTGCTCTTACCGCTGCGTCAGGATCGATGGGGTTTTCTTCTGCTGGCAGCACAAAAACACTGGTGGTTTCTAGGCCAATACTTTGCGCATGATTTCCAAGTCGTTTGTACGCCTTTTCGTCAGGGTCACCAACCAAAAACTCAACGCCATCGTATCCAATTTTTTTTAATCTGTCCATGATGGGCAACAAATCTTCCGAAACCCCAGCAGTCCAAGCGAGTACGTTAAATCCAATTTTATTCATATTATGCTACAATTTTTTTAATCTAATATTTCGATATTCAACTTTCATCGGCGGGCCCTTATGTACCTGCAAACCCAGCAATCCTGAGAACTTGCTATTTACAGGATCATCATCTGTGACATAGCTCATCAAAACCCCATTGACATAATGCCTAAGCTGATTCCCTTTGATCACCAAATGAATTTCGTTCCAATCTTCAGGCTTAATTTTTTCTTTCAACTCGTCAGAACTGCCAAGTGTATCTGTTACTTCTGTACTTTGCCATGCATTGTTTTTTACATTATCGCGAAGGGAGGCGTCCGAGTTCTCCTGTCCATTCACAATCGTAACCTGCCCACGGTAGGCAAGGGTAGCCCGCTTTCGTTCTTCATAATTTTGCCCTGTATAGCTGTTTTTCCCATCAATATCTGCCTGATATCCCCGCAATGCGAAAGGTATATCCTCCAAAAGGTCGCTGCGGTATTGGATGCCACTGTTCCCACTTTCTGTGATTTTAAATTCAGCTTTCAATTCAAAATCCGCCACTTCTCCTCCATCAAAAATCAAAAATGTATTGGCTTCGAGAGGAGTGCTTTCCGTCACTTCACCTACAATATTTCCATTTTCGACCCGCCAATGAATTCCATCACCTTTCCAATTGGAAAGTGATTTTCCATCAAAAATGGAGGTAAACCCGTCGTCTTCTATTTTGGGATCACCCTCTGGCTTTTCGGATGTCATATTATTTTTAGAGGATTGGCTGCCACAGCTCACTGCCGTAAAAATTATCAGAAAAAAGATTGATGCGTTAAATATGGGTTTTACATACATTTTGTCTGAGTTAGGTTTCGATATAAAGTAATAATGCACATCAATATTGACGAGCAAAATAAAATTTCAAAATACTAAATTTTTCTAGGGATTGGTTCCTTTATTATAAAAAATACAAAGTCCGTCTTTCCCTGCAACGATAATATCAAGTCTGCCGGAGCCGGTCAGGTCACTTACACAAAAATTCAGGCCGGAACCCTTGCCCTCTCCATAAGGCCCATAGCTAATAATCTGCTTAGTAAATGACTCCCCATTCCATTGATAGTAATACATCCCTACCGGGTCGTTGGCTCCAGGATCGTTGCCATTATGAGCCCGGTACCTCTTTCCGGTGATCAATTCACTGCGGCCGTCTCCATCGAGATCTGCCCATTCCATCGTATGAAATTGCGAATTATCGGGATCTATTGGATGTTTTTCCCATGAGGTGCTTTCCATGGATTTTCCGGCCTTTTGCTCATACCAATCTAGTCCATAGCCATGCGCCTGACCCACAATCACATCTGCCAATCCATCTCCGTTGACATCTTCAACCAAAATTGGAACACTGGCAGAGCCAAAGTCAAACACATTATGGTAAATCCACTTCTCCGAAAATGGTTCGTTGGGTGCCTCAGCCCAACCATCCGGCATCACAAAGTCTCCCCTGCCGTCACCATTGATATCTCCAAAGCCCAATCCATGGCCATTTATACCGCTGATCCGGTGTCTTGTAAATTCCCCTTTTTTCGTCAAGCGAAAAATTTCCAGATCACTATGTGGCGTGTTGGGCACTATTTCCTTTACCCCATCCCCATCAACATCCCATGCACGCGTAATCTCAATATTACTTGTTTTGGCAAATATATGTTCCTTCCACTCTCCGTTGTTTCCAGGATTTTCGCGCCAACGTAAATGCTTTCCAAACCACCCCCCAGTGACAACATCCAAAAATCCATCGCTGTTTACATCGATTGGAATCGTTGAAAAGTCATCCCAATATTCCCCATATCGTTTTGGGGTACCCATGTAGTGCTTTGTTGAGAAATCCGGGCCCTCATACCAAAATGCCCCGGAAACGATATCTGGCTTATTGTCATTATTTACATCGAATACTTCGACGGCCTCATAACTCTCAGATGCGATTTGCCTTTTTTCAAATTGTATTGGCCCCTGCCCACGACTTTCATTTTTAGATTGGCAAAAACTGAGCGCAAAGGCAAAAGATAATATCATTGTCAGGGTGAGTATCCTGACAATAATATTCTTTAAAAAATCTGTGATAAATACCCTAAAATCCATGGATTCATGAGATTTCAAATACGAATTTGAACTATGTCAATAGCTAATTTTATTCTTTATAAATAGCATTGTCCTCATTTCCGCCTGCTATCAAATAGGCTATCAAATCCTTAAGCTCCTCTGGGTTCAACCTATTGACCATTCCTGGAGGCATAGCAGATACTGTGGAAATATCAATTTTAGTCACCTGGTCTTTAGGAAATTCCTTGATCTGATCAGGCGCGAATGGGTTTTGAGATATTTTATACCCTTGATCTGTTTCATCTACGATCCTGCCGACGGCTGATGAGCCATCTTTCAAACTCAATATAGAAGATGCGTACTGATCCGAAATAACTTTGCTTGGCTCTATAATGGAGCTTAGCATGTCTTCAGGAGTAAACCGAGTGCCAAGTTGTGTCAGGTCTGGCCCACTCGATCCGCCTTTACCTCCCATGGTATGGCAAGTAGCACAACTAGCTGCTATGAACATGTTTTTTCCCTGCTCAAAATCCCTTTTTCCAAGTCCGCCGCTAAGTAATGACTCGACATCTTTTTCATTCCATCGTTTGCCCGGACCTTTAGGACTGAATTTACCTGCAAGGTTATTGCCAGATTCAGCCAAGAGGTCATTTCCAGACAATTCATTATAATAATCAAATTTATCTTCAGGCACATGGGTTAGCGCCGTTTTTCTGGCATTATTGATAAACCCGACGTAGCTGTTGCCGGCTTCATAGCCAAATGCTTTTTTGAACCAGCTAAAGTATCTTTCTCTCAGTTCAGGTGTCCATCCGGTTTTTATTTCACTCAATGCCATTGCATAATATGTATGCTGAGCCGGAGGAGTATTGCTCAAGGTCTTGGCGATATCCAACCCATATTGCAGATTACGCAAGATCAAGTCAGATGCATCAGTAGCATTGGTGGTCAGACTAGCAGCATCATCTGATACTTCCGTTTCCAGCAAAGTCAACGTTTTTTCTATCGTTTCGGGAGCTTCGAGAAAAGCCAGCGTTTTGGCCAAAGAAAAATTGATAATATCGCTACCCGCCGGGTAGTGAGGCGCCAAATAATCACTTACTTTCTTTTTCAGACTATTACCGGGTAGTCCAAAACGATACAATGTTACCTCAAAAGCACGCAACAAACCCACCCGTTGCAGTTCTGATAAATCATTAAAATTCACCTTCATCAATGCATTTAACATTGCATCACGCGACGACTTATCTCCATGTCTGGCCAGCGCAATAACTGCTTCGCTTAAGGCGACAGGATTTTCCTCTTGAAATACCTTGCTTTTCCATGACTGCACAGGTTGATGCTCGATAGCCACACGGGCTGCATATTGAATAAATCTATCATCACTGCTTAAATACGGCCATGCAAAATCAACAGCTCCTTCTTTTGGTTCGCCATGATATTGTTCTAATTGCACCCTGATCTTACGCCCCTCCGTTTCTTTTGGAGCAGTGTAGTCCGATTGCCCTGTGCTATTATTTGCATCGTCATAATACACCCTGTACAGATCAGAATCCAAACGACGACCACCAGTCATAAAATACATCGCACCATCCGGGCCGATCACGCCGTCAGTAAGTGGCAATGGAATTCCCGAAGCAAATTCTTCCTTAGTAGCAGCGTAGGATGCTCCTTCGGGCTTTAGATGTATGGCATATATAATCCCAAAACTCCAGTCAAATGCAAACAAGGCATCTTTATAAACCGTGGGAAATTTGGCACTTTTGCCGTGCATTACGCCGGTAGGTGATCCCTGACCAATATTCAATACAGCTGGTAAATTATCCGGATACGCCGGAGACCACTTACCATCACCCGTACGCCAGCCAAACTCACTTCCGCTAGTTACATGGCAAATCCTGGTTGGTCGATACCAAGGCATACCAATATCCCATTCCATATCCGAATCGTAGGTAAACAGATCCCCTTGTTGGTTAAAGGCGATATCAAACGGGTTTCTGAATCCCGCACTTATCAATTCCCAATGTTTTCCTTCTGCATCTGTTTTGGCAATCCATCCAGCAGGTGCTCCACGATCATTGGCATGACCCCTTGGGTCTTTTTGTAATGGAAATAAATTATCATTTTGCCACACATTTGGCAACCTATAGGCATCCATTTCTGGCAAGTCGGTATGGTTTCCTGCAATAACATAGAGTGAATTTCCATCAGGCCCAAGAATGATGCTGTGTGGACCGTGCTCTCCCGCACCATTCAATTTTTTCAATAGAGTTATGGAGTCGAACTGATCATTGTTATCCTTGTCTTGCAATCGGTACAGTCCGCTACCTGTTTCAAAATCCTCATTGCTGCGATGGTTAATCATCACATATAAGCTATTGTGCGCCCAAAGCAATCCTTGCGCATACCCCATTTGAATGACGGAATCTGCCACAGGATCATCGGTCTGAATTTTTAACTTTTCGATCTTCGGAGTCAAGGACTTGGATCCGATTGGTTGAATTTCCATTCGATACAAAGTACCATATTGATCGGAGGTGATCAGCCTTCCTTTATTATCAAAAGCCATTGAAACCCATGAACCCATGTCATTTTCCGAAGGGCTAAAAAGATGCTCAGCTTTGAAGCCCGGTTGTAATTTTAGCTTGTCCAATTTAGGGTTGCCGGATTTTTCATCTTGCAAATTGGAACACGCAGACACCAGTAAAAAACAAATTATGGAAAGCGCAGAAAATTTAAAATAATGTTGATTCATGAGATGGGTATCCTTATTGGTTTTAGAATGCAAAAAATTTAGGGCACTAATATAACTCTTTACTGCATAAATTATAAAATCCTTAAAAATAACTTATAGACAGCACATAATATCGTTTCAGTTAAGTTGGTTAAATTCAGATTTCCTACAAGATCGGCGGTTAGATTTACAACGAACATTTGATGTAACAGGATATCTGATATCATCCCATATCAAAAACCACTGTTTATCCATGATATTATAGCTATAAATCCATGTATATATCCGTTCAAATAATAATATTTGACTTTGACTTATGAATACATTTTCTTGTGACTTAGCTTAGTGAAATAATTATGTAAATCAAATCATTGCATGAGCACGATAATAGAAACTTCAGAGATTGCAAAAATTTATCAAATGGGTACCCAGACAGTAAATGCTTTGCAGTCCATAACCATGGAAATAAAAAAAGGGGAATATGTTGCTTTTATGGGGCCATCCGGTTCAGGTAAATCCACCTTGATGAATATTGTCGGATGTCTTGACACGCCTTCCGCTGGAACGTACATCCTTAACAATAAGAATGTCAGCCACATGACTGAGGACGAGTTGGCAGATGTCCGTAACAAAGAAATCGGATTTGTTTTCCAGACCTTCAACTTATTGCCCCGAGCAACCGCACTTGAAAATGTAGCACTCCCGCTCATTTATGCAGGATACGGCAAAGCCGAAAGAACAGAAAAAGCCCTTGATAGCCTAGAAAGTGTAGGATTGGCAGACCGAGCCAGTCACAAACCCAACGAACTTTCTGGTGGGCAGCGACAACGTGTAGCCATTGCGAGGGCACTTGTCAACGACCCAAGTATCATTTTGGCTGATGAGCCGACAGGAAACTTGGATACTAAAACGTCCTATGATATCATGGATTTATTTCACAATCTGCATAAAAACGGCAATACCATTATCATGGTAACACATGAGGATGACATTGCACATTATGCACATCGCATTATCCGACTGAGGGATGGTTTAGTAGAAACAGATAAAATCAACGATGATATTTTTACGGCAGATAAAATGCGCCAAACAGTTTAGCCTAATCCAATAGGTCAAAGTAATTTTGATGGATGACCAACAGGTTTTTCCACGTTTCATTTGTAACTTTGTACGAAAATCGAAGAGTCAATATAAGGGCAATTTTGAGCTCTAATCGTTAGCATTTTCAACAAGTTTTATCAATGAAGATTTACACCAAAACAGGCGACAAAGGCCAAACCTCTTTGTATGGAGGAACAAGAGTATCTAAAGACCATGAACGCATCAATGCATATGGTACAATTGATGAACTCAATTCTTTTATCGGCATGGTGGGCGACCTAGATACTGACAAAGAGAGAGTTTCATTCTTTCGGATTATTCAATCCAGATTATTCACCATAGGCTCTTCTCTTGCCGCAGAAACAGATCGTACCAAGGACATTAAGCCTGATTTAGAGGAAGAGGATATTCTCGCTTTGGAAAATGCCATTGATGACATGAATGCTTCCTTGCCCGCTATGAAAAATTTCATACTCCCTGGTGGACATCAGCTTGTTTCAAGTACACATATCGCCCGAACCGTCTGTCGAAGAGCGGAGCGGTTGGTCATTTCACTGTCCGGACACGAAAATGTTGAGGACATTGTCATTAAATATCTAAACAGACTATCAGATTATCTTTTTGTCTTGGCGAGAAAACAAGGACAAGAATTGAAAATCGAAGAAATTCCATGGCGACCCCGAGGATAAACCATAGAAGTTGATCCGAATTTTCTTACTTTTGCTAGCCGTTTTTATTACAGCCAAATTGCAATGTCAAATACCATACAAATAAAAATTCAACCTGCAGAAAAATCAAGACTTGACCTGGTCAACTTTAATCAAATTGAATTTGGCAAGGTCTTTTCTGACCATATGTTTATGGCCGATTATTCTGATGGAGAATGGAAAAACTTTAAGATAGTTCCTTATGCTCCCTTGAGTTTCATGCCCGGGTCTTCCATATTCCACTATGGTCAATCCGTTTTTGAAGGGATGAAAGCTTACAAAGGGCAAAATGGTGAAATCTCAATTTTTAGACCCGAGATTAATTTTGAACGTATCAATGCTTCCGCAGAACGGATGTGCATCCCGAAAATACCCAAGGATATTTTTATGGAAGGGCTTACGGAGTTATTGCAGATTGACAAAGGCTGGATTCCGGGGCTGGCTAATACCTCCTTGTATATACGGCCTTATATTTTTGCAGTGGACGAATATATAGGTATCAAACCATCAGAAAAATACAAATTCATTATTTTTACTTGTCCGGTAGGGCCTTATTATTCCAAACCTCTAAAAGTAAAAATAGAGCGGAAATATAGTCGTGCAGTCCATGGAGGCACGGGTTATGCCAAGGCCGCAGGCAACTATGCAGGTTCGCTTTACCCGGCAAAAATAGCGCAAGAAAATGGATATGATCAGTTGATATGGACAGATGGAGCTACCCATCAAAATATCGAAGAGGCCGGTACCATGAACATTATGTTTATGAAAGGGAATACCTTGATCACTGCCGGTACAGGCGATACCGTGCTCAAAGGAATCACTCGGGACAGTGTATTGAAAATCGCCAAAGAATGGGGCGTTGACATTGAGGAGCGTACGATCTCAGTAGAAGAAATTATTAAAAGCCTTGAGAAAGGGGAAATCACCGAGGCATTCGGAACAGGGACTGCGGCTACTATCGCCATGATCGAAGTAATCGCTGACGACAACAAGGAATATACACTCCCGCTTCCCGGACCAGATAGTTTTTCTACTAGAATATTTGATGAGCTGGATCAAATAAAAACTGGTAAAAAAGAAGATCGTCATGGCTGGATTTATACTGTATAATTGATTATTATGGCCTTCTGATAAGGATTTTCAACCATGCCAGCAAGGTCGCCAATCATATTCTTAATTCTTATATTTTTACAATTGGGCATTGTCCAAAGTGTCACAGCGCAAAGGGAATATATAGTGGTAGAGAAAACACTTTCCAACAAACAAATAAAATACAGTTCGGGAGATAAGATAAGTTATAAACTAGCAGAGGAAGATTTTTTTAGGACGGATCACATTATTGCGCTAAATGATTCGTCAATTGAATTTCATTATAAACAAATAAAATATGGTGAGATTGCTCAAGTAAATATTAAAGGTCATCGCTTTGGTGGCATGGATTTGAGCAACATTGGCTCTTATGCCCAAATAGTTGGGATCGGATACATAGCCATAGATCAGTTCAATCAGGTGGTAGTCCGCGGAGAAGATGCGTCTTTTAACGAAGGAGTTTGGTTGACAGGTGGACTTATTTTTACAGGTGGCACCATCCTGAAATTGGTTAAGCAAAAAAAAGTGAAGCTGGGCGGTAAGTACCGGATCAGATATATGAATTTAAATTATTAATAATGACAACAGATCAATTGAAAGATTTGAAGGCTCGTGTTAGCGCCTTGGGGAGGTATCTTTGACTACGCTAAGAAAATAAAAGAAATCGAAGAAGAAGAAGCACTGACAACACAACCAGGGTTTTGGGATGACCCAAAAGAGGCCGAAAAGATGATGAAAGCCATAAAATCGAAGAAATTGTGGACCAATAGCTTTTCGGAAGTAAATACTGCTCTTGAAGATCTGGAAACTCTATATGAATTTTACACTGAAGGTGAAGTTGAGGAATCCGAGATAGACAGCGAGTTTGCAAAAACAACGTTATTGCTTGAAGATCTGGAGTTCAGGAAAATGCTGAGCAGCGAAGAGGATCAGCTCAATGCTGTGATGGAGATTAATCCCGGAGCCGGAGGAACAGAAAGTCAGGATTGGGCAGAAATGTTGATGCGCATGTACATCATGTGGGCAGAAAAGAATGACATGAAGGTTCGACAGCTCAGCTACAACCCGGGTGATACTGCAGGTATTAAGTCGGTAACCTTGGAAATCGAGGGCGACTTTGCCTATGGTTATTTGAAATCTGAAATTGGTGTGCATCGCTTGGTGCGGATTTCCCCATTTGATTCCGGAGGCCGAAGGCATACTTCCTTTGCTTCTGTTTATGTGTATCCGCAAATCGACGATACTATTCAGATAGAAGTAAACCCCGCAGATATTACTTGGGATACTTTTAGATCTGGTGGAGCAGGAGGCCAAAATGTAAACAAGGTAGAAACCGCTGTACGGCTCAGGCACGCTCCATCCGGATTGATTGTCGAGTGCCAACAAGAGAGATCGCAGCTTCAAAACAAGGAAAAAGCCATGAACTTATTGAAATCACGGCTTTATCAAATTGAAATCGAAAAGAAAAATGAAGCCCGGGCAGCTATTGAAAGTTCCAAGATGAAAATCGACTTCGGATCGCAGATCAGGAACTATGTGCTGCATCCTTACAAATTGGCAAAAGACAACAGAACTGGCTTAGAAAGATCAGATGTACTCAATGTGCTTGATGGAGATTTGAACGATTTCATCAAAGCATACCTGATGCAAAATTAAAGAGGGATTTAATAATAAATCCCTCTTTTTGACTTAAAAGTCCTTTACATAGAAGGATGCTATTGATACATTTGTACATATAGGAAACACTAAAAAATCCATGCTATGTCATTAGAAAACAGATATGCTTGTAGCCCAAATGAGGCCAAAGGTTTTGACACCACCCAACTCAGGGCCAATTTTTTAATCCCGGAATTGATGATCAAAGACGAGATCAAAGGTGTTTATTCACATTATGACAGAATGGTCGTGATTGGGGCAGCTCCAGTAAACAAGAGCCTAAAACTGCCAAATTTCCATGAATATACGAAGCAAGAAAATTTCCTCGACAGGCGTGAAATCGGAATTATCAACATTGGTGGCACGGGAACTGTCGCTGTAGATGGAAAAGATTATTCTATGGAGAATAAGGACTGTTTGTATGTTGGGTTGGGAAATAAAGAAGTTGTTTTTAGCAGCGAGTCTGCATCTGAGCCGGCATTGTTTTATATCAATTCCACTCCCGCCCATAAGAATTATCCAACGCAGAAAGCAGCAAAATCAGACGCTAATCCTGTGGAACTCGGCGCTCCGGAAACCTGCAACGAGCGGACCATTTTTCAATACATCCATTTAAATGGAATTAAAAGTTGCCAATTGGTGATGGGCTTTACAGAATTAAAAATCGGCAGTATTTGGAACACCTTCCCTCCTCACGTTCACGACCGACGTATGGAAGTGTATTTTTATTTTGATTTGCCGGAAGGCCAAAAGGTATGTCACTTGATGGGGCAACCACACGAAACCAGACATTTATTTGTCAAAAACCATGAGGCAGTCATTTCGCCGAACTGGTCAATACACTCAGGAGCAGGCACAAGCAACTATAGCTTTATTTGGTCGATGGGTGGTGAAAATATGGAATTTACAGATATGGACCCTGTTATCGACATCTTAAAATAATTGATATGTCTTTGGAATTATTTGACCTAAAAGGAAAAACGGCCCTCATCACCGGGGGTACACACGGACTAGGAATGTCGATCGCCATGGGTTTGGGCAAAGCTGGTGCTAGGTTGGTGATCAATGGCCATACTCCAGCCAAGATGGAGGAAGCACTGAAAACATATCAAGATGCTGGTCTTAAGGCTTCTGGATATTTGTTCGATGTGTCGAATGAAAAGGAAGTGATAGAGAGCATTGCCAAAATAGAAAAGGAAGTTGGTCTCATCGATATTTTGGTCAATAATGCCGGGATCATCAAGCGGGTTCCTTTGGAGGAAATGAGTGTGGAGGATTTCACGCAAGTGATCAACATCGATCTTGTCGCACCATTTATCATGGCCAAGCATGTCGTTAAGGGTATGATCGAGCGTGGCAACGGCAAGATCATCAACATGTGCTCAATGATGAGTGAACTGGGTAGAAATACTGTCGGGGCTTATGCGGCAGCCAAAGGCGGCCTGAAAATGCTGACGCAAAATATGGCGACAGAGTGGGCCAAACACAATATTCAAATCAACGGCATTGGCCCCGGATATTTTGC
>JAUHYU010000021.1 GCA_030426345.1 Bacteroidia bacterium
GTCATTGGAGAGGGAGCAAAAATTGAATACTTGCCATGACTAAGCAGCTGAACTGCTCTATGAAATAATACTTCATCCTCTAATCCATGGATTACTTTATCAATTTTGTCATAGCCGAAGAAGCTTACTGCTTTTTCCATAACTGTTCGTAATCCATTGAAATGGTAAGTATGAATCACTTCAGATTTGGAAACCTTATCCAATTCACTCAACAAGGCTATGTGATGAAAAAACGGGGTATCATCTGTGTCCTGTAATTTGTAAGCAAGCGAGCCATTTGGATGAAGGAAAAATGTTTTCCGTTTCAGCTTTATTTCATTGTACATAACATTAAAGAAAAGGCTGTGGTGTGTTGACAAGATTACTTTGACCTTTCTCTCTCTTTCAACTTTCTTTTTCTCTCCAGCCTCCTCGATTTCCATATATATTCCACCTTCGATTATTGTAGCTAAACCACATGCTAATGCGATGGCATTATTTTCGTCCAGTGAAGAAATGGGGTCATCAATGTAGACGTATTTTACCCAATCATAACCTTCAGCACCATCAATTGCCAATTGATAGATTGCCAGGAAAAAACACCAGATAAAGAGATTTTCTTCACCTCGGGATATTTTAATGTTTTCAACATTCTGTGAAGTTCCATCAACCAGTTCTTCTCTTAGAAATCTGACAGCCCAGAATGTTTCAGGATTCTCTTCACCAACATCTGAGGGTTTCACATAATTAAAGTCTGTCACAAAATTGAAGTCGCTATAATTATGCAGTATCGGACGAATTTTATTGTCAATATCTAAATTCTCAATCCCACCAAAAAACTGAGAATTCTTGTTGAGTAATAATACTCTATGTTCATCACTATCTAGGTCATTATCCCAATAGAATAAATCTTCGGTGAAAGCATTGAAGTACAAAGTGTCTCTTGGCGGATTAATCGACTTGCCCATTTCCTTGAATTCCATAGATAATCTCGTCTTTCCAGTTCCGTTGTATGCATAGAAAAGAATCACATCCTTTAGCGTTCTATGATCTCCTGTGAGATATTTTCGGAATTCGGAAACTACTTCCGTAAGGTTATTAAAGTTTGTTGTTGCCATCTCTTAACTTCCAATTTTAGGAAACAAGCCCTGCATCAAACCTTTTTTATGTTGTTGCAATTGCTCGATTTTATCTGCTTGCGCATTGATTAATTCATCCACAGCCGAAAGGCAGGAAGCTATTTTTTGTTGTTCTTGGGGTTTGGGAACCCGTGTTGGGTATTTCTGCATGGAATCTTTATCACCACGTGGCATTTTTACCCCTTTAGCACTTTGCATCACATAATTAATGAATGCATCATTTTTTAGAATAGTCTCTAAGAAATCACTCGTGACTTCTGAACCTGCTCGGAAAACTAGAACGTCATTAGAAGCACCCCCATTTCTATCCGATTTCCACACTTTTTTTAAATAAGGTCGAATGTTAGAGATTAATATATCACCTTTTGTAAATTTCGTGACTCTACCAGTTGTCGGAAGTTTGGTTGCATTCTTAATTCCTCCATAATCAGGCAGCATATTATCTGTGCTGAAATAATTCTTTAGATTCAATTTTTGACTATCAATCTTACTATTAACAAAAGACGAAACTTCTTCATTTCCAAGCTCCTTCTCCACCCAATCCCCATCACCTTCAAACTCCCGAAACCTCACATTAGGTACGGTTTCCCCTTCTTGCGGAAAAAGGTTTTGCATCAAGCCTTTTTTGTGGTCTTTGAGGGCTTCCAGCTTATCGCTGTGGGCAGTTATCAGTTCATCTAAGGAAGAAAGGCATGAAGCGATTTTTTGTTGTTCTTGGGGTTTGGGAATATTTATTGATAATGTCTTTAGCTGATTGGGATATAGATGAACAACTGCAATTCCTTGAGCCATTCTTGCAATATCTTTTTTCTTAGCATTGCTTAAATAGTAAGCTAGAAAAACCCCGTTAATCTTTGTTCTGATGATATTCAAATCACCTCCGAGAGCAATTCCTGCTTCCAGAACACAAGAAGCAGTTGCAATATCAATTTGAGTTTCTCCAGATGCTGGGATAATCACATCATTACCCTCACTTAAAACCAAATCATTGGCGTCTAAATTTGTATATGATTTAATATCTCTTATTGTTTCTTTATAGTGGGTATAAAGTTCTCCATATCTAATACAAGGCAACTTTCCATTTACAACAATATCGGTTTTTGATACGCCTCTCCCCTTTGTAAATGATGCAACTTCCTCCAAAGTTTTTTCATCCCAATCACCCTCATTCACAAACTCAGGAAAACGCAATTCAGGTATTATTTTCTTCACCTTACTCATAAGCTGCTAATCCTGAAATTTCACGCCCATCGGCTAGTTTTTTTAACTGAGGCACTAAATCGTTCATAAGTGTAGTTTCAGCTTTGCTGCGTTGTTTCCAGCCGAGTTCCAAAGGCTCCATGAGGTCGGTGAGTTTTTCACCGTCAAAAATCATTCGGCTCATAATCTGTTCTACAAATGCTTTTAAGTCTGCTGTTTTCAAACCATTTGCATTGGCAATAACAGCTAGTTCTTTGTCGTATTTCTCTACTTTAAAGGTTTCAAAGTTTTGTTTTAGCTTGTCAGCAGTTTGTCCTCTCGTCCAGTCTATCTGATTGATATAGTCGGTTAAGTCTTCTTCTTCTTCCATCAGGTTAGCGTTAGATTTCAACAAACTAATGACCTGTGACTTGGTCATTTTTTGCCTAGAAGGCTTTTGCTGTGTGCTATCGGCAATCAGGCTCATGATATAATCGTAATCAATCACCGCAGAGGCAAAGAGAACAAACTCAAAATCGAGTTGCTGAATATTTTCGGGTGCATCATCACCCTCTTTTTGCTGTATTTCTCGTAGTTTTTTGGCGGTTTCGATGTAAGAACTTCTAAATTCCTGTAAGTAGTCCCTAGGCAGAATCGCTTCAATCGTTTCTTGCTGCTCTTCATCCAAATCAGTGTATTGGTCGAGTTGGGTTTTGAGTCGCTGTACTTCCTTAAAGTTTTTCACAAAGGCAATTTTTGCAGCATCGCCACGCAAGTTGTATACTTCTTGTGGTTCGCTTACCAAATTGTGTTCCTGCATAAAATCCCCTAAAGCTTCTACTGCTTTTTCGTATTGGTCAATGACTACAGGAGCTGGATCTACCATCCAGATTTCTTTAGCTTTACTACCTTCTTCTTCACCTGAAAATAGCGTGATGGCTTGGTTTACTGCTTCCTGCTGCGAACGGAAATCAAGAATATTACCATAGGGTTTTGTATCGTTCAGTACCCGGTTGGTTCGGGAAAATGCCTGAATCAATCCGTGATATTTCAGTTTCTTGTCCACATACAAGGTGTTCAGATATTTAGAATCAAAACCAGTGAGCAGCATATCTACCACAATTGTCAGATCAATCTTGTTTTTATGCGGATAATCTTTATTGGTGAATTTCTGGTCTTTGATTCGTCTTTGTATGTCCTGATAGTATATATCAAAATTGTTGATGTCGTGATTAGTGCCAAACTGCTTATTGTAATCGGCAATAATCTCGATCAAAGCCTTTTTCTTTTCTTCTGGATTCTTTTTGTTGTCTTCCTTTTCCTGAGCTAAGTCTTCCTGAAGCTGTTTGATGTCTGCCGCATTCTTTTGACTTTGTTGGTCGCCATCTTTAGCAATCAACTGAGTAGGAGGAGAAAATACACAGGCAATATTGAGCGGAACAAAATCAGGGTCTTCTGCTGATTTTTGTATTTGAACTGACTTGAATATGCGGTAATATTCTATCGCATTATTGATAGAGGCAGTTGCTAGCACCGCGTTGAATTTCCGTTGGTTGGTGGCCGCATCATGTTTTTCGATAATTGCTTCTACCACGGCTTGTTGTGCAATCGCTTCACCTGGTTTTGGATTTACAGTGCCATCGCCTTTAAAGTAATCGATATGAAACTTTAAGACATTTTTATCCTCTATGGCATGTGTAATCGTATATTTTGGTAATTCATGTTCAAAAATGCTCTGAGTGGTTTTGAGCGTTTTCTCTTCTCCATTAACTTCATAATAGGTTGCATTTCCTTCGAAGATGGGTGTACCTGTAAATCCAAACAATTGAGCATTTGGAAAAAACTCATTAATTGCTTTATGATTCTCTCCAAACTGCGAACGGTGGCACTCGTCAAAAATGAAAACTATTCGTTTGTCGCTCAATGGTTCCAAACGCTCTTTGTAATTTTTCTTGTTAGTTCCATCAAGTGCAAGACCTAATTTTTGAATGGTAGTAACAATTACCTTGTCCGCATAGTCGGTAGACAGTAATCGTCTTACCAAAGTTTCAGTATTCGTGTTTTCTTCTACACTGCCTTCCTGAAATTTATTGAACTCCTCACGGGTTTGACGGTCAAGGTCTTTTCGGTCTACTACAAACAAACATTTTTCAATGTCTGCATTGTCTTTAAGAAGCGTGGAAGCTTTGAAAGAAGTCAAAGTTTTGCCACTTCCTGTAGTGTGCCAGATATAACCGTTTCCTCGATTATCCTTAATGCAATCCACAATCGATTTTACAGCATAAATCTGATAAGGCCGCATGACAAGCAATTTCTGCTCACTTTCCACCAGCACCATGTATTTGCTTATCATTTCCCCAAGTGTACACTTGGTCAGAAATTTTTCAGAAAACAAATCCAGTCGATTTATCTTCTTATTGTCTACATCAGCCAATTCATAAACAGGTAAGAATTGCTCATCTGCATTGAATTGAAAATGTTGATTTTTATTGTTGGAGAAGTAGATAGTTCGCGTGCCATTGCTCACAATATACAATTGCATATAGCACATCAAAGTATTTGTATAGCCATTGCCCGGATAATTCTTATAATCCACTATTTGCTGCATGGCCTTACGGTGTGAAACATCCAGTTTCTTCAGTTCAATTTGTACAACAGGCAAGCCATTTATAAGCAGGATAATGTCATACCGTTGATGACTGTTTTCTGTGTTGATTCTTAATTGACTGACGACCTCATAATCGTTTTTGCACCAATCTTTGATATTTACCAGCGTATAATGAAGTGGTGTTCCATCTTCTCGTTGGAAATACTGTTTTTCTCGTAGTTTCTTGGAGGCAGCAAAAACATCAGGTTCTATAATTTCTTCCCGTAAGCGTAGAAATTCGCTTTCCGATAAGCGTATACGGTTCAATGCCTCGAATTTGGTTTTGAAGTTCTGCTCAAGTGATTTCCTGTCGATTATATCAGGTCGATAGGCGTATTTCAGCTCTTTAAGCTGCTCAATTAGATTTTTTTCTATTTGATATTCCTTAGTCATTCAACTCTTTCAATTATTAACTGTGCTTTTTTACAAACCAAATTTAACCGCTGTGTTAATCTTTAACCACGTTTAATTTCTAATCTGTGAAAAACTCCAATTTTATGAGAATTTCATAATTTTCAATTAAATATCTAATAATTAATAATCCCAAAATGAACAGTGATCAATAAATTATCTTACCCGGCTATCGGAGGTACTCCTTTTTTAAGAACTTCAATAACTAAGAAACTATATCATAGGAATCCTTTATTGCATTTCTCAATAGAAGAATGGAATCCTTCTATCGTTTTCTGCGTTATCCAGCCAAAATCAACATATAATGACTGACAATATTAAACTCTACTTAAATTATAAATATTTGAAAGATCGAATTCAGAATGATCTCAGGAAGTGAGTCGATTGCAATTTGCTTATTACCCCTCCCCCAACAAATGAATGATCTGCTCTACCTCAACATTGAATTCTTCCTTCCATAGCTTCAATCGCTCAATGGCTACACTTTCCAAAGGAGGTACTGCATCAGATCTCCGAACGACTTCAAACTTAGGAGAGAGGATATGCTCCACCATGTAAAAATCGCTGTAGTAATTGATAAGACTAAGCAGCACTGAAATCCCACCACCAGCACCGTTTTCAATGCGCGAAATGGCATTTTGATTTACATCCAAATGTTTGGCAACATCTCCCTGCAACATGCCCATGGCCTTGCGCATTTCCTTCAATCTTCCTCCGAGCAATTTCAATGTAATTTCCATGGACATAAAGATAATAGAAAAAGATAATGCCCATTACTATCCCGTATCATGAAAATGAAGCAATGACCTCGGCCACTTCCTGGTTTATCTTAAATAGGTTATCGCGGAGAATCTTTTCCTTTTCTTCTTTATTGCCAAAGTCATAATACTTAGGCAGGTCTTTATACCTCTCAGTCTCCTTATCGGCCTTTCTAGGATTGATGTCGATTTTGCAGCGGTAGGTACTTAGATTGGATTTTTGATCTGTGGTTTCTCTGCCGATTTGTGCCACTATCTCACCTGCACTCAAAGCTGCAATCTTTGATCCGGGAATCAGGTTGTCCATGTATTCATTCATGGTGATTGAGGTCTTTGTCCGGTCAATGCTTAAGCCACTACGCAACTGCCTAACCTTACCAAATAGCTTTTCCAGCCAGTCAAGGGTTTCCTTATTTCTGGCAGATCCCGAAATGACATTTGCAGCTACTGCACAAATGGTATCAGAAGTTTCCTTGCCATATTGTTGCCGAAATTGTGGCAATTCCTGTAGCCCCATCAATACAGACACACGGTTACTCCTCGCTGTGGCTATGAGGTTTTCTATTTTATGAATGTATAAAGTCGGCACTTCATCCACGATCAGGGAAGTAGGCAAGTTTCCCTTTTTATTGATCAAGCGGATCAAACGATTCATAATCACGGAATAGCAGGCACTATTAATGCTTTGTGTGTCAGGGTCGTTGGCCATCACCAATATGGAGGGATTGTTTGGATCGCTGATTTTCAAATCGAAATCATCACTGGAAAACACCCAATAGGTTTCTTTGGTTGCCAGTCGAGACAAATTAATTTTCAACGTGCCCACCTGACCTTCCAGTTGATCAAAGGCCTTTTGATCAAAAGCACTTTTGAATGGAGAAAGCAGGCTTTCGAGTTCCATTTCAGAAAACAACACCTTGAAAATGGATTGATAATCATGGTTCAAAAAAGACAAGACATGTGCAAGCGTAGCATATTTGCCATTGGCATGCCTGCTGAAAAAGTATATGACACTGGCCAAGAAATTGATCGCCGACTGACTGAAAAATTGATCTGCCCCTGATGTTCGGCTGGTTTTGCGAAGGGCTTCTATCAGGGCTTCTGCCGTTTCCGACGCATCGGCCAATGTTGATATGTATTCCGGTTTAAGTGGATTGATCCTTCTGCTATGCTCCAACTGGTTTAAATTGATCATATGAAACTGATGGCTTTTCAAGACCTTTTTTTGTTTCAAATAATGGTTATATGTCACCTTGGCTAAGTCGGGATATTTGAAATCATACACCATCATGGAAAACCCCTTGGCTAAATGCTGCTTGATATATGGGATGATTATAGAAAAGGTCTTCCCAGATCCGGGCGTACCAATCAACAAAGTTGCCCTGAAGGGATTGGTAATATTCAACCAGCCTTTTTGATGCTTCCGATTAAAATAAAAACGCATAGGAATATTGATGGAATATGCATTCCTTATTGGCTTTTTGGACTGTTCAAAAGATTCATTCTCCACATTGAACCTGTCCTGCAATAGATTGGATTTGATCCGTTTGGAAACATTATCCAATGCAATATGAATCAGCATAGCACCAATGAAAGAAAATGAGATATAGCCAAGATCGAATAGGGTTATCTTGTTAAATACATAAATACCTATTTCATATTGGTAAAACAAAATTGCCCCGAAAAATAAAAGAAAACCAATGATCAGCGGCAACATGATATGCTTTGTCGCATTCAGTTCGACGTCTTTTCTAGCCTTAGTCCCGATAGCCACCATCATAATCAAGAAGAAGGTAGTGAGTTTGCTGTAAATGATTTTTTGGTAAAGGGCTAACGTACTTAACCTTAACACCAAGCTGTCAACAACAGGCGGAAACATGTCTTTTACCATGAAGATAATGACGGCAATTTCCATGAAAATAGACAGGTAAATAATGCCCTGAAAAAAGGAATAGAGTTTTTGGAGGTCACGTGATTCTTCCATTGCTTATCCCCACACTTGTTGCGGAGTCTATTAATAGGTTAGTAATGATATATGGGAAAAGATCTCGGCACAATGTCCGAGAACTAAAATGTATCCGCACTAAGTACGTCTCTGTAGTCAATCTGCAAAGCGAGGTTTCTACCTGAAATCTGCTTTTCTGTTAATTCAATGCTAAAAACCTTCTTGTTCGGATAGGTAAATTTCCTGAACACAAATACATTCCTATAGTGCTTCTGGAAACTTTTTTGGTGATGGTATTGAAATTCCGGCTCAATCTCTATTGACTGCACATTGGTAGCCTTGGTGATTTTCTTGTCCTCGATCTTGAACCTAAATTGATCAATGTCATAAGAGATTTTTGTTTTGTTTATGATGGTTAGATCCAGAAAATAATAGTCCCCAATGGTATAAATCTGATTTAACCTGGCTTCAATGCCATTGGCATAGTTTCTTTCTCTTGGTATAATAATACTTGTTTCCAGCACCTTGGTTGAAAACGATATCATCTGCTTGTGGGTGAGCTTCATTTCCGGAAACATCAAGCCGACTCCATCAGTCTGTTCAATAAGTAATTTTTTGTCTGCTTTGCCCGGCTCAACATATTCCATTTTATATTGGATCATATATTGTTCGGCCACGATGGTCACCACTCCCAACTCAGATTTCATGCCTGTCTGTCCAGTAAGCATGGATTTTTTGGGCTTTATACGTACCATATTGGAGATTGGGATATCACCCACTACATGGTCGGTGCTGATGTCCACATACTGAACGGGCTCAGAACAAACGAAATGTGTTGAGACATTTTCATTTACAAAGACCGTTTTCAAGTCTTGGTCTTGAGCGATCAAATGGAAATGGCAGGTCAAAATAATGAAGATAAACAGTTTGTATTTCATGGCAGTTAGTTGTTTTCGTTAGCGTTGACCAAGTGTAAAATGGTGTTGTATTTCAGTTTGGCTTTGTTCTTTCGCAATGCTTTTCCTACGGATTGTGTGGTGGTGGAAAAGGCTTTTTCAGCCAAACCATACAGCATTTCAGATTGATTTTCTGGCGAACCATTGAATTGAAAACTTTGGCTATTGACTGAATTGGAAGCCAGCTCCTTGGTAAATTCTCGGAATTGCGATGCAGGTACATATAGTCCCGGCAACCCATCATTGTCAAAGACATTCAGGTTTACATTTATGATCTGATCATCCAACACAACTGAGGAGATAGTAATGCCAATGCGCTGCGGTTTGAACGAGGAAACAATGCCAAACAGGTAATTTCCTTTCTCAATCAATTGCTCTCCAGCATAAATATCATCCAACAATCGAATCCGCACCCTGCTGCCTATTTGCACCTTGATATCCTCATCGATGATTGCCTGGATAAATCGGTCTTTTTTCCATGGTTTGATGGTATTAAATAAAGATGATTGCTTGTTGTCTGTCTTTAAGACCTTGACAATTTCCCTGCCTTCATGCTTGATACGCATGGTTTTTTGCCTGTCTGCCGAGGTAGAAAGCTTTTTCGTCGTGTCTTCGATAGATAATCTCTCATAGTGATTGGCCTCAACGGCTGCATTACTCAAGCTATCGATGTATTTCATTTGATCTTTGAAGAGCTTCATTTCTATATCATAATCCGTTTCAGTTGGCTTCACAGTTTTTGGTTTTTGTATGGGATTAGAAAAGCTCTTTGTCCTTCTAGAGACGCTGGCCATGAAATCTGTTTCCACATCCGGCATTTCGGTTTCATCTGCCGTGACAAACACAGGATCAGATTTAGGGGAAATGATCTGCTCTAGCTCCTCTCTCCTATCAATTTCCTTCATGGCCGTAAAATCGCGGCTATATTTATAAGTTTCCTTAAAGGATTCGAACTTGCTTTTCAGTGGCCGCTTTTCCAGATTGGGCATAGGGATGTGTGTATTGATGGCCTCAATTTCTTCCTTTGGTGTGATCTCAGATTTCTCTTGATCAATATTGTCTTTGACCATATAAAACAGAAATGCGTTAAAAGGAATCAGAATTAGTGGAATGATATATTTTGGGCGGGACAGTCTAATCTTTTTCATTCAATAGGTTGTTTAGTTTTTGGTCGATTTCTTTTATGGCCAAGATGTCTTTTTGATCCAAGCTGTCCTTTTGCTGCAATGATTTCAGCAACTGCTTCTCCTGATACAACTCCATAAACCTTGAAAGCGACAATGATTTTTTGGCAGAAGAGCGTCTCGTCAGCAAACTATCTTTGAATGCTACCATCTCAAACTTCACACGCTTACCCCTGCCTTTAATACTATTGTAAAAAACCAGAAAACTACCCAAGCATAAAATGATGAGCATAGCTACCAAAATGCGTATTGGATTCTTTTGACTGTTGAATGAATTGAGCTTTATCATCTAAAACCTGCTTTTGGTGATGGAATCCAGATCTTTGTTCAAAACAGTTTTCCAGTTGGTGATCAAACAACCATGCGGATTATTTCCCGAACGCTGTACGTCCTTGAAACTACCGGTGGTGATCAGTTGTCTCTTTAGAATGGAAGTTTCCCGCTCTATCCGCTGTATGCCGTAGTAAGAAAAGGTCTGCTCATCCAAATTGATTTGGATAGAATCAGTCTGAATGCTCAATGATGCGGAGCTGGCCAATATCGCATTATAATACCCTTTTTCCTTGAGGTTATTGTACTCCGTCAATCCAGATTCATCGATCAGATACATGGATTTGGCGATGTTGTTTTTCATGAATTCATCATCTGGCGGCAACGTGAAAAAGAGCAAATGAAAAAAATTAACATGGGATTTATATTCTACTTCCCGGTTCACGTCCATATTGGTTTGCCGCACCAATACTGGAATATTCCCATCCAACACGTAGATATCCTTCCTACTTTGGGTTATAATATTGAAGGAATAGTACAACGCACCTCCCGTAATCAAGAGTGCTGTGACAAATGATCCCAGAGATGCGATCAAAGTCAATTTCATTTTCTGTTCTATATTTTTTATCAGCATAATTTTATCTAAATAATCTCATTGATCTGGTTGCGCCTCTACCCAATGTGCTCAAGGCATTTCCTACACCCGAGGTAGAAATGATCCAAGTACTGATCACAGGAATGCACAACATGGCCAGTCCTCCGATCAACAGGGTAACTATGAAAAAATTGGACCCTCCGTCGTTATGGGAAACATACAGTATAAATGCTGCTTCATTGTTTAAGACAAATTGGAGCAGTTCAATTTCCCGCTCCATTCCATACTGCACCAACACCATGGACAAACCCATGATGATATAGCCAATGGCAGCATATAAACTCACAGAAATGTACTTGGCCAGCCAGTAGATGTAGGAGTCACGAAAACCCGGCAAGACACTGAATGCAAATGAAAACGGTCCTAAGATGATCAATATCCCGGCAAATATGATCTGTAGGAAAAAGATCAAGTATGAACAAACCTGAAAAATGCTGATCACCAGAAATTCTATGACTTGCAAAAAGAAAAATCGAAATTTCGCCATGATCAAAATGAAGTAGCCTTTCATTTGATCGAACAGCACATTGAAATCAATGCCTAGGGTCTCATACCAAGAATTATCATTTGATCCTTGCTGCACTTCCTCCAATTCGGCACTGGACTCAATCAGCTTTTTTGCCACGTCATCGATCAGTGTCATGCGCTTTTGCGAAGTCGCATCTACTGCAGCAATCCGATCATTGAACAAGGCCTGACTTTTATCGGTCACCACCTCAATTGGATAATTGATCATATCTACAAAAGGTCCCCAAAGCATGATGACCAACGCTATGGCAAATGGTCTCAAAAGAGACATGATCTCCAGGCGTTCATCTCCGGATATCATGCCGTAACTTTTGATCCCAAAATACAGCAACATAAATATGGCGCAAAGCGCCTGCGCATCGTTGGTAAATACAGATAGGTGATCCCGCAAAGCCAGGAACAATCCCCTGAATAATTCAAGCATGTATTGGTCGATGATATTGCGCATAATCTATGGCTGAATGTTTTGGTATTTTTGCCCAATGGCTTGAAGATGGACAAACTTGATAAGACTGATTTTTAATGTTCTAAAATCATTTTCAACCCACTTCATGGCTTCAGCACTGTCTCCTTTTTCCAGCCAGCCCTTGCGGATTATGTCTATCTCCCCATTGAGCCTTTCCTGCTCCTGCTCGAAAGATAGTACTGCAGAAGGGGCTGATTTGAGACTGACCGCTTTCAGTTTCAGGTTATTTATATCCTTGTTTAATCCATCAAATATCTTTTTGAAATGAAGATGATAGTGAAGTTCAGAAGCTCGATTGAGCGCATCCCAACTTTGCTGCTCATACATTGACTTAACATCTTCCTGCTCCTCTTTGCTCTTAGTTTCTGTTAGACGAACTGCTGCATTGGTTGGCGCCAATTGAAGTATTGTCCTACGGTCTGGGCCTTTCCTGTATTTATTGTGAAAAAGGATGTAGTACCATTTGGGCTTAAAGCCACCCCAGCGCATGATGACCATATTTTCAAGCTGTCTTTGCACGTACTTGTCCTTTACCTTCCTAACACCTTGTCCTTTAGATGGCGCATTGGCCAGTAGAATAAAGATCAATAAAATGATTCCCCTCATCGTATTTCTTCGATTAAGGATGAAACAATGGCTTCTCCGGAATTTGGATAGTTCAGATTAAATGGATTCATGGTTTTGAGCACTCCGGCTCTTTTTGCTACCGCCATTCTTCGAGATATCCCATAAGCCATCCCCCTCATGACCCTCAATTCATTCACGACATGCCGGATGATATCCAATCGCTGCTTGTTGTCCATCAGGTTGAAATCACCCCCAATGCTCGCTGTCGTATAAATGAAGGTAAATAAGTCGGCTGTCCTGGACACGAGCTCAGCTTCTGCCTTTAAAGCAATGATGGTTAGAGCAGGATCGTCATTTGCCAATTCCACTATCTTTTTTTGATATTTACCAATATCCTTGACAATATCGGTGGCGTAAATGATGCTCTTTGAATTCTGCACAATCGCCGAAACATCTTTCATGGAATTATAGACCTTTTGCTTTAGCTCTTTGATCACAGCCATTTGAGTAGCAATGGTTGTTTGTGCTGTGGCAATTGCCCCTTCCTTTTCTTTGATATCTTTCAGTACACTTTGTTGCGCTTTATGGTTGATGACAAGCGTTGAGATCACTGCCGGGTCAATTACGACTTGCTGCCCTTGACTAGGTATATTCACAAGAAATAGGGCCAAAATCCATAAGATGACTTTTAAATTCGTTTTATTTATTAGCATAATATTGCTGTAGTTGGTTGATGTGATTACAAAAATTGGGAAGGTCAAGGCCAGAGTTCTCCAAATCTTCGACAAAGGCAGTCAAGCCTGGTTCGATATCTTTAAAGCGGTTTAGGTAATAGTTGATGGCCTCTTTTTCTGATCGCTCGGTCGTATAGATCAGATATTCATACAGGGAAACTTCAACCCCATATACTTCACCATAACTTCCCCGCTTGATATAGACTTCCTTGAACCTACCTCGGCCTTCCTTATTGTCCATATTGTTGAGGGTGAAGATTTTTCTCCGCTCCACCTCATTGATGGAAAGCAGCTTCGCAACCTGATCATAGTTATCTTTGAATTTTGTCTGATCAAGTAGCGCGATGGTGTCAGA
Organism: Bacteroidia bacterium; assembly: GCA_030426345.1. GTDB lineage: Bacteria > Bacteroidota > Bacteroidia > Cytophagales > Cyclobacteriaceae > JAAUQL01. The sequence goes on from JAUHYU010000021.1 coordinate 13,774, forward strand.
GTTATTGATGATGCTGTCTTTGACAATAGGGTTATTGATGATATCGTCCAGTTCTTGGGTAACAACAGTGGCAAATCCATTAAACTTCCTGACAGTTTTATATAGATACAGTATGTAGCCGGCCATCATTGGCGAGGCTATGGCTTTCCAGGCTTCTTCTATGATCAATGCTTTCCGGTTCTTTTTAAGGCGCATCTTTTGAAGAAATACATCCATGATAATGAGTGTTGTAATCGGAAATAGGATTTTATGTTCTTTGATGGCATCGATTTCAAATACAATAAATCGCTCATCAAACAATGTGGTATCCAGATCATTGTTCAGGATATGTTCGTATTCACCTCCTTTGAAAAATTTCTTTAGAATAAATCTGTAGGATTGAAGGTCAAAATGAATAGATTCTTCCTCCATTAACTTTTCTATCCGTTCACAGGAAAATTGATAAAATGAATCAAATGACAAAGACTTAATCGTTGCGTTCTGGGAAAAGAAATCTGTGTAATATGCCTGAATTACATTGGACAAAATACTGTCCTCAATTTGATTCAAACTCCCATCAACACCCTTCCATGCAACTCCGATAATTGATTTTAAGAATGCCTTTTTCTCTTCATTGTATTCTGTTTTCTCAAACCTAAAGGGGTTCATGGTAATGGGTGTTTCATCTGTATAGGTGATGTACCTACCGTTATAATACTGGCACAGCCCCGAATAACTGTGGCCTGTATCAATCAATACTATATCCATATCCTGTAGGAAGTATTGCCTGACGATATGGTTCATGAAAAATGACTTCCCCGATCCTGAAGGCCCCAACACGGACATATTCCTGTTGTTGATTCTGTTTTCCAGCATGGGCTTGAACTGTGTATCGATTGCGATAGGAATTCCCTTGCGATTGGACAAGTGGATTTGAAAACCCGATTTTTCGTTCGCTGCTTTCCTTTCTTTGAAAAGAAAACAAATAGCAGCATCCGCTGTGGTCAGAAATTTATCGTATGATTTAAGTTCCCCGGTATTCCCAGGAAAGCTGCTCCGGTAGAGCTCCAACTGATTATAGGAATTTTTAGAGGGCGTAATGCCCAGGTTAAAGAGCGCACTTTCTATGAAGTTGGTTGTTTGGTTGAAGTGCGCTCCTTTCGCCTGAACCATAATTTTGAAATGAGCATATACCAATAATTGGTTGTCTTGGGCGGCATTATTAAGCAAATCATCAATATCCCTAACTGCCACTTTATTCGCCGGATCGGGGATGGCCTCATGCCTTTTCCGTTTTGATTCCAGCTTGCTAAGTTCTGTTTTTTGAGGTGGGATAGTGATTACCTGATTATATATGATGGTATCATAGTGTGGTACATCGTCTAAAAAGGCCATGAAATCCATGGGATATGGATAGCCAAATTCCTTCGTCTCTGTATAGGGTTTTACTGCATTGGGCAGATTAATCTCATCCACATCCACCAGTGAAATGCTTTTTACTTTGGTTTCCCCAATAGATATGCACTCATTGCTGCAACTGATATTGTCGAGAAAATACTGCTCATCTTTAAAGTTAAAGGCGAGCATCCGCTTTACATATTGCTTTATCTCCTTTACATTCAGTATCCTTGGATTTGCCTTTTTGCTATTTAGTAAGTCGTAGATTTTTTGAATCTTCTCATGGAAACCCACGTGTTGATGTTCTTCAAAATTAAAGAACATGGATTTTTTGGCACTTTTAGTAATGACGAGGTATGTAATAAGATCACTATATTCTCTACCGGAGAAATTTTCGAAATATTTCCGACTCAGAAAATCAGCATGTTCCCCGCTTTTAAATTCTCTTTTTATGAACACATCCTGTTTTTGAATCGTAAAACCAGACCCCAGTGTTTTGATGATATTATCAAAAAGTTGATGAGCAGAACGGTAGGAGTCATAGTTGGCGCACATCTGCTCGACAGGATTATTGATTTGAATGACTGCTGAGTAATCACCATTTTCACTATAAATGATGCCGTATTTATCCGTATCAATCCCGATATATGGCATTTCGAAGCTTTTAATTTTGGTCATTTTTCTGAAATAAAGTTTGAAGAATACAAATGCCTATGAATTTTGACTTGCTGCTGAGCCCCTTTCGTTGGTTCAAAGCCGTTAGCACTAGACCACCGCCAGTAATAACTACCAGTGCTGCAATCCCAATAAATAGGTTAACAGTAGATGAAATCGCCATGCAGAGCAGCAATCCAATGACAATGGAACCGAGACCCCAATAGATGAATTTTCCTTTGAACATTTTAAAAACTAGGGGTTTTTGTAGCCCCTTGTAAACATTGAACACCTCAACCATCACGAAATGCCAAAAAAGGCTTTGATGACTATGCCGACGATTACCAGAAATATGCACGAGCCAAACCAACCCATTATGGATTTCTGTACATCTTGGTCGCCAGAATTCCATTTGATATACACCCTGACACCACCGATCAATCCGACAACAGCGCCGATTATCAGAATGAAATTGGCTATAGGATCGACATACGTGCCGATCTCAGAAGATGCGGCATCGATCCCAATGGCGCCCTGAGCCAATAGGGATTGAACAATGGACAAAGAAAGCAATGTGGTTAATAGTGGTTTTTTCATGGTTATATATTAGGTTGAAAGATTGCATTTCCAGACTTCCCCGCAAATTTCAAAAACTCTTCCATCGGCATGCCTTGGCGCTCGATGGGCGCATTGAATTGGATGTTCCTTTTAGGATTGTTTTTTGATTTGGTTGTGGTGTGAGCTACGTATTTTTCCTCACTCTCCCTATCTATATATAACACATCAGAGCTTTTGACCTTTTTGAGTTCTTCCTGGTCAATTCCTGATACCCGATATTTATGAATGGAGGATTTTGGAGAGAAAGCTCTTTTGGTTTGCAGATAATCTACGAGGAGATTTGCTCCATAGTAGCTCACATATACAACGCCGTTCCATTTGATGAAAGTGATCCAATCCATGGGGGCAAGTAGGCGGAATGGAACAAAATCAACAATACTATAAATGGTGTAAATCCATACTTGCTTTATAGTATTTTAAATAAAATTGCAGCAAATGCTAAGCTACAAGCCTACCTAGGGCATTTATTCGTGCGCTGGCATTGTAAGTCCAATGCATGCAATGCTTTATTCTTTTACCACACACCTACTGGGAAATGGAACCAATCTACGCTATTTCCAACAGCTATTGGGGCATAGCAGTATCAAAACCATAGAGATTTACACGCATGTATACTCTACCAATATAATGAACCTGCAAGCCCACTTTATACTTGGTGAAAAAGCCCTCGCAATCAGGGGTTATTCTTTAAATTTAATTGTCCGCCTTACGGAACAATCCTACAATAAGCACATTTGCAAGCCTCGCTGACCTACGCACAACCAAGGCTTGCAAAAGAGCTTAGAATGCTACTTTCGTACTTCTCTAGCTTTTTCAGCAATTGGATGTTTACTGAATACTTCTATTCCAGCAGAATCACCTTTACCTTGAACTGAAGGAAAGAAACAGTTAGCATCACACTTATGAGACTTGTCTCGCTCTAACTCTCCTGTCACAAAATGGACCGTTTGTTGCCCAATATTTGATAAGCCAGATGGCGCAACCGTGAGACTTAGCAACTGTAATACTTCAAGTGATGCAACATTGCTACTGAACGGAAATACATTCTCATGAACCTCTTGGAACTGAGACCTATCCAACCCTTGCAAGTAACCAGGGTCATCAAGTTTGCCATCCTTTTCCAAAATTGCATTGGACGTCTTATACTGTCCAAGACATTCTAGACAAGGGCGCCCATATCCAACCGTATGAACTTTCCAGTCTGCCCCAATTAACCGAGTATTGTTCTTATTGCTTCGAACCAAAATTCCACCATCAATTGCAGGAATCAAGTGACCATAGCTTATGAAATTTATCACCTGTCTAGGCCAAGGTCTATCAACACAACTGAATAGAACATCACAATCCAGCGAAGCAGTAAATCCCCGTTCTTCGCAAATACTATATTCAACACATTGAACGTCCAAACTTGGTGAAGTCGCGGCTCTGGATATCGCATCCTTCATGGCAAAGACTTTTGCACGTCCAACATCATCACGAAGAAAGACTGTTCGATCAAGATTTTTCTCCTCAACTACATCGAAATCTATAAAAACAAATTTTGAAAACCCTGTTCTAGCAAGAATTTCTGCAACAATGCTTCCTACACTTCCCAATCCTACTATTCCAATTCGCATACGTGAAAGATCCTCTTGAGTCTTTTGACCCCATGCCGAAATTGTGCGTAATTGCTTTCCAGCATCAAAAGATGGAATCAGCATATTATCATTGAATGTTATAGAAAGCTTGTCACTGATAACTCTTACACTTTCACACCAGTTTCTTTCATATTTTCTCTTCTCAATTTGAGATTTATTCCAGAACCTGGCACTCCATGCTTGATCAGTCCCAATTGTCATACCTAACAAAGGAAACCCTGTAGCTGCCTTTGTCGCAGGAGCCATTCTTTCTTCCGCTACAATGTCATCATGGCTCATACCCTGCCATCCTGGAACAGGGTGAGAATGAAGAAATACTAGCCCCTCTTTTCTGGAACGTGCCACCCTAATTGCCCTTTCAAAGTAATTTGCTTTGAAACTCACATTACCATGAACCTCTCGTTCGTCCGCCTCCGGTAATATTACTGATGAGATTATTCCAGAAAATCGATTTAAACCGAAGCTCGGATTATAAGTGGCAAAACATAAATCTTCCCGACCATCAAGACGGAGAAGATGTTTATGTAATACCTGATGATAGTCATCAGGTATTACTACACTGTACCTCGCCTTCATATACTTGCCAAAAGGTTTTTAAGATGCGCAAAATACGATTTCACCGTTTTTTGTGTTCGATTCCAATCTGGAAAAGGACGACTCCAGTAGCGCCATCCAGCTCCAAGTGGACTTGCATGGATGTTCCTGTTGGGCTCAATCCAACCTGAAACTCCAGACGAATTGAAATGTGGTCCAGGTGGACAATTCATTGGAAAATCACCTGGTGGCTGTAGAGCTAGTTCAACTGACTTACCAGAATTCTTGCCAACTGGAACAATATATTTAATTCCAATCATTCCATGTGAGAGCTCTTGGGTACTATACCCAAGAGCCTTCAACTGTTCAATAAATTCAGTTCTTCCCATGATTATGAAACTGGCATTTCGCCTCTAAAAACTGAAACAAACTTTGAACCGGGACACTTCATCTCAATTGGTGCCTCTGGATTATCCTTGTGAGAAATCTCACTTCCAGAATTATCAATCTCAATTAGGTAGTAATCCTCTACAGGTTCAATTCCTCCGTTTTGTAGAATCTGATTTGCTGATAGACTCTTACCATCTGTAGTTTCAGGTTCTTCGTCCAGCGTATAATGAAATACTTCAGGAGGTTTAACCGTGAATCTTTCAATTCCAGGGTTAGCCAAATCAACCATTTCGTCAAGACTTATCTTTTCAAAGTCACAGCCTTTCAGCTTTTGATAAAGTGTATGACACTCAGGTGGAGTTTTCCCGACTTTTATCAGAATCTCCTCACCAGTTACAACTGACTTTTTGAACTCAAACTTGTCACCATCAACAAGTACTTTGTATGATTTTTCTTTGGAGGTTTTCTCCTCGCTCTTTATTAAAGACATTTTAGTATCTATTTAATTGAATAAAAAAAAGCCCATCATTTATAACCTCTCAGGTCAAAATGCGCTTCACTCCCTTGGACAATCCTTTAGGTTTTAGGAGTGGTGTACTGAAATTCAATCAATTAAATAGATGGAGCTCTGCGTTATGGTTTGAAACCAAGAGAAGGTGCCTACTTTGAAATATTCGCAGAATATGGTACTTTTGAATTGCACTAAAAAAGAACCTCGTGGATCCATCAATCCATGAGCTCTGCAAATATTACAAGTCAGGTAGGCTTTCTACCTGATTTTTTTATGTCAATTAATTCTTCATTTATAAATTCTACATCTAGAACTAGCTCCAAAATTTCATTATAACTGTAGGTCATCACTCCTTCGCTATAACTGATTTTAGAAATACTCATATCATCAGTCAACAGGATATAACTATTAACTGCACTATATGAAATGGCTATCATCTCATCAGTTTTGCACCCAAAACCGTGTTTATCATGCAATAGCTGAATTTTCTCACAATCAATAGAGTCTGAATTAATAAGTACTAATATGTCCTTATCAACATAGGGGATGAGTTGCATTTGGTGAAGAGGTTTCGCTCTCTCCCAGCTAACATCAACAGCATGAAATGTTAAGTCAAGACGATTATCAAAAAGTCCTGTCTTAAACATCACTGCCAATCCTTCAATATCGTGAGTTACAATGTTCATTTACACATAATTTTCAGCGAATTCCTTTACTTTCGATTTTGACCATCCAGATAATTCAGAAGCCCTGCTTCTTGCAACTTTTCCTTCAACTAAGGCTCTGAGCAAAGTTTGATGGAATTTTCTTGGTTTCTCATCACCGAAAAATTTCCCCAAATCCGAATCAAAACCTATTTGAATTTTTAAGTCATGATAATCATCCCATGGCAATATTTTAGCGAATGCTGCACTCACCAAGATTGCCCTAACTGATATGCCATATTTTTCCTTTAGAGTTACTAACTCTTCCTTAGAAATTCTAGTTCGGTGATCACCAAGCTCAATGTAAAGCAGCTCTTTAGGCATCAGCATTGTCCCAGCGAATGAATCACATATGCGTTCTATGTCATCGTATTCTAAAATTTCTTCATCAATTTCCAAAATCAAATGGCCAAGCTCATGAAGCGCTGTAAACCTCCGTCTTGTTATCTCCTCTATCCCTCTATTGAGAACAATAATTGGAATATTTTGAATTTTCGCGCTAAGCCCTTCAAAATCAATAGACTCAAAAACTTCTATGACTCTTACGCCTTGATTTTCCAAAATTGAGATTACGCTTGACAGTGGGTTATTACCTAACTTCCAAGTTTTCCTAACTTTTAGGGCGGCTTCCTCAGCATCATACTTGTTTTTAATTTCCATGTTCTTGATTGGATTCTTAAACTTGACATGGTAACTCGTTAGTTCTAAGAGTTCCTCATAGTTTAAAAATTCCGTCATGGCTGTTGCTTTAACTCGTTCAACTAAATCAGTCGGGATATTACTTCCCTCCCTAAATCTTACTTCCTGAAAGGATTTGAAGGAGATGTCTTGAATTTCAAATTGTTTCATAAAGAACTTTTCTTCATTAGGCTCTTTGAAAAAATCTTCCACATCTAGGTTAAGTGCATTTGCAAGGGCGTAAACCTTCTTCATGCTTGGGTTTAATTCCCCATTTTCATACTTGCTAATTGTTTGTTTAGAAACTTCAATTCTTTCAGCCAAGTCACTTAAAGACAGTCCAGCGAATTTCCTTGCAGTTGCAAGATTATGCGCAAATGGATGAATAGTGTTTATTGACTTCATTGATTTAAATTTAAATGTTTAAAACTATTAAGTTACTAATAATACAAATATATATAATCGTCACCTAATAAGCAACGATGTAATAGATAAAAGGTTTCAAATCATCCACACACATTGTCAGGTCACAAAACCAACCCTCTACCAAAACCTGCCAAAGAGTGTGGCTGAGGGATTATGTACTTGGTGTGCAACTTAAAGTCCAATTGATTAAATAACTGGTACATCCTCATACAATCTCGCATCAAGTGTAAAGAACTCGTATGCGGCATTGAGATTGTGGTCTCAAGTAGTAGCCGAGTATGCAGCCGTTTCCTTTTTGTCTTAGTCTCAATAAGCACGGAGTAGGGTATGGTTACTGCACGTCCTCTCATTCGAGTTTTGCTCCGAGTAGCGCATGGCCTCTTTGGATGGACAGAGGGAATAGTTACAATGTCTATATCAGTTTCCATTGATTATTTTAGCCAGTTCTATTTTATTCTTGACATCAAGTTTCTCATATATGTTGGATATATGTTTTGACACGGTGGAATGGGCTATGCATAGAGAATCCGCAATATTCTTATAGTTCATCCCATCCAAAACTTGGGGTACTATTCTAGATTCACTTTCAGTCAGCCCCAGTTTTCTACATTTTTCTGCAATAGAGACTTCTTCCTGCTCCGACACCCAGTTACCTTTCTTAATCAAAGCTGAAGCTTGGTTCAGCAATGCCAATTTCTGGTGCTCATTGATTTCTAAAAGCGATTTAATCTTTTGTTTTAATACAGCCATATCGAAGGGTTTGGAAATAAAGTCAACAGCGCCCAGTTTCAATCCATTAACCTTTTCGGATTGAACCGAAATAGCGGATAAAAAAATGATAGGTATATGCTGATACATTTTCTGTTCTCTTAGCAATTTTACAAAGTCAAATCCATCCATTTCATCCATCATGATATCAGTTAAGATCAAATCAGGGATGATAGACATCGCTTCCAATTTTTGAATTGCCTTAACACCATTTTGAGCCAGGCAAATATTATAATCACTGGATAGTTGTTTGCCCAGACGGCTTAAGAGATCCTCATGATCTTCTATGATCAAAATATTATGCCTTTCGTCATCCAAAATCATATCTTCCAATTCAGTAATAGGTTGTCCTCCTAAATAGCGCGGAAAGTCGTTCGGTATGGAAATTATTGGATCACCATTCATCTGAACATTGGGAATGGTTATTTTGATTTCTGTACCTACACCGATGTCACTCACAAGATCAATGCTGCCCTGAAGGCTCTCCACTATCTTTTTAACTAAAGTAAGGCCCATTCCCATCCCCTGAACATTTCTTTTCTTGTGATCAATCTGATAATAGGGCTGAATATCTTTTGTTGATGTTCCTCTGCAATGCCTGACCCGTTGTCTTTGATAGTAAGATTAATAAATTCTCTATCCTTTTTAAGTTGAACATATATTTGTCCATCTGGATTTGAATACTTGATAGCATTTTCCATAAGGTTGTCAACCACACGGTAAATTGCCTCTGGGTCTGCCTTCAATAATATATCTTCATCAATATCACTGGAAATGATGATTCCTTTGCGCTTTCCTAATGGCGAAAACTCCCTTATAGCATTTTTTATCATTTCACTAAAATCAATGTTAATGGAATGATCGTAGATGTGAATGCCTCGATCCAACTTATGCACATCAAAAAAGTTGTTCATATTGCGGTTTAGTTTTACCAAATTCAGTTTGGTTATATCCGTTTCCTCACTTGCTCCATACTTTTGCATCAAATCATCCAGACAATTATTAATAAGTGTTAGTGGGGTTTTGGTTTCATGCATTAAGTTGATAAATGAATTCAATCGTTTTTGGTTCGCTATTTCCAATTCTTGAGTTCTTTCTTTGACTTTTGTCAGTAGTGTCTCATTGGCCTGTACTAATTGTTCTTTCGATTCTTGGAGTTTTGCAAAATCTTCTCGGGATTTGAATATAGCTGATCTAACAAAAACTACTGACATAATCATAAAACCCATATTTGTGATCCCATTTTCAACAACCTGGCTTCCATCAAAATACACAATGACAGGCAATGTAGCCCATAGCAAAACACTGATGTACAATCCGAGTGTTTCTTGTCGCTCAATTCCTGAAGGTAAATGCCTGATTTTCGGCCAAACTGATTTTGTTAATGTATAAACATAAAAGACAGTAAACGCAAAGGGTATTATGACAACTAGCTTACGGCTGAAATCAGCATCACCGGTGATCAAATATGGAATAATAAAGAAAATGATAAATGGAAGAAACAAACACCAAATCGAGCCATATACTGCAATGGTCTTTAATCTTTGAAGTTCTAGTGCTTTATATACATAATATATAAAATACATTGACACACTGATCCCTCCGAAATATGCCAGAATTAATTGAATTTGAATGGGTATATTAATATGTACATCTGGAAATAACCCACTGTAAACATTGTATTGTATTAATAATATCAGCAATATCACGTATCGGCCCCGCGCCTTTTCACTAGGTCTTGATTGATACCAAATTATAGCAAAAAAGAGCATTACACTTTCAAAAGCAGTTATCAAAAACGTAACTAAGTGCATTTCAGTGTTTAGAACGTTCATAATTGATGGGTTGAGCTAATTGATTAATCTCTTAGCATTTGATAAAGTTTATAACCTATATTCAATTGGTTAAATACCTTAAATCCATATTTCTCATACCACGCCAGGTTTCTGATTACAGAGGTTTCCAGATAAAAGGGTTTCTTTTCAATATCATATTCATGAAAGATATCTTCAATAAATTTTGAGCCAATTCCCTTTCCCTGACTATCCGGGTGAACACCAATAAACCAAAGATAATAGAATGAACATTTAGGTTGATGGATTTTTATTTGTCGTTCTCTTTTTAAAACCTTGCCAACACGGGTAATACCAATACTGTTAATTGCCAGGTTAAAATCTAACCTTATGGTTTTGAGCCATCCTATTTTGCCTTCAGGATGAAGAATCAATCCACATGCCTGTTCATCATCAGAAATAAATATTTGCCCTTTTGCAAGACAAACGTCAAAGCTATAAGACATAAGTTCCTTGATTCTTTCCTTGCGGAGATGATCCTGTTTTACGATATAATTGATGCTCTGATTATCATCAAATGATTTGCTGAGGATATCTACGACAATATATCTATGTGACGCTGTAGCAATTTTCATTAATCCAGAAATTTATTTTGCTTCTTTGACAGTAAAGATTTGATGGATTCTTGATGGTCCAAAATAAATTGTTCCAGTAGAAACGATGCCAAATGTGACAGTTTCAATTTGGTCTGAGCCTTTATTTTATTGAATACTTCATGAATATCCTCATCCACATAAATATATCGGCCAACACTGTAATGTTCTTTAGCATTGACCTCTTTTAAGAAATCGAGGAACTGCTGTTCTTGAGATTTTCCAATCAAATCTTGAGGTGATTTATTAGGAGGGTTATTGTGCGGTAATCCTGTACCCTTAGCCTTTCGGTCATATTGCCCCTTTAGGTTATCCACTAAGGATTTGATATCTATTTTGCTAGAATTCATTGTCTTTTGGGTGTTATTGATTTATAGTACGTTGATCCAAATATTCAGAAATAATAAAGTCATAGGCGCTTTTAATCGCTTGGTTGGCTTCTTCCGAAATGGAGAAACAATCCAATCGCTGTATTGCAATTCGATCTGAAACTTCGGGTGCTATTTTACCAAATTGTGACAGTAGTTGATTTACTTGAACCTTAATTCTATAATTGACACTTTTCTTTAACCTATTTGGCAAGAATACAATTGGCACCTTTTCATTTAAATGTCTGACAACTTGCGCAAAAACAAGTGTACTCTCAAAAGTAAGCTTGTCATAACTAAATGGGCATAATACCAAATCTGCTTTTTGATAGACAGTGACTAGATTATCATCATCTATTTTGCCAGGTAAATCAAAAATAATATTTCCATCAACGTTGCCCAGATTAACAAAAATAGAAGATATTTCAGTTAAGTCAAGTTGGAGCACTTCATACAAGGGTTCGTTATCAAACAATTCCAGGTCCTTTTCCCACTTGGTTTTGATAGATCTTTGGAAGTCCAAATCCAGAATTAAAAGCTCTTGCTTCTTTTCCAATACTAGATAATTTGATAGTAAAATTGCATGCGTGGTTTTCCCAACTCCTCCTTTTTGGTTGCCGATTACGATGTTCATTTTTTTATTATTTGGTTAAAAATTAAAAGCTTCTCTTTTTTCTTTTCTTTGGTCGATTCTCATGTTCAGCTTCTATGATTGCGAATTCAAATATCCGACCCAATCGATCAATGCTATGGCCCACTGAATGTTTTTGGGGTTGGTCTAGGTTATTTATGGATAGTCCTTTCAAATCAAGCTCCTGGCCATCAAGCAGTCTGTTGAATTCAAAAATGTATTTGTTTGATTGATCTAACAGGAATAGCTTGCCTTTAAACTGAATGACTTCCATCTTTTTAGATTTTAGAATTTCATTCAAAGTTTTCGACTGCTCTGTAGAAAGCATTATCTGCATGTAGTATTGCTTGGCCTCATCGGTAGGCCTTGTTAAATTGGAAATATCCTCCGATCGGATATTTAAAATCAATGACAATAATTTTTTCCCATAATCTGTCTGGAGGACATAATTTGATGCTAAGGCCACCCTTGAATTGTATTTCAATTGTTCTATTTGATTGTTATCCAATGTCTTAAGTATATCTGGATTCTCAACTGCAGATATCTCTCCTTGTTGATTTATTTGGAAGCCAATTGAGGCCAACCCCTGTTTAACAGCATGGAATGTTTCATGGTCAAAATTGAAATCTTCAATAAATCCATGTAGTAGTTGATTCCTTTCCTCACGTGATGCCGGTAACAATAATTCAGCAATGGGCATAATCTGAGACCCTTTCATCACTTGCTTTTTCATATGATCGAAGATGGTATATCCATAAGGTTTTTCTTGATTTTTGCCTCGGTGAAAAACCAGTTCAATCCCAAATTTTTGATGCATCTTTTTTTGAAATGATTCAGCTTCCAACCCATATTTGTATTTACTGAATATTGCTTTTAGCTGACGAATTCGATCTTCTGGAGGAATGTACTGAGCTACCTTAAGATCCACCTGCTCCGATGGCAAAAAAGCCTGTGCAATCCCATACTTAATGACTTCAATTTGACCTTCCTTTTCAGCGTTTTTGAAACCTTGTTGCTCCAAAAGAAGCTTGAATTGTGATTTGGTTGAAAAATTATATGCCAATGCCTGATCCATGACATTCTTCGCTTCTACCTTTGGGTCTTGGTTTAATATCTCTTGTAATACTTTTTGTGATCTGATTTTTTCATAGCTATCGTCAACTTTTTTACCATTTTTATCTACTCTTGTTGATACTAAATGCACATGATTGTTATTGGTATCTGAATGGTAGTAGATCAGGTATGGATTGTCCCCATACCCCATGGATTTAAGATAGTTTTCTGCCATATTTCCTAATTCTTCTGGAGTATAGCTATATCCCTTGGCCGAAATCACTGCATGAAATTGTCGCTTCTTAACTCTGGGATTGGCATCACAGATAAGCTTCATGTAGTTGATATAATCAGACTTGTTAATCTTTCCTGCTTGGTGTCCTAAAGCACCAAAATTCCATGCTTTTAAAAGTTGGCTCTTGCCAAGATCATTTTTCCGTTCGCTGTAATCGATGCCTTCAAAGTTGCCAGCAGAAGATAAAATCTTAACGATCATTATTTTTTGATTGATGGTTGATAAATACTATTTGGTAATGGCTATTCACCCTTCTTTAATTAATAATTGTCAATCGCTAATTCCCAATCTCCAATTGTCCTTTTTTGATCGATAATCAATCTTTTCATTATTAATCCTCCTTTGATCTTCATTAAAGGGTGATTGACAATTAGTAATTATTCTTTGTTTCTCACCAATGCCCTATATGCATTGATCAGGTCTTTCTGATCTTTCAAATAATGCTCCATGTGGGCATTGAACATGATCATGGTATTTTCATCCATCTTCCCCGTTTTGAGCTGGATATTTGCATATTTGGCTATCTGATTGATATTGTTGCCTATCCTACTGATCTCCGTCCCCAACTTGTCAAGTTGTTTGACCAGCTCATGTTTGTTGACGATAACCTTAGACCTCTTCGAATCCAATATGCGCCTCCTCAAGTAATCTGACAGATATCTCATACCGGAAAGCCTATATAATCCATGAATCTCTTGGTACTCTAATTCGGTCACATGCAGCTGCAGCTTTATAGTTTTTCGGTTGGCCTCTGCCATCCTTTTCCTGCCGCCAGTTCCATGAATTTTGGAGGCTTTTTCCTCCTTTTTTTTAGGAGTTGCGACCATTTTCTTCTGATCTATTTCGGACAGAAGCAAGGTTTTCTGCTGCATACCTACCAGATTTGCAGAATCAGAAAACACATCTTGCAATGACAGCGCCGGCCCCTCTCCTACCAACTTTCCCTTCCCAATCGCAATCGATGGATTTAAATTCTTTGACAATGTTCGTTCCTTATTTGATGCTCCTACTACCATGTTATTTTATCTATATTTTGACTTTTCTGAATTTGCTGATAGGGGGAAAAAACTGAGAGATTGACCCCAATATTTGATGCTGTGATGACAGACGCACTTAACTAATTGTATTTCATCAACTTAAGCTTTCATCATTTTATCATCAAAGCATCATCATTTTTTAATTCCACCTTATAATTGTCATCATTTATATTTTTGATGACCCTTTGATGACTATTTGATGCTTTTATATTATATTGATTATCAGTATAATAGATACTATCTGTCATCATGTCATCAATTTTCAGTAATTGATTGCCTTGTTACTTTGTAGAACCTCCCTTTGCCTTGGACTGGCGTAATCGTTCCATCATTGCCAAGCGCGTACCTTGTGTATTGATGGCTGTTTTGAACAGGTTGGAGTTCCCACCTTTCTCTAAGCACCTTGATGATCGCAGTTCTAGCGATTCGGTGGCCTGCTTTTATGAGATAAGGAATAAGGTCATATACACAAATACAGATTTCATCCAACTCAAAATCATCCAGCAAAGCCAACAGTATTTCCGACATTTCCACTTCCAGCCAGTTTCTGCTTCTTCTTTTCACCCGTTGCAATGCTTCTGTACTAACCTGGCTTGTGGTGAACCACATCCTACTTTGGTTTTTGGTACTCATAGGTCTCGTGTTGATGAAATGTAAAAATGCAGGGATCTCTTCTATTAGTTCTTCTAGCAGGTTGACCTTGATGTGTTGGATCTGGTTGACCCGCCTCACCCAATACCTTGTTTCCATTGGCTCAATCTTTATAAAAGAATCTTCATTGTTGGAACAGAGTATAAACTTGCCAAAGAACTCTGTTTCTATTCTGTCCTTGCCCTTGGCTTCTGTCTTGAAGGTTCTAGCCGTCGAGAGGTTTTTAATACGCTCGCTGTCCTCAACCTTGTCCAACAGGACTTCATCCACAGCGATGATCAACTTGCTTGCCCAATCGCTGTTAAACTGGCTCCTGAAGTCTTCGTTTTTGTTGTAGGTCATGTTGTTGTGATAAATGGCTTTTAGCCAATTCAGAAACGTGGTTTTCCCTGTTTCCCTTTCTTTGCTGACCAGGCAAAGCACCGGAAGGATTTGAATCGGGTCTTTGTACATAAGTGTCAAATAATCCAACCCCAGTTCCAACTGGTCTTCAAATATGTGTTTGAGGAACTCGAAGGTCTTAATGCAGCTCCCCGGTTGTGGTTGGTGTGGGATTGGCTCGTACTTATTCAGAAAGTTTTGAATGACTTCCTGATAATTGGTATGGGAAGGCATGTGGCAAAAGCCGTTGTATTTTGGGATGCTGGCCAGCACATCTTTGCCATGATCCTGGCGGATGCATTCGCTGTTCCAATAAAGGAGCTTTTCTAATTTATCTCCCGAGATTAAAGGAATGTTTACTTTTTTATAATAAGTGGTTCCTACTCTGATATATGGTAATTCCATTTGGCTATTGTTGATTGGTTAATGAATTTTTTCGGCAATTATTTACTGCTGTCTTTCGTATTAAAAGCACGCATATATTCCATTACTTCCTTTTTTATGAAATAAACCCGTCCATTCAATCGCCTGTATGGTAGTCCTTTCTTCATCCATAATGTAATGGTAACTGTTGAAACTTCGAGGAATTCGGCGAGTTCTGCTCTTGATAAGGGCTTTTCATAGAAGGAATTCGCCTTGGATATTGGGTGTGCATCCAGCCATTGATAAAGAAGGAATTTGAGGTCTTCTTTTTGGGCAATGATAAAATTTGTCTCTGACATATCTATTTGGTTTTTTTGGTTATAAAGCCTCCAAATAGATCAATTATATTATTCAGCGAAACCCCCCTTGCCAAAAAGGGGGGATTATTTTTATACAATTAGTGAGAATAGTTATAGTTCTTCTATAGAAACTTTAATTCTATACTTTTTCGGACGGTTTCCTTTTACAATTTTTGATTTACTGTTCTTAAAGTAATCATAGGTCGTATCCAACTTTGCCTCCTTAAAATTTTCAGAAATTCCTATAAGACAACGTGCCATATCTTTCTTATTAAGCCCTATGGCCTTTTGGCCATCAGGGAGATCAAGTTCAATAAGTTGCCTGAATAAATCTGCCAGCACTACTTTTTCTCCATTAAATGGGAACCTAATTATATTTGCTTCATTTGGTTCAGAATCATTTAACTTTTTCAAGTATTCAAGAGCATATTCGGTTCGCCGCTTGTATCGTTTTGCTTTCTCAGTATCCCCCCAAAAAGAAAGCGATTTTAAAAACTTGACATCGTCGGCTTCATCTAAAGCTACTTCCAACAGTTCAATTACGTGGTCTGCAAATTCAGTGGGTTCGTCACATTTTTTATAGTGATAGTCTATCAGCGACGAGATATCCTTCTTTGGTGTTTCATAAAGCTTCTTTCTAAAGAGATTATCAGCAAGCACCGGATTAATCCTTTTTGGGTGTACTAAAATAAATGGTGAAGGGTCTGACAGATCATTGGTTGTTTGAAAGTAGATTCTCGGCATTGGTTAAGTTTGTTAATAATCGATTAAGTAAAATATATAACCGAATAAAAGCAAATTAAAGATAGCTGTAAATAAGGAAATGTTTCCCCTTTTGTTTCCCCCAATAAAAAAACACTTACAAATTTTACTTCGTAAGTGTTTGATTTAAAAGTGATTCCAGAAGGATTCGAACCTTCGACCTACTGCTTAGAAGGCAGTTGCTCTATCCAGCTGAGCTATGGAACCAGCCGACAATAATCAATTTATTGAAACTGATTTTGATTTATAGTATTGCACTAATCGAAATCAGGCTGCAAATGTAGGAATATTTTTTTATAAAATTAAATGATTAATTATTGTTTATGACGTTCAGACAATACTCCCACTATATCTTCTAACTTAAATCCTTTGGCTTCTAACAAAACGAGCAAGTGAAACATCAAATCGGCTGCCTCATTCTTGAACAAATCGTCATTGGAATCTTTTGCCTCGATGACCAATTCAACCGCCTCCTCCCCAACTTTTTGTGCAATTTTATTAATTCCCTTATCAAAAAGTGATTTAGTATATGATTTATCAGCCGTACTGTTTTTTCGCTCCGTGATGATATCCTGCAAATAATGTAGAAAAAGAGCATTAGATTCATTGGCTTCACTAAAACAAGTATCCGCTCCTGTATGGCATGTTGGACCAATTGGATCAGCTTTAATCAATAACGTATCTTGATCGCAGTCCACTATGATCTCCTTGACATTCAAAAAATTCCCAGAAGTCTCCCCCTTTGTCCAAAGACGTTCCTTCGTTCTACTAAAAAATGTCACTTTCCCTTCAGCTTTGGTTTTACTCAACGCCTCATCATTCATATAGCCCAACATCAATACTTTCCCAGTTGACCAATCTTGAATAATTGCAGGCACAAGACCATTCCCCTTCTCAAAATCTATATTCATCTATCTCTATTATTTTTTAATCTTCCTGAACAACACGTTCTACTCCGATGGCACAAGCCTCATTGGAATTCCTTTGTCATTGAGGTAATTTTTCAGCGAAGGTATGGGTATTTCTTTAAAGTGAAAAATACTTGCTGCCAAAGCGGCATCGGCAGCTCCATCTGTGAATACATCATAAAAGTCCTCCATGTTCCCAGCGCCTCCTGAGGCAATCACAGGAATATGCAGCTTATTGGAAATTTTAGACGTTAACTTATTAGCAAAACCAGCCTTAGTGCCATCGTGATCCATGGATGTGAGCAGGATTTCACCCGCCCCGCGCTCCTGAACCTCATAAGCCCAAGCTTCTGTGATCAGTTCTGTCGGTGTGCGCCCTCCATGGGTGTGAACCACATTTTTATCGCCAAAATCCTTAGTATCAATGGCAACCACTATACATTGACTACCAAATTGCAATGCCAATTCGTCTACCAATTCCGGCCTACGAACTGCAGATGAGTTGATCGATATTTTATCAGCTCCTGCATTAAGCAATGCGCTCACATCCTGCACAGAAGAAATTCCCCCTCCTACTGTGAAAGGAATATTGATTTGTCTAGCCACATTTCGAACCAGCTCTACCAGGGTTTTCCGATTTTCAACAGTAGCTGTGATGTCAAGGAAAACCAATTCATCAGCCCCTTGCTCTGCATAAATCGCTCCCTGTTCCACTGCATCACCTGCATCACGCAATTCTACAAAATTGACTCCCTTTACCGTCCGACCATCTTTTATATCTAGGCAGGGTATTATTCTTTTTGTTAGCATTGGCTAATGATTATTGTTTTGCTTTATTATTTAACATGAAACTAACAAAACTGCTCTATCTCTTTTAAGGTAATTCTATTTTCATAAATGGCCTTGCCCACAATCACTCCGTGCAGAGACAGCTTATCTAATTCATAAATATCAAGGATTGAAGATACACCACCGCTCGCAATGATCTCTAAGCTAGGAAATTTTGAGGCCATGTCTGCATATAGATTTATTGCTGGGCCAGCGAGTACACCATCTTTACTCACATCCGTGGAGATCACATACTTAATGGATTTAGCCACATATTTTTCTAAAAAAGCATCCAATTCCCATGAACTGTCTTCCTGCCACCCACTTATTGCAATCTTCTTATCGACTACATCTGCTCCAAGAATAATCTTTTCCGGCCCATATTTTTCCAACCATCCTTCAAATAATTCTACATCCTTTACAGCCACGCTTCCACCTGTTACCTGATGCGCACCTGAGTCAAACGCCAGCTGAATATCTTTATCTGACTGCACCCCACCTCCAAAATCAATCTGCAAAGAAGTTTGGGAAGCAATTTGCTCCAACACTTTTTGATTGACAATCTGCTTTTGTTTTGCGCCATCAAGATCAACAAGGTGAAGCCGCTTGATCCCGGCACCTTCAAACGTTTTAGCAACTTCCAACGGATCCTCGTTATAGATCGTTTTTTGTTTGTAATCACCCTTGGTCAGGCGAACAGCCTTTCCATCTATAATATCGATTGCAGGTATAATAATCATGGCTTATAGTTTTAAAAAGTTATCTAAAAATTGCTGTCCGGCATGCCCACTCTTTTCGGGATGTCCCTGGATAGCATAAAAATTATCTTTGTTCAAAGCCGCACTAAAGTCATTCATATATTCTGATTTGGCAATGGTTTCTGGCCCAACTTCACAATAGTAGCTGTGTACAAAATAGATGTAAGGCTCAACTTCCAATCCATGGAATAAAGGGCCTTTCATATCAAGAAGTTTGTTCCAACCCATGTGGGGTACTTTCAGTTTGCGTTCAAAACGCAACACATTCAAATCAAATATCCCAAGGCATTCTGTATTATTTTCTTCAGAATGTAGGCACATCAATTGCTGCCCGAGACATATTCCCAGAAATGGCTGTTTCATAGATTTAATAACCTGATCCAACTTTCGTTCCTTCAAATATTCCATTGCCGTGCTCGCCTCACCCACACCCGGAAAGATAACTTTATCAGCCTTTTTCAAGACTTCAGGATCATCACTAACGACAGGCTCCACACCGAGTCGATTTAACGTATTGGTTACGGAAACTATATTTCCGGCATTATATTTTATTATTGCTATATTCATTGACTCTATTTTGCACTTACGATTTAATTGAAAAAATCGATAAAAAAGCTGTTATAAATCATGCCTTGATAAAAATTCTCAAAAAGATGAAAGAAGTTCGTGTGTCGCCCTCATTTTTCTGATTATTTGTTCAGATTCTTTAAAATCCAGCGTCTGCTGTCCATCAGAAAATGCTTTAGCCGGATTAGCATGAGTTTCATAGATCACCCCATCCGCTCCGGCCATGATAGATGCCAAAGCCATGGATTCTACATGCCTTCTGATGCCAATTCCGTGCGATGGGTCAGAGACAACCGGAAAATGTGTTTTCTCTTTTAGAATTGGAATTGCGTTCAAGTCCAACGTATTCCTGCTCGCCTTCTCGTAAGTCCTTATTCCTCTTTCGCAAAGAATCAATTTTTCATTTCCTCCAGAAAAAACATACTCCGCAGAATAAAGCAATTCATCTATAGTCCCAGAAATCCCTCTTTTGATCATCACCGCCTTATCTACTTGCCCTAACGCATCAAGCAAGTTGAAGTTTTGTGTATTTCGTGCACCTACCTGAAAGACATCTACATATTCCAACATGGGTTCAATTTGAGAAACCTGCATTACTTCCGTAATGATTTTAAGCCCGGCAGCTTTGGCATGTTTATACCATAATTTCAATCCATCGATACCCATTCCTCGGAAAGCATAAGGCGAGCTCCTAGGCTTGTAAACCCCACCCCTCATTATCTTAATGCCTTGGGACTTCAAATGCGCTACTGTCTCAATGATCTGTTCTTCACCTTCGATGGAACAAGGCCCCGCCATAATGGCCAAATCTCCATGACCAATCGTGACACCATCGCCAAGATCGATCACAGTAGGGTCAACCTTCCACTTTTTGGAAACCAATTTATAACTATCAGAAACGATGTGAATATCGGCGATTCCAGGCATATTACCGATCTGGCGAATATCAAATTCCTTTGTTCCAATACCGATGAGATAAGTCCCCTTTTGTGTTTTTACTTCGTTGGATTCGTATTTAAAACTATTTACTTTTTTGACAATCGCCTCTTTTTGGCTTTGGTCAATATTTTTTTTGAGTTGTATTATCATCTAATTAATTCCCTTGATGGATTGAATGAAGGTTTTTATTTCTGTTTGTAGATTCTCAGCTTTTTTCAGCACATTGATAAAAGCAGATCCAATAATGGCTCCAGCTGCATATTCAGAAGCTTGATCGAAAGATTCCTTATCGGAAATCCCGAAGCCGATGAGCACAGGATTTTTCAGGTTCATTGATTTTACCCTATTAAAATAATCTACCTGACTGGAAGAAATACCTGACTTAGCTCCTGTAGTGCTCGAAGAAGAAACCATGTATATGAATCCCATGGAATTTTGATCGATTTCATTAATCCGCGCTTCCGAAGTTTGTGGAGTGATCAAAAATATATTCAATAATCCATGAGCCTTGAAAACCTCTTGATATTCATCCATGTATTCTTGCATCGGAAGATCAGGAAGGATCAAACCATCGACGCCAACTTCAGCGCATTTTGAACAAAAATCTTCAACGCCATATTGCAAAACAGGATTGATATAACCCATCAGAATGATAGGAATATCCACGGATTTTCGGATGTTTTTCAGTTGTTCAAAAATTAGTTTCAAACTGATTTCATTGTCCAGAGCCACTTTATTGCTTTCCTGGATCGTAGGTCCATCTGCCACCGGATCAGAATATGGAATACCAACTTCGATGATGTCAGCGCCGGAATCTTGCAAGTGCCGCATGATTTCAGAAGTATCATTTAGATCGGGAAAACCTGCAGTAAAATACACCGAAAGAATCCGCTCTTTCTTTTCCTCAAAGAGTTGTTCTATTCTATTTTTTATAATTATAGTAGACATGATTTTTTATAATATTTTTATCAACCAACAACTAATACCTACCCCACTTAATATACGTTTCCAAATCCTTATCGCCTCTGCCAGATAAATTAAGCACAACAACATCATCTTTAGAAAAATCCATTTGACCCAAAGCGGCCAACGCATGCGCAGATTCTATTGCAGGAATAATTCCTTCCAACCTGCTCAGTAAAATTCCGGCTTTCATTGCTTCTTCATCTGTCACACTGTAAAATTGCGCTCTACCGGAATCAAATAAATGTGCGTGTATAGGTCCAATTCCCGGATAGTCCAATCCTGCAGAAATGGAATAAGGTTCGACTACCTGCCCATCGTCCGTCTGCATCAAAAGGGTCTTAGATCCATGAAGCACACCAGGTCTACCAAGAACTGTAGTAGCCGCAGACTCTCCCGAATTGTTGCCCAGACCAGCAGCTTCCACCGCAATCAAATTGACGTCTTTATTATCCAAATAGTGGTAATATGCTCCGGCAGCATTGCTGCCCCCGCCAACGCATGCGACGATATAATCAGGATTTTCCGTGCCTTCTGCTTCTTTCAGTTGCCATTTGATCTCTTGACTGATCACGGATTGAAACCTCGCTACCATATCAGGATATGGATGTGGACCCACGACCGAGCCAATGATATAATGTGTATCGACAGGGTTGTTAATCCAATGTCGCATGGCTTCATTGGTCGCATCTTTGAGCGTCTTGCTACCACTCTTTGCTGGACGAACTTCGGCACCCAGAATACGCATCCGCTCCACGTTTGGCTTTTGTCTCGCTATATCTACCTCGCCCATGTACACAATGCACTCCAAACCCATGAGCGCACAAACTGTAGCTGTGGCCACGCCATGCTGTCCAGCGCCTGTCTCTGCAATGATCTTTTGCTTACCTAGCCGCATTGCCAACAGTATCTGTCCAATTGTATTATTGACCTTGTGCGCACCAGTGTGGCAAAGGTCTTCCCGTTTCAGGTAAATCTTCGCCTTGAATTTTTCTGAAAGGCGCTGTGCGAAGTACAACGGAGTTGGTCGTCCGACATAGGTCTTTAGCAAGTGATCAAACTCTTTCTTGAACGATTCCTCTCCAATGATGGACAGATAGTTCTGCCGCAATTCTTCTACGTTTGGATAGAGCATCTCCGGGATGTACGCCCCTCCGAATTTGCCATAATACCCGCGATTGTCAACTGCTACTTTCATGTATTTATATTAATTATTCAATTCCTATTTGGGATTTGAGTCTAGCCAGCTTCTCCACATCTTTCAGCCCAGGCTTCACTTCAAATTTACTGTTCACATCCAAAGCATGGATTTTGGATACATCCAAACCCTTCATCCCCTTTATATTCTCCAAGCTCAATCCTCCACTCAAAAAGTATTGTTTTTCCATGGAATACTTTTGTAACACTGACCAATCGAACGAATGTCCTGATCCTCCATAACCTTTTGATTTTGTGTCAAACAAAAAATATTCGACATACGCTTCATAAGCTTTCAATATTTCAAAATCAAACCCCTCATCAACCTGAAAAGCCTTCATGGATTTTAACCCCTTTTCTTTGATCAATCGGCAGTACTCCGGTGACTCATCGCCATGAAGCTGCACAAAATCTAGTTGGTATTTATTTGCTTTTTCCTCCACACTTTCCAAGGCTTCATTCACAAATACACCAACCTTTTTTATAGAACGATCAATCTCAGGAAGCTCAAAATTCTCGCCAACAAACCTCGGTGACTTCGGATAGAATATCAGCCCGATATAGTTAGGCCCAAGAGCCGCGACTTCGTTGATATTATCGCGCAAACCACATATTTTGAGTTTGATCCGATTCATGGATTTTAGAGGCTTTTTGCCCTTTTTATTTTCTTTATAAACTCAGCACATGCTGCACCCGGTCTGCCATGTGCCATGAAATATTCACCTATCAAAAAACCTTGAAATCCATACCCCATCAACTGCAAGACTGTCTCTGGACTACTGATGCCGCTTTCCGATATTTTCACAAACTGATCGGGAATGGCATCAGCCAATTGGATAGAAGTGTCGATACTTACCTCAAAAGTTTTCAAATTTCGGTTATTTACTCCTACTACATCGAGATGCTCGTTGAGATGGCTTTTCAGTTCCTCTCCATTGTGTACTTCCATGAGCACTTCCAATCCCAGCGACTTCGCAAACTGTGTCAATTCTTGTAACCTTTCTGGCGACAAACACGCCGCGATCAGCAATATCGCATCTGTACCGATAGATTTGGCTTCGATGATTTGGTATTCGTCTATGATAAAATCCTTTCGAAGAATCGGGCAAAAATTATACTTTCTAGTCGTGCTTAGATCTTCATTCTTTCCCCCGAAAAATTCAGTATCTGTAAGGACAGAAAGTGCAGAAGCACCTGCCTGCATATAGTTGATGGAAGTTTTTTCCACAGATATGCCTTCATGGATCATCCCTTTGGAAGGAGATTTTCTTTTGAACTCGGCAATGATTCCAACCTGATCTTCTCGCTGTAAATATTTCTTGAGCGAAACTGGCTCAGTAGCGAAATAGGTGCTTTGCTCCAACAGTTTTATTGGTATTAAGCTTTTTCGCTCTGCAACTTCCTTCGCTTTATGTGTTATTATTTTATCTAATATATTCATGTGTCAATTGATTATCCTATTTGATTTCATGTGGAAAGGGGTCTTTCTTCCATGAATTAATTCCAGTGTTTTATTCAACCTTATTATACCACAATATTTAAATTACAAATATCAAAAAGATAAATCTCAAATAAATACCAATGGTCAAATCATAAATTCCAAACACCCATCATTTAGACTTTTCTATAATTGCTGATAATATCTTTTTTAATTCAATTGCCTCGTTCAACAAATCAGCACATTCCTTTTCGTTTGAAAGTTTATTCGTTTCCAAAATCAACCGCAACCAATAAGCACTTTCCTTCGCCTCTTTTCGACTGACCTTAACTCTAAAGACAAAATCCTTTTTGCTAATCGATTCATTGGCTTCAATATAATTCGCACCAACCGAACCAGATGACCTCACTACCTGTTTAGCATCCTCATAATTGGAAATGGTTTTATCCAAGGATTTCACAAATAGCCTTACCTCTTTTGCAAACTGAAATGCACGCTCTTCCAAGTTGTAGGGTTTCGTCATTGTGATTTCCTTATTGGGATTTATTTGTTTTTTGTTTCATTGTTTTTTTGTGATTTTCCTTTCGTTTATTTCTATCCATTATTCGCTAATATTTTAAAACTCTCCAAAGCTTTGCCCGACTCAAGAGACTCCCGTGCTTTTTCCACTGATCCTTCCAATCCCAATGAGCTATCTGCACAGTAAAGTGCCATACCGGCGTTGGCCAGGGCTACCTCCTTTTGTGCTTTTGTAGATTTGTTTTCCAATACGGATAGAAAGATTTTCGCAGCATCTTCAACAGTGTTTCCTCCTGAGAGTTCTTCAGCTTT
This sequence comes from Bacteroidia bacterium, assembly GCA_030426345.1. GTDB lineage: Bacteria > Bacteroidota > Bacteroidia > Cytophagales > Cyclobacteriaceae > JAAUQL01. The sequence goes on from JAUHYU010000021.1 coordinate 38,846, forward strand.
AAATGTATCCAAACCTAAATCAGCAGGACTGACGATCTGCTCGTCATATCTGGTTAGAATTTTAAAATTCCCCGTAAGGGAAACCTCATCGTAGCCATCCAATGCATATACCACCATGAAATCCGTGTCAGTTTGCTGAAACAAATAGGCATACAACCTTGCCAATTCGAGACTGAAAACTCCGGTCATTTGTTTCTTGGGAAAGGATGGATTTACCATCGGACCTAGCATGTTGAAAAACGTTTTTACGCCCAATTCCCGGCGAACAGGTGCTACATTTTTCATCGCTGGATGAAACAACGGCGCGTGCATGTAGCAAATATTTGCCTTGTCGAGCATGCGCTTAAGCGTGTCGTGATCGTTGGTGAATTCATGCCCGAAATGTGCCAGCACATTGGAAGATCCACAGACCGAAGAAACACTGTTATTTCCATGCTTGGCTACGCTCTGCCCTGCTCCTGCTACGATAAATGATGCGAGGGTAGAAATATTAAAAGTATCCTTGCCATCGCCGCCAGTTCCGCAGAGATCGATGGCATTGTAATCTGCAAAATCCATCTGTACGCAAAGTTCGAGCATGGCCTCTCTGAATCCCGTCAACTCATCCACAGTGATGCTGCGCATGAGGTATACGGTCAGGAAAGCCGCCATCTCCGAATTGTTATATTCTCCTTTGGCGAGGTTGCTCAATATCTCTCTAGAAGTGGCTCGATCCAGAGATTTATACTCAAAAAGTTTATTTAAAATATCTTTCATGTTTTTATCGCTTTTAGCCCTTAGCTCTTTAATTCATGGATTTTTAGGCCTTTTTTGATGTTATTATTCTCGCAAGGCCTCTAATGCTCCAACCAGTTTTTTATTAGCTGCTTTCCATTTTCCGTAAGGATGGATTCGGGGTGAAACTGCAAACCGCGTACATCGTGAGATTGATGGCTCAAACCCATCACAGATTCATCACTATCTATGGAATTTATGGCCAATTGGCCATTGACAGTCTTGCCGTCGACAGCCCAAGAGTGGTATCTGCAAACCTGAAAATCAGCCGGGACATTTTGAAAAAGATAATCATCCTTCAAAGTCAATTTAACGGGAGTTCCAACTCCATGCAGCACTTCTTTCATATTGTACAGCTGCGCACCATACACTTCGCCGATGGCTTGATGCCCGAGACATATACCCAAAATGCTTTTTGTTGCTCCATATTCTTTTATCAAATCCAGCATAATCCCAGCTTCTGAGGGGATTCCCGGGCCTGGAGAAAGTAAAATCTTATCGTATGCTGCCACATCTTCCAAGGAGATTTTATCGTTCCGAAAAACATCCACAGCATCTCCATATCCCAACTCCCTGATCAAGTGAACGAGGTTAAAAACGAAAGAATCATAATTATCTAAAACAAGTATTCTCATCTGGTTATAATTTATCAGCTTCCACAATTGCAGTTCGCAATGCGGCGAGTTTATTGTTCACTTCCTGTAATTCATTTGCTTCCACTGACTTGGCTACGACACCTGCACCCGCCTGATAAAACAGTCGATTGTTTTTACTTAGAAAAGACCGGATCATAATGGCATGGTTGAACTCCCCATTGAAACCCAAAAAGCCAATCGCTCCTCCATAATATCCACGGCGCGTATGTTCATATTTGTCGATCAATTCCATGGCCTTGTGCTTTGGTGCTCCAGAAAGTGTCCCGGCCGGAAAAGTATCCGCCACCATCTGGATTGTGTTTGTATTCTCCTTCAATTTCCCAACCACTTTAGAAACCAAGTGTATGACATGCGAATAAAACTGGACTTCCTTAAAAGTTTCCACATGAACATCTGAGCCATTTCTACTCAAATCGTTGCGGGCCAGATCTACAAGCATCACATGCTCAGAAGTTTCTTTTTCGTCTTCTGAAAGCTTCTCTGCAAGTGCAGCATCGGCCTGGTCATTTCCCGTTCTGCGAAAAGTCCCTGCAATCGGATAAATGATGCCTTCTCCATCTTTGATCACGATCTGTGCTTCGGGAGAAGAACCGAATATCTTAAAACTGCCATAATCAAAATAAAACAAATATGGAGATGGGTTCACTGAGCGCAAGGCGCGGTACACATTGAATTCGTCACCCATAAAACCGCTGCTAAACCTGCGCGACATCACGATTTGGAATACATCTCCTCTAAAGCAATGCTCTTTTCCTTTCGTTACAAATTGGATAAATTCCTCATCCGTCAGATTAGAAACTTCATCATTTTTCCATTGAAATTTATAATCCGGGAAGTTCTTACTCTTTACTTGATCAGCTATTTCCGATAGATTGCTTTCTTTTTTATCTCCTACGACCTGATGGTCAAAAATGTACATTTCATTTTTGAAATGGTCGATCACAATGATGTTCCTATAAACCGAATAAAGAATATCCGGAATATTATATTCATCTCTCTTGGCATCATCAAATTTGATGTCCTCATAATACTGTACCGCATCGTAGGTCATATACCCAAAAAGTCCATTGGTGATGAACTTGAAATCGCTGATTTCCTGATCAAAAGACTGCATGAAACCATTCAGTTCACTGATGGCCTCACTAGGCGATGCCAGCTTTTTGGTGGTGGAAAAGCCATTGGAATCCATGACTTCCAGCTTATCATTTTTCAGCTTAAACGTGGCCGTTGGATTGCAGCAAACGTAGCTGTAGCTGTTGTCATCACCATGATAATCAGAGCTTTCCAGCAAGATGGTGTTGGCATATTTATCCCTGAGCTTCAGATAGATACTCACAGGTGTAACTACATCGGCCAACATCTTGACATGTGTACTTATTAGTTTATTTTTTTTCACTGGTTTATGATTTTTTGCCCAATAAAAAAGGCTCGCCAAACGACAAGCCTATTACAATATTTTTCATATATATATAAGTCTTCGTTTAGCCTCGCTGTTTGAGCAAACGCCAATACCAAAAACCTATATGATATATTCCTTTTTCCATTGAGCTTGCAATTATAGGAAAGCCATAATAAATAACAAAGGCTTTTTATTTATTTTAAACGTTATCATGGATTATTGAGGGCTTTTGCCCCCACCCAGTGAATGAACCCTCAATAACCTGATATCATTCGATTAAAAAATAAAAAATTGAATTTATGTTATAAAATATTGGTTTTCGCTAAATTGATCATGATTTTAGCCTAAAGCATATTCAGACAAAGTATATAATAACTTTTTAAAACCACCCGTTTAGATAACAAACAAAATTATGGAATTCACATACAGCAATTTTTTAGGAATTTGGCAAATTTTCATCATAGGTCTTGCAGTCCTGTCTGCTTTGGCGGGCATAGTTATTTTTATCACCCACCGACTCAAGATCACTTCGCTCAGCGACTATAAACAGAAATATGATTATATCGCAGCCAATGACACCAAAATGATCCTCTATACCATTGTAGCTTTTGCGATTTCGATTACCGCATTCATCAATTCTGTATACCACGACACGGTTCTTTTAAGCTTTATTTGGTTTTGTGTGCGCATGTTCATCGCACTTTGTCTGGGAACTTTGATCGTTTATATTTCAAATCTAATGATCAAGTTTGCCTACCCTTCTACCCTCGAAAGAAAAATGAAGCACTGGCGCTATAAGCCCAGAGTCAATAAAAAAACCGGAAATACCATGAAACTACTGAGTGAAGATGAAGAAGATGTGCATCTGGACGAAGGAATGCAGGCTGAAGAAAACGTGTTTTCTGTAGATTATGATGTATGGGTCGATGAAGAAACAGGAGACGTACAGATCGAAAAATATCCCGGACACCTTATCGCCCACCAGTGTAATTCATGTGGTTTTAAAACCATGAAACTCGTAAAAGAAGAAATAGTGACCTCGCCAACTCAGGAATCTGATGGGGAGATGATCAAGTATTATAAATGCTCGTACTGCAATGCCAAGCGCAACAAAAATGTGAAAGTCGCCAAGCTGTCTCAAACAGAAACTCACTACGAACTACCGGCACATCTCCACTTTAAAAATGAAGAAAAGGTAAATCGTGTTGCTCTTGAGATTTATATCAGTAATGGAAAAACCAAAGTATTTGAATTTGGATCAACGAAACAGGCATCTGAATTTTTGAAAGAATTCAAGATAGAAGATTGATTTCGCCATTTACAGCTTTAAAAGCATCTAAAATCCATGGATTTTAGATGCTTTTTTATGTCTATTCAGAAGTCAGTTCTTAAACATCAATTGGTTGTCTTCAAAATAATTCATGGATTTTCCATGGTTTTTAAGTGCTTTTTTGGGCAAATTCGCAACTATATATTCGTGTATTCAAATTTAGAATTTTATAAATATGTTGATCAAAGAAAATAGCAAATCCCTTTTTCAAAAAGCACAGCAACTCATCCCCGGCGGCGTAAATTCCCCTGTTAGAGCTTTTAGAGCTGTTGGTGGCGAGCCACTTTTTATCGAATCTGCCAAGGGGGCTTACCTTTTTGATGTTGATGGAAACAGCTACATCGAATTGATCAACTCATGGGGGCCAATGATTTTGGGTCATGGCAATGAAGCCATAGAACAAGCCGTAATCGAAGCCTTGAGAAAGTCCCCATCCTTTGGTGCACCGACGGAGGCAGAAGTTAATGTAGCCGAGCTGATCGTAGAAATGGTGCCTTCCATAGAGAAAGTCAGAATGGTAAATTCCGGTACGGAGGCAACCATGTCTGCCATCAGGCTGGCGAGAGGATTTACAAAAAAAAATAAAATCATAAAATTTGAAGGTTGCTACCATGGCCATGGCGATTCTTTTCTGATTGCTGCAGGAAGTGGTGTGGCAACCATGGGCACACCTGACAGCCCCGGCGTGACCAAAGGAACAGCCAACGACACGCTTACTGCCCCTTATAATAATCTCGAAGCCGTTGAGGCTCTTATTCAAAAAAACAAAGATCAAATTGCCGCCGTCATCATCGAACCGGTTGCCGGAAACATGGGCTGTGTATTGCCTCAGGAAGGATATCTTCAAGGGCTCAGAAGTCTATGCGATTCCCATGGAATCATATTGATTTTTGATGAAGTGATGACAGGATTCAGACTGGCCAAAGGTGGCGCGCAGGAATTGTTTGGTGTGATGCCCGACCTGACGACCCTTGGTAAAATCATCGGTGGCGGAATGCCAGTAGGTGCTTATGGCGGAAGGAAAGAAATTATGGATTGGGTTTCTCCAGCTGGCCCTGTGTATCAGGCAGGAACCTTGAGTGGCAACCCCATTGCGATGAGTGCTGGATTCACGATGCTCAATCATCTCAATTCTCATGAGGGAATTTATTCGCAACTGGATAAAATTTCTGAACGCATTTTTCATGGGTTTCAAGCCAATTTGAAAGCTGTTTCTAAAAACTATACGATGAATCGTATCGGGTCGATGATCAGTTTATTCTTTACAGAAAACAAGGTGACGGATTTTGAATCTGCCAAAACCTCCGACACCGAACTCTTTGGCAAATACTTCAATGCAATGCTGGAAAACGGCGTGTATATCGCGCCATCCCAATTTGAAACATTGTTTCTTTCTACTGCAATAGATGAAAAAATTGCTGACCTGATTATTACTGCTAACTTAACTGCCTTAAAAAGCATCGATGGCCTATAAGCGTATCAAATAGCCTATAATCCATCCAAAATCCATGAACTATTAAGCTGCTCACTGTGATAATTATCATGGATTTTGAGAGGATTTGCTTGTGATCTATGAGTATATCCCATTTTCATTTGAAACCTTACATACTTCCCAACGGTCGGGAAACCTCACTCCATACTAGAGTGTGAATTAATAAATATATTTGTTTTGATCCATGGCTTTTCGGCCTGGCGACAAGTATCAATTAAATCTTTTTAATAGTGAAAAGACTTTTATTTGCCTTAGTAGTTCTAGTGGTTTTCTGTGTTGCCAGTGAGGTAAATGCACAAAGCACAAACCTAAATACCGATGCTAAAACATTGACGTACGAGGAAGTGTATGATTCTCCATATGATATAAATAAGCTTTTCATCCATGTACAGCCTATGTATGGCGAGTTGTTTTCCCTAAATCCCACTATTGGCTTCGGCTTAAAAGCGCAATACTATCTAAAGAATCAAGCAGATTTTGAGGCAACTGTCCGTACACCCTATGCCCGCAATTTTGACTTAATGAGGAATGCAGCTTTCAAAAATAGCACGGTAGATAATGAGGCCAAGGCATTTTCCTATTTCGAATTATTGGGCACCTATCACATCAAAGATGAAGAACTGGATACAGAAACTAAATTTATTTTATTTTCCAAAAGGTACAAAGGCGATAAATGGGCTGCAACTATGCCGTTATACACCGTCATTCCCACTAAGGTAAGAAGGATTTTCGGAGCGCGACTTGGTGGAATGGCCTACAAATCCGCTGTAGATTACAACAGGGTCATGGAGCAGCAGGAAGTTACACTAATCTCTGATGAAGGAGGCGAAATAAGCCCGGATGAATCGGTTTATGGAAATATGTCAACAGCAGGATTTTACGTGGGAGGTTCTATGACAACCATTAAAAATGTGGCTGTGCAGCCTGATAAAATCTATGGCACCCTGGTCAATGACCTAATTTTCACCACATTTTTTGACATTAACTTTGCCCCAATGATCACTGTAGACGATATCTACATTGATGGCGAACGTTACAGCGCAGAACCAATCCTCAAAAATGTATTGGGGTTCCGAACAGGAATCGAAGGGAAATTCAATAGAAAAATTAGTTGGGCTTATGGAGGCGAAATTGGTTATCGACCCGGATTAAAGAAAAGTGGATTCTTTTTGCTTGTTAAAATCTCCTTCCCCGTCTTCGCAACACAGCTGAAAAATCAGGTGGAAAGCTTCGGCAAATAGCTTTACTTCAATTCCAGATACTTGATGCATACCGGAGACGGAACAGAAAGATAATATTTAATATCGATTAGCGTACCGTCCTTATTGATCGAAAAAATATTGATCAGATCAGAATCACGATTACCGACAAGCATAAATTCCCCTTTTGGTTCAGGTAAAAAACTGCGTGGCTTTTCTCCCCCTGTTGGCATGTAGCCAACTTCTTTCATCTTACCCTTTCCGTTCACTTTATAAATTGACAATCCGTCATATCCTCTATTGGAAATATACACGTATTTGCCATCTGCGCTACAATGAATATCAGCACTGCTATTGTTCCCAAAGAATTCAGGTGGCAATGTAGGAAGTCGTCTAATCAACTGCAATTCTCCATTTTCCTTATTAACCCGATAACTACAAATTGATGAGGAAATCTCTTCTGCAGAAAATGCCAAATTACCTTTTTTATTAAATGTAAAATGCCGTGGCCCTGCTCCGGGCATTGTACGAATAAATGATTGTTCCGCTGGCTGAACTGTTCCATTATTACTATCAAATTTATAAATCAGAATTTTGTCCAATCCCAAATCTGAAACATATAAAAATTTTCCGTCATTTGAAGAAACTGCTGAATGAGTATGTGGCTTTTCCTGCCTAGGCATAACAGTCCCCTTTCCTTCCAACTGGATATTAGCCGTCGGATCACCTATTTTCCCATGGTCATCTATAGGAAAAATTGTAAAATTCCCACCGCGATAATGACTCACAAAAACATGCTTACCTGATGGATGTACGCTGATATGGCACGGGCTATCCCCAAAAGACGAGATGGTATTTAATTCCATCAATTCTCCAGTCGATTGATCGATGGCAAATGAAGTGACGGATCCCCACTTTTCCTTTCCTTCGACACTTCCTCTATTAGCAGAAAATAAATATTTACCATCAGGGCTAGTATCTATAAATGATGGACTTTCTTTGGATATAATTGTCTGTAGCAAGTCATAGCGATTGACTTCCCGGTCATAGTTATATACATAAATACCTAAACTGCCGCGTTCAGAGAATGTTCCTACATAAATAACCTCCGTATTTCCATCAGATACATTTCTTTTAGTCGTGCCAAAAGTCAAACAGTTAATTAGAAGTATTTGTATTGCTATTAATATTGAAATGCGCATTCTAAACAGTAGTTTTTTCTTCCAAGGTGGCAAAAAATATTTAAATTTTAAAATAGCCTTTTCTCATCAACAAAAACTCAAAATTAATTCCATATTAAATTTACATCATCCCTAAGTAAAATAACCCTCAACAAAAAGGTATCATGATCTCATATTTCTTACTTTTGCGCTAAAATCGAATACTGCTTAATCACATTCCAATATGGTATTATTTTTCAAATCCACCACAGCCATTTTAGCTGTCAAAACGACAAATCAAATCGATATTGCTGAGATTGAGAAATTAAAATGGCTTTTTAGTGATGCTCAATTCATGGAAAATGACACGATTGAAGGTGTTTTTGTTGGGCCTCGCACGGAGATGATTACGCCATGGAGCACGAATGCCGTGGAAATCACCCAGAATATGGGCATTGCCGGAATAGAGCGTATTGAGGAATTTACTCCGTCAAAAGAAACCAATCCTTCCTTTGACCCAATGCTTCAGCGGGTATATCAGTCCATCGATCAGGATATCTTCACGATCAACAAGAAACCTGAGGCTGTACAATATATCGATGACATAGCTGCCTATAATAAAGCAAATGGCCTAGCATTGAGCAACGATGAAATCGGATATCTGAAATCATTGGGTAAGAAACTGAACCGAAAACTAACGGACAGTGAAATATTTGGATTTTCGCAAGTTAATTCAGAACACTGCCGCCATAAGATCTTCAATGGTACTTTTATTATTGATGGAGAAGAAAAAGAACAGTCTCTTTTTCAACTTATCAAACTAACTACGAGGACAAATCTGAATCGGGTAATTTCCGCCTATAAAGACAATTGTGCTTTCATTCAAGGACCTGAAATAGAACAATTCGCCCCCGTACGACAGGATGTGCCGGAATATTTTAAAACTGAAAGGTTTGAATCTGTACTTTCCATCAAAGCAGAAACGCATAATTTTCCTACAACTGTAGAGCCGTTTAACGGTGCAGCTACTGGTAGTGGTGGCGAAATCCGCGACCGAATCGCTGGCGGAAAAGCGGCTATGCCTCTAGCAGGAACTGCAGTATATATGACATCCTACCCTAGACTTGATGGTGGTAGAATGTGGGAAAAACCCATCCCTGCTCGTAAATGGCTTTACCAAAGCCCTGAAGAAATCCTGATAAAAGCTTCTAACGGAGCCAGCGATTTTGGTAATAAATTTGGTCAGCCTCTGATCTGTGGTAGTTTATTGACATTCGAGCATTTTGAAGACGGAAAAGAATTTGGTTACGATAAGGTGATCATGCAAGCAGGTGGCATCGGTTATGGTAAGAAAAAAGACAGCTTAAAAGACCAACCTAAAAAAGGTGAGCAAATAGTTTTGATGGGTGGAGACAACTACAGAATTGGCATGGGCGGTGGTGCAGTTTCTTCCGTAGCCACTGGTGAATTCAACAATGCCATTGAGCTAAATGCCGTGCAGCGCTCCAATCCCGAAATGCAGAAAAGAGTGGCTAATGCGATTCGCGCCCTTGCAGAAACCATTGAAAATCCAATCGTTTCAATACACGACCATGGAGCCGGAGGGCATTTAAATTGCCTTTCCGAACTGGTGGAAGAGATCGGAGGGAAAATCCAGATAGAAAAATTACCCATCGGAGACCCTACACTTTCTGACAAAGAAATAGTAGGGAACGAATCGCAGGAACGAATGGGACTGATCCTGAAAAAAAAGGACACAAAATTACTGACAGACATAGCCAATCGAGAGCGTGCACCAATTTATGTGATCGGGGAAACCACAGGCGACCACCAGTTTACCTTTGAACATGCAGATAAAAACCTTCCAAAACCCATAGATCTCAAGATCGAAGATATGCTTGGAAACCCTCCAAAAACCATCATGAGGGATTCTAAAGTTGTCCATCGATTTAAGGAATTAGAATATAATATTTCGGAGATCAAAGACTATATCAGGCAAGTATTGCAGCTAGAAGAAGTAGCTTGTAAAGACTGGCTTACAAACAAGGTGGACAGATCCGTTACCGGAAAAGTCGCCAAGCAACAATGTGCGGGCCCATTGCAACTTCCGCTAAACAATCTTGGTGTGAGCGCTTTGGACTTCCAAGGTATAAAAGGTGTAGCAACGGCATTGGGCCATGCCCCTATGGTGGCTTTGGTCAGTGCAGAAAATGGCTCGAAGGTAGCGATTGCAGAATCTCTTACCAATATCATATGGGCGCCAATAGAAGGAGGCTTACAGGGCATTTCACTAAGTGCTAACTGGATGTGGCCATGCAAAAATGCTGGTGAAGATGCTAGATTATACAGTGCAGTGGAGGCTGCCTCACAGTTTGCCCTAGACCTAGGCATCAATATCCCTACAGGAAAGGACTCTCTTTCCATGACTCAAAAATACAGCAATGATGAAGTAGTATACGCCCCTGGGACGGTAATCATAACTGCGGCAGGAGAAGTTTCGGACATTAGAAAAGTCGTTGAACCAGTCATTCAAAATGTACCTGATTCGGTTTTACTGCATATCGACTTGTCAAAAGAACAATTTAAATTGGGCGGTTCTTCTTTTGGGCAAACTCTGAATAGATTGGGCAATGACACTCCCGGCATCACCGACCCTGCTTATTTCAAATTTGTCTTTGCTACTATTCAAAAATTGATTGGAGATGACCTGATCTTAGCAGGACATGACATCTCTGCTGGTGGAATGATCACCACTTTACTCGAAATGACATTCGCTCAAACCGAAATAGGGTTGGATTTAGATTTTTCTTCAATTAGTGAATCCGATCTAGTCAAAACATTGTTTAGCCAAAATTCAGGAATTATTATACAGGTGGAAAAAGAAACCATTAATATTCTTGAAGAAGATGGAATTAATTTTAACAAGATCGGTGGGATCTATGACAAACACGAGATCAGGATCAACGATTTACATACTACAATTGATCTGAAAATTGAAGAAATGCGAGACTTGTGGTTTAAAACCTCTTATCTTCTAGATACCAAACAAAGTGGGGAAGAATTGGCACTCAGCAGATACCAGAGTTATAAACTTAATACCTTAACATTCAAATTCCCCGACAATTTCACCGGCAAATTCGCCCAGTATAACATTGACCCAATTCGCAAAAAATCTACTGGTATAAAAGCCGCTATTATCCGTGAAAAGGGCGTCAATGGCGATCGGGAAATGGCATGGATCATGCACCTTGCCGGAATGGATGTAAAAGACGTTCATATGACCGATTTGATTTCTGGCAGAGAAACTCTGGAAGACATCAACATGATTGTCTTTGTAGGTGGGTTTTCTAATTCCGATGTGCTTGGTTCGGCCAAAGGTTGGGCTGGGGCTTTCATTTATAACCCAAAAGCCAAAGAAGCTTTGGATAAATTTTATGCAAGAAAGGACACGCTAAGCCTTGGCGTTTGCAATGGTTGCCAATTGATGATCGAACTAGGAGTAGTCACTCCTAATCATGATCAAAAACCAAAAATGTTGCATAACAGCTCTCGCAAATTTGAATCCGCATTTCTGAACGTGGATATTTTGGAAAATGATTCTGTAATGCTTGGTTCACTTGCAGGAAGTAAACTTGGTATTTGGGTCGCTCATGGCGAAGGGAAGTTTAGCTTGCCAAAAGAGGAAAAAAACTATCAAATTCCCATGAAATATTCAAAATCCAATTACCCTGCCAATCCGAACGGATCCGACTTTGACACGGCTTCTCTTTGCTCTGAAGATGGCCGGCATTTGGTTATGATGCCACACCTAGAAAGAGCTACATATCCATGGAATTGCGCCTATTATCCATCAGATAGATTGGCAGATGAAGTGACACCGTGGGTGGAAGCATTTGTAAATGCCCGAGAGTGGATCGCAAAAAATAATTAGGCCTTCGTGGGTTAACGGCCAAATTTAGATTGAAAAAGTCATTAAAATCCATGGAAAATTGATGCTTTATAAAGTCATAAAAACTATAGCCTAAAGTTTAGCTGTTGAAGGCATAACCGGACGCCTGCACCAGAGGGGATGACTGAAGTGCCAAAAGAGTCTATTAAAGAAGTTCTGAAAAAGGAATAGTGCAATTTTGAGTGTATCATGCATAGTAAGAAGTTTGGATATATCGCCATTGGAATTTTCCTTTTTGCGGTCGGTGTTTTCTTTTCCGCTCTCTATCTACAAATTCAGACTAAGAAGAAAATCTATAAACATGGTTTATCTACAGTCGGAGTTCTTTTTGATGTGAAAGGAGATTATATAAAAGTAAAGTATACAGTAGACGGTGACACTTTGACTTTTGGTACTACAAGACCTTATCGACATTTGCAAAATGGAGAGGAGTACATAGTCAAATACATGGAAGAGGATCCCGAGTACATAAGTGTCCTCTACAGTCAACCTTTTTTTTCCGATTCTCATCAATATGGAATTGTTAATTGCAGCTCGTTGAGTAAAAATCAATCCTTGATTACTTATGAATATTTTGTTGGCGACACACGTATTGTACGACAAACAAAATTCAAATCTGGAAATTCTTTACATAAGGATGATTACAAGGTCAAGTATAGAATTGACGATCCCAAAATAGGTTATTTAGTGACTAAAGATGGTTAAATCTTAATCGCTGCAAAATACAGTATTAATCCCCCTTCTAGCCCCGCTGGCGTTTGCGTTTCGCGTATATCCAATGAAAACCAGATATCCAAAAGCCTCTAAAATCCATGGATTTTAGAGGCTTTTGGATATCTGGAAGGCACAATCTAATCAATCCGCTCTATATCAGCACCCAAAGCTTTGAGTCTGATGTCTATTTGCTGATAGCCCCGGTCGATTTGCTCGACATTATGGATTAGACTGGTTCCATCCGCACTCAATGCCGCCAAAAGCAGCGCCACACCAGCGCGAATATCCGGAGATGTCATGGTGATAGCACGCAACGGGAATTTCCTATCCAAACCGATAACTGTAGCTCTGTGTGGATCGCAGAGAATGATTTGCGCACCCATATCTATCAACTTATCCACAAAAAACAATCGGCTTTCAAACATCTTTTGATGAATAAGTACAGTACCTCTTGCCTGTGTAGCAACGACAAGAATTATACTTAATAAATCTGGCGTAAGTCCTGGCCAGATCGCATCTGAAAGTGTCAAGATCGAACCATCGATGAAAGTATCCATGGCATAAGATTCCTGCTGCGGAATATAAATATCATCTCCTTTAAATTCCATCTTAATGCCAAGTTTGGCAAAAGTATCTGGTATCATCCCCAGATGTTTGATCCCGGCGTTCTTTATGGTGATTTCAGAATTGGTAATAGCGGCCAGCCCAATAAAAGAACCCACCTCAATCATATCCGGAAGCATGGTATGTTCTGTACCTTTCAGATCCTCCACTCCTTCTATACTTAAGAGATTGGAGCCTATGCCAGTGATTTTGGCACCCATCCGGTTCAGCATATGGCAAAGTTGCTGGAGGTACGGCTCGCAGGCAGCATTGTAGATGGTCGTAGTTCCTTTAGCTTTTACTGCCGCCATCACGATGTTGGCAGTTCCTGTCACAGAAGCCTCATCCAACAACATATAGACACCCTTCAGATTAGTCGCATCGATTTTGTAAATATGGTTGCGATCGTCAAAATCCAATACTGCACCCAATTTTTGGAAACCAATAAAATGTGTATCCAGTCTCCTGCGCCCAATTTTATCCCCACCCGGCTTTGGAATATTTGCCTTCCCAAATCTAGCCAATAAGGGGCCCAGTAACATAATTGACCCACGAAGTGCTGCTGCTTTTTGTTCGTAAGCTTCAGTTTGCAAAAATTCCATATCAATTTCAGACGCTGTAAATCGATAAGATGAATTTCCAAGATTTTCCACCTTTACCCCCAAATTCCCCAACAAATCAATCAACTTAATGACATCGCGGATATCTGGAATATTGTGAATGGTAATAGGCTCGGATGTTAACAACGTGGCACATAATATCTGAAGTGCCTCGTTTTTTGCTCCTTGCGGCGTTATATTGCCCTTGAGCGGGTTGCCGCCTACAACTCTGAAAGTGGTCATTAATTTTTTCTTCTTCGGCCTCCGTTGTGATGATTGTTGTTATTGTTGTTATTTTTTCTGTTTTTGTTTGCCGGCCTGGGGGGTCTGCGCTCCTTCACCATAGAATCAAAAAGGTTGCCCGATTTCACTTTATCAAGATCTATAGTTAATGCTCCCTTTGACATGTGACCAATATTCCTAATAATAGTAACATCCTCAACATTATCTCTATTCCATGTATTTTGAAAGCTTTTCATCAATCTTCCAATATGGACGACAGCACCTTCTCTTTCTTCAGGATCCTCTAGTTCACAGGCCTTTTTTATAAGCAACTGAACATTCCTACCGTAATGTTTAAACCGAACTTCGGAAGTTTTATAGCCAAGTCGTTCAGGTTTCTTAGTCAATGTTTCCCTTTCCGGCATGGGATAAGGACTATCAATATCCAAATCGAAATCGGACATTATGTAAAGGTCATCCCATAATTTATGTTGAATTTCTTGTGCGTCTTTAGTATTCGGGTTTATTAATTTCATCAAATCGATAAGCACATGCGCAGCTTCACTTCTCTTTTCCTTATCTTCAATTGACTTGATGTGTTTGATCAGCATTTGCATATTCCTTCCGTATTCTTTCAGAATAAGAGCTGGCCTTTCGGTGTTGTAATTCTTCATGTATTTACTTTAATGTAACAATCTACAATGAGTAGATCAATTGAGGCTTTCTCAGATATGACTTATGAATGTATTTTTAGTTTAGCAAAGCTAAGCAATAATGTTTTCTCTCCAAAATTATCAAAAAGAACCTTAGCTTTTCTATTGGCACCATCCGCATCAATGTGTACTACATCGCCAAAACCGAACTTAAGATGCTCTACCTTCATGCCTTGTTCGAGGCTCGTGGTATCGCTTGGCTTAAAATCCGCGGATGGTTTATGGATTTTAGTATGATTTACGGGCATTGAGGCAGCTGGTTTTTTAATACTGGTCACAAGAGACTTCGCATAATGAGAAGATGGAGGTCTTTCGCCTGTGGGTTGGGATGATCTGCTTATCGACTTAATAAACCGAGCGTCTATTTCTTCTATAAACCGGCTGGGCTCACAACTTTTCAATCTACCAAAACGATATCTGGATAAGGCATACGCCAAGAAAAGTTTGTTTTCGGCTCTGGTGATGGCGACATAAAAAAGTCTTCGTTCTTCCTCAAGATCCGCCCGACTCGACAGCATCATTTGCGAAGGAAAGAGGTCTTCCTCCATACCTACAAGATACACATTCTTAAACTCCAACCCCTTAGCCATGTGAATCGTCATCATGGTTATTTTCTCCTTATCATCATCCTTGTCATCGTCTGCACTGGTCAAAAGTGCAACTTCTTGTAAAAATGCCCCAAGGCTTTTATCTGTATTTTCTTCAGAGTCAACGAATTCCTTTATGGCATTCAAAAGCTCTTGAACATTCTCGTACCTGCTCAGTCCCTCGATTGTTTTATCATCATACAGTTCTCTCAACAATCCGGATTGCTTGGCAATGTAACTTGCCGCTTCATAGGCATCCTTCTGCCCAATTATCACCATAAAGCTCTTGATCATGGTACTGAATTGATCTATTGCATTGGTGATTCGGCCAGGCAAATATTTAAAAACATTGCTGACCACATCCCATAAGACCAAACCGTTATCATTTGCAGCCACAATCATTTTATCTACACTTCCAGGGCCAATACCCCTCTTTGGCAAGTTGATAATCCTCCTGAGAGCCTGCTCATCATTTTGATTGACCACAAAGCGTAAGTACGAAAGCAAGTCCTTTATTTCCTTTCGCTGATAAAACGAAAGCCCTCCGATAATTTTATATTTGATGTTTGCTCGGCGCAAGGCCTCTTCCATAGCTCTCGACTGAGAATTGGTTCGATAGAGAATGGCTACTTCACTGTTTTTTACCTGATTATTTAGTTTTTCGTCAAAGATGGATGCCGCGACTAATTTGGCTTCTTCGCTATCAGAATTTGCCTTGAGCAATTCTATCTGATCTCCATCTTCATTAGCTGTCCACACATCTTTTTTTAGTTGCGCGCTGTTTCTGCTAATCACAGAATTTGCGGCATTTACGATTACTTTGGTGGAACGATAGTTTTGTTCTAGTTTAATTACTCTAAGATCAGGGTAATCCTTTTCAAAGTTTAAAATATTTTTGATATCTGCACCTCGGAAAGCGTAGATACTCTGGGCATCATCACCTACCACACACACATTTTGGGTGACTGCAGAAAGCTTTTTTGTGATTAGGTATTGTGAAATATTGGTATCCTGAAACTCATCTACCAACACATATTTAAAGCGGTGCTGATATTTATTTAATATATCGGGGTGATCTCTAAACAACACATTCGTATTGTACAAAAGGTCATCAAAATCCATGGCAGAAGCCTTGAAGCACCGTTCACAATACATTCTGTACAACTTGCCCATTTGAGGCTTCATCGCACTTTCATCATCAGCTTGGTAAACCGGATTGTTCATGTACTCCCGCCATGAGACCAACCGGTTTTTTGCCCCTGAAATCCTGTTTAAAACCACATTGGGCTTATATACTTTATCATCTAGGTTTAGCTCTTTTACAATCTGCCGAATCAGTGTTTTGGAATCATCAGCATCATAAATAGAGAAATTGCTTGGGTACCCCAAGCGCTCCGCCTCATAGCGCAGAATCCGGGCAAAAATGGAGTGAAAAGTTCCCATCCACAGATTTTTTGCGTCTGCTCCAACCACACTTTCAATCCGGTGGCGCATTTCCGCTGACGCTTTATTAGTAAAAGTAAGTGCCAAAATATTAAAGGGATCAACACCCTTTGCTTGAATCAAATGTGCTATTCTAAAGGTTAAAACCCGGGTCTTGCCAGACCCTGCTCCCGCAATGAGCATGCAAGGCCCTTCTGTATTCAACACCCCTTCCCGCTGTGGTTCATTTAAACTTTCTAGATAATCCATCCCAATGTTTTGTTCAGCCCGAAAGTTACAAATATAATTTTGCCCGACTCAAAAAATTACTATCAAGCTCCAAAAACTTTTTGGAATATGTGGCGTTGCAATATTGACAACCAACTTCATTTATTACATATACATGTATTAGTTTATTTCATTGGCAAAGCATTGATATTTTATACTCATATTTGTGATTTAAATATGTGTTAAAAATCCATGTTTGAAATCAACTAACTACCATAATATATTTATTGATGATTGTAATTGACAAAACGGTGATTTCAGATGATATCGCCGAAAATTATTTTTTATGTGACCTGAATAAATGCAAAGGCGGATGCTGTGTTGAGGGAGATTTGGGTGCCCCATTGGAGGATGATGAGCTAGCAATACTGGAAGATATATTTGAGGACGTAAAGCCATTTCTTACCCCTGAGGGAGTTGAGGCCATCGAAGAACAGGGCAAGTTTATCTTGGATGAAGACGGGGATTTTTCCACCCCAACTCTAAACGGAGAAGAATGTGCGTATGCTGTTTACGATAGCCGGGGAATCCTAAAATGCGGGATCGAAAAGGCCTACGAAGCCGGTAAGTCAAAATTCAAAAAGCCTATCTCCTGCCATATGTACCCGATTCGTGTCACCAAGTATGATAATTACCACGCGCTGAATTATGACCGATGGGAGATTTGCCTTCCTGCCTGTGAACTGGGTCGAACGAATCAACTTCCACTATATAAATTTTTGAAAGATCCGTTGGTTAGAAAATTCGGCAAAGAGTGGTACGATAAACTCTGCAAGGCTATAGAGTCACCTAAAAAAGTAGCTGAAAAAGAGTCATAAATCCATGAATTTTAGCGACTCCGAAAGCCAATCAGAGGTAGGGGATGTCGCTACGTTGTTAGCATGTCTTTCAAATAAAATGCCCTTTTCATATTAAGATTATAGTAGTAGAATTGTGACTTTTTACATTCCAAATCCATATTCGAGGAAAAAATATTACCTTTGCGGAAGTTAAAAAGAGGTAAACCGTTATGGCAAAATTAAAATCGCGAGAGGAAATAGAATTGATGAGACAAAGTGCGCAGTTAGTTTCCAAAACATTGGGAATGCTGGCATCTGAAATACGCCCCGGAATCACAACACTTTACCTTGATCAACTGGCAGAAACATTCATTCGCGACCATCAAGCCATTCCCGGTTTTTTGGGACTCTACGATTTCCCAAACACTTTGTGTATGAGTGTCAATGAGCAAGTAGTTCATGGATTCCCGACAGATATTCCACTCGAAAATGGCGATATCGTCTCCATAGATTGTGGAGTCTTGCAAAATGGGTTTTATGGCGATCACGCCTATACGTTTGCAGTTGGGGAGATTGCACCGGAAGTACAACAGCTCCTTGACGTCACTAAACAGAGTTTGTATCTTGGCATTGAGCAAATGGTGGCCGGTAATAGAATTGGCGACATTAGCAATGCCATCCAAACCTATACAGAAAAGCACGGCTACGGGGTCGTGCGCGAATTGGTCGGTCATGGACTTGGCCAGACATTGCACGAATCCCCAGAAGTTCCCAACTACGGAAAAAGGGGCAAAGGC
>JAUHYU010000022.1 GCA_030426345.1 Bacteroidia bacterium
TTTCGATTTTCCTACTGACAAATACTCATATAACAATATGGGTGCTGGGCTGGCCCTTAAGGATGGTAGAGCCTCAATGTACAGCAATAAATCAAAATCAAAACTTCTCGGATATTTTTTTAGGGCAAATTATAGTTATAATGAAAAGTACTTGTTAATGGCAAGTATGCGGCATGAGGGGTCCTCAAAATTTGGAACAAATAATAAGTGGGCTAGTTTCCCAGCTATTTCTGCTGGATGGAACATAGATAAAGAATCATTCCTAGAAAGCGCTAAAATACTAGATTATTTAAAAGTAAGAGTAGGATATGGTATTACTGGTAAAACACCCAGTAGCCCATATATGTCGCAAAGTCGATTGACATACGGATCATCATTTCTAAGTGATGGTGATTGGGTACCTGTAGTCTATCCTTCAACTAATTCTAATCCCAATTTACGATGGGAAAAGAAAGCTGAAATTAATATTGGGATGGATTTTGCAATTTGGGATAATCGAATTTCAGGCTCATTAGACATGTATCAACGTACAACGAAAGACCTTTTATGGAGTTATAATGTACCAAGTCCTCCCTATTTGTACAATACCATCGTTGCAAATGCGGGAACAATGGAAAATAAGGGTGTTGAAGTCATTTTAAGCTATCAACCGATAAGAACGAAGAACTTTTCATGGACTACCTCTATTAATTATTCTACAAATGAAAATAAAATGATTTCTCTTTCGAACGATAAGTTTGCTGTACAAGCTGGATTTTTCGATACAGGATATATTAATGAGCCTCTTCAGATTGAGACACATCGGGTTGTTGAAGGTGGTAAAATTGGTAATTTTTGGGCGGTAGAAGCTGTGGATATTGATGAAGATGGACATTGGATAATATCTGGAGAGGAAGGCAGTCAAAAACCTATATCCGATCAAACTGCAGATGACAAGAAAATTGTAGGCAACGGATACCCGAACCATTTTGCAGGTTGGAATAATACTCTAAAGTATAAAAATCTTGATTTGGAGATTAATATGAGAGGGGCTTTTGGCTTTCAAATCATAAATTATGCAAGAATTTATTATGAAGCTCCTATTAATCTAAATAGAGGTAACGTATTGAGTTCAGTATATCATGACATCTATGGTAAAAGACCTTTAAATGATCAGGAGGATTTTCAGTATTTAAGCTACTACATAGAAGATGGAGATTATTGGAAAATTGACAATGTCACAATCGGGTATAACCTCTTTTTAAATAATTCTTTTATAAAAGGAATGAGGGTTTACATGTCAGGTTCAAACTTAATGACTATTACTGGTTATAGTGGAATAGATCCAGAAGTTAATGTTGTTGGATTAGCTCCGGGAGCAGACCTGAGAGATAGATACCCATCTGCAAGAACCTTGACTATTGGTGCAAATATTAACTTTTAATTAATCTACCATGAAATATATTTATATAATTACGATACTTATATCTGTGGCTCTGTCCGCATGTGACAATGATCTAAATGAAACAGTTTATTCTGAGATATTAGAAGACAGTTATGTATATTCTGAGGAAGAAATAGATAATGTAATTGGGCCCGTTTATACCAATTTGAACGACTTATTTAGTAGTGGAAATATTAGGTATTACATGGTTCAACAAAACACCTCAGATGAGACTGTTAGACCAGCTAATGCTTCTGGGTGGGACAATGCTGGAATTTGGAAGAGGATGCATTTACATAACTGGACTACGGAAGAATGGCTTCTTAATGAAACTTGGGAATACCTTTATAAAGGAGTTGTTCATGCAACAAGAATAATAGAGCTACTTGAGTCTGGAAGAATTCCCATAAAAGAAGGAGAAAGCATCGAAACATACGTGGCAGAGGTGAAGGTCGCTAGAGCATTTTATCATTGGTTAATTATGGATAATTTTGGAGATGCTCCATTGGTCAAAGAAACGACTCAAGAATTGCCTGAGAAAACCTCTCGCAAAGACCTATATACGTTTATAGTCGATGAACTTAATCAAGCCATACCAAGTTTGAATGAAGATAATAGTTACGGTATGTATGGGCGCTTTAATAAATGGGCTGCCAAAGCTTTACTTGCTAACGTCTATTTAAATGCTGAAGTCTATACTGGCGAGTCAAAATGGAATGAATGCATTAAGGAATGTAATGACATAATAGATTCAGAAAAATATCTTTTAGAACCAGACTATAGGGACAATTTTGTAACTAATAATGAAGGATCCAAAGAAAATATTTTTGCTGTACAATTTGACGATGTATATGCAACAGGTTTCGTGCTTCATAATTTCAGTCTTCATGCTGCAAGTAAGGCAACTTATGAACTACAATCCAGCCCTTGGGGTTCAGGAGGATTTTGTGCAGTTCCTCAATTTATTGACACCTATGATCCCGAGGATAAACGGTTAGAATATACTTGGATATCCGGTCCTCAATATGCTTCTGATGGCACAACTCCAATACTTAATTCTTACGAAAAGAAGGGGGAACCATTAGTTTATACAAAGGAACTTCCCGATGGGATATATCAAGGAGAGAATGAAGGATATAGAGTCGGAAAATGGGAAATCGAAATGGGTGCAGCTTCAAATTTGAGTAATGATTTTCCGGTTTTTAGATATGCTCAGGTTTTAATGATGAAAGCGGAATGTTTATTAAGAACAGGCAATAATGATGAAGCTGCAAGTATTGTTACTGAGGTACGTCAACGAGTGTTTGATGATTCAAATGATGCATTAGTTACAGGAAGTCAATTACTAGAGAACTCTAGCTACAACTATGGATATGTGGAAAATTATCAAGTTGTTGACCCTGGGAATCAGGATGCAGTACAATATGGACGCTTTTTGGATGAATTGGGTTGGGAATTTGCATGTGAGACATTGCGAAGAAGAGATATGATTCGATTCGGGGTTTTTACCACAAAAAGCTGGTTATCTCATAAACCAAATGGGGAAGAAAGGACAGTATTTCCTATCATTCAGGGAGCAATAAATGCTAATCCTAAATTAATACAGAATCCAGATTATTAATCTTATTCTTGGGAGGAGGAATGACATTAGATATTTGCTTGGGCCTGAGTATTTAACTACGCCCTAACAATTTGTTGGGATATAGCCAAAAGAAAGGTTCGGCAAAATTTTTCCGATATGATGTCAACCTCTTATCCTAGGAGCATATTAATTAAAAATACCGCTTACTATTATGCCTAAATCTCTTATTAAAAAGATTTGGCAACAAAAATTAAATCGTAAAATGTAAAGTATATGAAATATTCAAAAGGAGAAAATAATAGAAGAAATTTTTTAAGAACAACGGCTGCTTTTTCAG
This sequence comes from Bacteroidia bacterium, assembly GCA_030426345.1. Taxonomy (GTDB): domain Bacteria; phylum Bacteroidota; class Bacteroidia; order Cytophagales; family Cyclobacteriaceae; genus JAAUQL01. The sequence continues at coordinate 3,343 of JAUHYU010000022.1, forward strand.
CTTCCGCAATACTCATGCCGAGCCTTAGTCTTTTTGCAAAGGATGGAGATCAAATAGAGAAATGGCGCAATTCTATGGAAGACCCAGTCTATAAAATGATAACAGGGGAACCTGATTTGGAGAATATTATGGGATTATTTCCCAGGCCAAAAGGAAAGCCGTCTTTTGATCCATTGGAAATAAGAGAGAATATGGAAAAATTGAAAACATTTCCTGTGGTTGATACCGGACAACCATTTTTAGATCTATCAATCAAAACAGGCCTTGCTTATATCGATGCTACTTTCGAGGGAAACCATCCTAAGTACGGCACAGGAGTTTATGGAAACCTAGAACACGATGGTTTCCCTCCGACAATAATTGCAGCAGTTGATGCTCTTTCTTCTTGGGGACTGAATGACAGAGCAAAAGAGCTCTTTCGCTATTGGGTGATTAACTTTATTAATATCCGAATTCATGCTGATCCTAATATGGGAAAAGGAAAGATACATTATTATGGGCCTTCAATAGTAGAATACGGAAAGATACTTCATACTGCAACTATTTTATATGAAAGAGCAGGTAAGGAATGTTGGTGGGCAGATTGTTTTTATCAACTCGATCTTCTTACTGAGTATGTTCTACAGCTGCATGCAGAAGCACTAAAAAATAGTAAGGGCTTAATCATAGGTGCTCCTGAGGCCGATACGCGAAAAGATTCAGATATATATTTCCACAATAATGCTTGGATTGTAAAGGGACTCAATCAATGGGTGAAACTTTGTAAAATGGCCAATGCAACTCCAACGACCCCATTGCAAAGCGTTTTAAAAATATCGGGGCAATTAAAAGATACCACACTTAAAGCAATAAACGAAACATGGTCTTCAGATAAAACTGATTGGTGGTTACCCATTTTGTATGGAAGCAAAATTAAACCTAAAAGTTTGACAGATGGTAGGGAAGCGAGCTATACAAATTATCGCTATATGATTGAACTTCTGTCGAGTGATATACTTTCCAGTGAAATGGCTAATCGAGTTGTAGAGGCCAGATTAAATGGAGGAGGCCAGTTTTGTGGAATGACGCGTTTTATGGGATCGCTTGATGACTGGACATTGTATGATTACCTATACGGTTTGTGGAAACTAGGGCGAAAGAAAGATTTTCTAATTTCGTTGTATGGACATATTTCATATCATCAGTGTGAAGGGCATTTAACTGCATTTGAGCAGTTTAATTTCCCTGGTTACCCTGATGGAAGTAAGAAGGCTGACTACTGTTTGCCAAGTCAACTTGTGGCAGCAAGAGCTGGTAGGTTTTTAAATAAAAGTTAACAATTAAAAATTGAAATTATGAGTAGTATTTGCTTACACATGATTCCTTTGTGCTTTACCTTATTGTTCAACAATAAAAAGATAGATGATGAGAATTTATACAAAGTCAAATATGCTCATAATTTCAATTCAGCAAATTTAATGATCGATGAAAATTGGATTGATGCAGAAGTGATCACTAGCTTTTATCTTCCTTGGAACAAAAATGACCCTCAACCAACTGAATTTAAAGCTCTGTATGATGATTACAATGTATACTTTGCTTTTCAAGTAATCGATAGCAGTTTGGTAGTTCAAAAGAATATCTCTAATGAACTCGATATTGCGCTACAAGATAGAGTTGAAGTATATCTTTCAGCAAGCGAGCAATTAAATGAATACTATTGCCTAGAAATAGATCCCCTAGGAAGAGTTTTAGATTATCGAGCTCGGTTTTATAGAAAGTTTAATGATAAATGGGATGCAAAGTCTATACGGATAGAAAGTAATATCTCTGAAAATGGATATAACGTTGTTTTATTAATTCCTTTAAAGCAATTAGAAAAGATGAACATTGATCTTTCACAAAGTTTTTCAGTAGGGCTTTTTAGGGCGGATTTTAAAAATGTAGGGAGTGATATTCAGGAAAACTGGATTAGCTGGATCGATCCTAAATCTGAAAACCCAGACTTTCATGTCTCAGAAGCATTGGGGCTTTTCAAGTTATCAGAATAGTCTATAATGAAATAGTTGGTTAAAAACCTCATGGATTTTAGGGGCTTTTTCTAAGAAAATAAATTCAAATTCCCTCCCCTCCTAAACAGGTCTGTCCGCAGTGGCTCTGCTTTTACTTCTTCAAAATATTTTCTTTTTGCCACGGAAAACATGGACTTGATTACTTCTGCGTACTTTCCTTCTCCGCTCATCCGCTTGCCAAAGCGCGAATCATTGACTTTGCCTCCATGCAGGCTTTGTACTTTCCCCCAAATCTTATCTGCCCTATCTGGAAAATTCTTCTGCAACCAATCCGCAAATATCTCTGCCACGTCGCCATTGAAGCGAGCCAAAGTAAAATTTGCAGTAGTAGCTCCATGGTCTGACGCTGCTTTTAGGATGTTGTCAATCTCATGATCATTGATGGAGGGGATGATCGGCCCCATCATCACCCCGACCGGGACTCCCGCTTCTGACAATTGCTGCATCGCTGTGAGCATTTTGTTAGCATTAGCCGTCCGCGGCTCCATAAGGCGTCTTAGCTTTTCATCCAACGTTGTTATGGAAAAATACACCTTTACCAACCTGCGATCAGCCAAATATTTTAGCAAATCAACATCCCGGGAGATGAGGCTGTTCTTTGTGATAATACCAACAGGATTATGGTATTTCACGAATAGTTGCAAAAGTTTTCTTGTAATTTGAAGCTTTTGTTCGAGCGGTTGGTATGGATCGGTATTTCCCGAAAGGGAGATAACCTGCGGTTTCCAACTCTTTTTCAAAAATGCCTTCTCCAATAATTCAGGAGCATTTTTCTTGGCAATAATTTTTGTTTCCCAATCCATCCCCGCACTAAACCCCCAATAAGTATGCACATTTCGCGCATAGCAATAAACACATCCATGTTCACATCCTTGATAGGGATTAATCGAATAGCGGAATGGAATATCAGGGCTTTTATTTTCCGAAAGGATATTTTTCGTGTCTTCCAGATAAACTTTCCGCAAATGATCAATGGAAGAATCCTCATCAATTCCCTCGATGTGATCCTTTACCAATTCCTGAGATAGGTATTGATTTTTAGGATTGATCTGTGCTCCTCTTCCTTTCTGATATTTACTAACCATATTAGCAATATACCAATATATTTAGTATTTTAATGTTATAAAAAATAAATACGCAATCCCTTTTTCTAGAAAATTCAGTAGATTCTCACCCAACTACCAGTAGTGCATACAAAACAATATAAATGGGGTAGCACACAATTAAAAATACATATAATATCAAGGTTGCTTTGGCAAAATTCGCTTTGTTTCTATTTGTATTGCTGCTAAATCCCCAGATAAAAAGCATGATAATCCCGATGACAGGGATGGCTGCAACGAAGATGGTAATGAGCCATTCCTTAAAAGATACGACTGAATCTTGGTGTTCTGAATTTTCCATTAGGTGTAGTTTAGGTAAAAAGTTTGTTGAATATCAAAAGTATGTATTGAATTCATAAATTCATATTCCAAAAATTATATAGGTTATCAAATTGAGAAACGACGCTCACCTTTGATGATGATTTTGGACAAAATAGTTTGAGATTGCCCTTCCCAATGTGATTGCTTCAGATCGGTAGCCATCCATTGTACTTAGGGGAGTGTTCATATTCACCTCCAAAGTCAATGCAACATTGTGATCGGTTGTTTCCATGGTGACCCACTTACGCGCAGTATTCGGCTTCTGATCCCAAGGTCGTTCACTATGGTAAATCTGAGTCATAGACTGGCTAAGCCTAGCGATATCATCTAATGGTTTTGATTTCAAAACCTCAAAGAATTTTTTTCTGTTTTTTTGTTGCTTATCGTAGGGCAATGAATTTGTCTCTGCGATGATAAAATAAGGATGGCTATTATTACCTGGCCCGTGAAAATCTATGAACATATCGAGCATGTTTTGCTCCTTCCACTCCATCAATAAAGATTTTGATGCCTTGGTCTCCGGCCAATGGTCTGGTAATATATCCCAGCCGCGGTTATGGTCATGTGGTTGCTGATTTTTGCCAGTTCTTCCTTCTACCACACCGTCTACATCAACTATTGGAACAACTACTAATGTGGAACAATCTAGTAGGTTTTTAGCCATAGGATCCTCTGAAATCAACCAACGTAAAAGCTCATGTAGTACCCAACTGCTCCCCGATTCAAAAGCATGAGTTCTCGCTTGCAACCAAATACCGTGCTTCTTCTTACTTTCTTGTTTTGGTTTATCAAATCGGATTGCTGTAACGGGACGACCTTTTTTTGTTTTACAAAATTCAAAAATTTCAGCATCAGGATTCTTGCTTACATCAGAAGTCAACAACAAATCCAGATGTGCTGGTGTATATGGTAAGTCATAAGCAAACCAAACTTTATCACCTCGTACCACATGTTTATAAACAAAGAATTCTCTAGAGTCAATTATTGCAGATTTACCCGTATCAGTCAATCCCCATACTTTCTGATCATAGCTAAAAAAAACTTGCGGGCTAATCCCTGCACTAGCAGGGACTCCCCTATCTAATTCTAACACAATCTCTTCCCCCGATTTCACACCTTCGAGCGCAAAATACCACCAAACCTGACTCCAGCCGCCACCACCCTCATTGTGCGCTTTAAATCTTATTCTATGTGGATTTTCACTAACAACCCTAACATCCCCTCCACCACTTACAAAATCGGTAGAGATAGAAATTGATTGATTCATGGAATTTAGAGCCTTTCCAGTAAGTAAATTGGGAAGCAATATTCCAGAGGCCGTTATCATCCCGGTATTTTTAATAAAACCTCTGCGACTAAGACTGATTCGATTCATTTATTGTACAATTTTCACTTCAGTAAATATAGTGCTTCCTACACTATTTTTAATTATTTCGTAGTTAACAGGAATTACTATCATTCAAATATTCATGGATTTATGGTGCTTTTAGGGGATAATGGAGGCCTCTTGTCTCATGCAATTAGCAGCATTTCCGCTATCTTTGATCATGTTTCCAAATACCAATCCAATAACCCATTGATTTGTTATCTTAGCATTTGATTATTTATGAGTATCAAAACAAAATGATCTAAATCGTATGCATAAATCTATACCATTACTCATCGGATCGTTTCTCGTGCTTTTTGCCATGTGTCAGACTGACCGGAACAAAACTGCACTCCAAGGCAATAAAACAGAACAGGACAGCACTAAGATTACCGTTGATGATGTGGAGCGTGGTATAAGGGCCAATATTGAAACTATGACTCAGGAAGGGGGAGGTTATTTCAATTTTAAGAATGATACACTAGACCTCAGCTTGAAATTAGTCCGCGTGCATACAGAATATCTTTCTGTACTTGGGTCTAATGAGTTTTTTGCCTGTGTGGATCTGGCCACCAAAAACGGGGATGTGTATGATATGGATTTTTTTCTAAAAGGTATCCCCGGCGATATGCAAGTGACAAGGACAGATTTGCACAAGCTAAATGGAAAACCGTATTATACCTGGAAGCAAGGAAAAGATAAGATATGGATAACCGTTCCGGTGAAGAATGCTACCAATGACCTTTTGGGTGTTGTAGAAGGCAAAGATCAATTTACTTTTAATTATGAGGTGCAGTTACCTGAAATAACCGGACCGGCTAAAATATGGATTCCCATTGCCCAGAGCGATCAATTTCAAACCATCGAGACAACATCTCTGAAGGCTCCTGGCAAACAGGAGGTGATACACGAAAATGAATATGGTAACTCCATCTTGTATCTTCAGTTACTCCCGGAACATAGCGGAAAGAAAATAACTATACGTTATCGCGTGGAGCGGAAAGAAAAAGCGGCGTATGCTGAAAAAGATACCAATCTCCAAAAATACCTTGAAGCTTCAACCCTTTTACCTGTAGGCGGCCGTTTCAGCACCATTGCCGAAGAGGTCATCTGGAAAAAGCAAGCCAATAGCCCCCTTACCAAAGCAAGGGCCCTTTACGACTACATTATAGATAATATGCGCTACGCTAAACAAGGTGTATACGGCACTGGTGATGCCAACTATGCCTGTGATGCAAGGACAGGCAACTGTACAGAATTCCACTCCTTTTTCATCTCTTTGTCAAGGTCGGCTGGAATACCAGCCAGATTTGCAGTTGGAGCAGCCATTCCTTCCGAAAGAAATGAAGGAAAGGTGAACGGATATCATTGTTGGGCAGAATTCTATGCCGAAGGCAAATGGTGGCCGATTGATATCAGCGAAGGAAATAAATACACCGCTTTGGCAACATATTATTTCGGGCATCATCCTGCTAACCGTATAGAATTTACTCGGGGCAGAGACCTTGCCCCGAATCCGGCACCCCAATCGGGACCTATAAACTTTTTCGCATATCCGGTCTTAGAAATAGAAGGTAAACCAAGTACTGTTAAGACTATCTTCTCATTTAAAAGAACATCCCCTGACAGTTAAATATTTACTGCTCTTATTTGGCAGGATGCTCCTTATCTGTAGGATGCTCACTTTTAGTTGAATCTGAAGGATGTTCGCTATCTGTTGGGTGTTCACCTTTTGCAGCTTCTTCAACATTATCTTTACTTTCTGATTTTTTACTAGAATCACAGGAGCTCAATGCTACACCCATAAAAAATGTAAGTACTATTATTCCAATTCCCAATGATTTTAACTTATTAAAGATAGAAGTCATGATGATTTTTGCTTAAAGTATGGATGTATTTGATAATAAAGATAGGGTTTTTTATATAAAAGCAATATTGTACATATTTTACTTTCCCCACACCTTTGCCTGAAAATCAAAAACAACAAAAGACTACTTGGGTATACAACTGCTTAAAAGGCATTCACTAAAATTAAATATTTCAGAATTCTCATAAACAACCCCCTTTTGTATATACGTCCGCTTACTACATTAGAACTTAATCCTTGACAGAAGCCATGTATAATACATTTACAATCCGATAGCTCAGTCTAATGATACTCATAAACCTATCCAAATCACTCGTAAGAAAAACAATCCTGTATTAGTGGGTAAGCACGACACACATGATGTATCTGAAACTCATGAAATAACAGGAAATATTAGAAATATTATATGTGGTTGAATGTTATGTGAGGAATGATTAGATTTCCAAATAAATTAATAAAAGACCCATGGCAAAAAGAACTACACTCACTGTATTACTAATCATTTCCTTTCTAGGATTTTCGTGCAATCTAATGGCCCAAACAGTTCATGACGATCATGATCATACGCATCATTCACATGAACATAGTGTATTAGCTCATAATCATACACATGACCCCATGCAATCCGAACACAATCCTAAATATGCAAAACTGGTCACTGGCCAGGGAGAATTCATTTTTTCCTGGGACCAGGAATTGACTGCTGCTTTTCCCAAAGACGCTCATGAATTTGAACCGGCAATGCATGGAGGTTTTAATGAAGACCCTGAAACAGGAATTGTATATACCGGAATTCCCGGATATGGGCTTTGCTCCATTAGCCCCAACCTAAAAAACTGGAAAACCATTGGAACGGATGCGCGATTGAAAGACAACATTCATGGAATTGTTTTCTTCGTTCATAAAGGCACAAAATACCTTGCCGTAGCGCAGGAAGGCAAAAGAGTACTTGTGTTAACGCTTGACGGAAAAATTATAAGTGAAATTTTAAAACCTACAGGAACGGAATTCAAGTTTGCTCCTGCCAATGAATTCTTTTCATCTGAAGATAGCAATTTTGGAGTGACGGATGTAACCTACCTGAAAGGAACGTTATATGTAGCTCATGGATATTCCAAAGGGGATTTTGTGATGACGATAAAAGAAAAAGGCGGAGTTTGGAGTTGGGGGAATCTTGCTTGGGGAGGTAAGGGAGATAATCCAGGCCAATTCAAGACAGCACATGGCGTATATGCGTATGACGGTCACATTCTCGTTGCCAATCGCGCTGCAGGTCAGGTAGTGAAATTCACAAAAAAGGGAAAATTCGTAGAAACTTTCAATGACATCCCCGAAGGTAGCCTCGTCTGCAACGTCGCTTACAAATCAGACAATTTTTTCTTAAATGCTTTGAGCCCTATTGGTGATCAAAAATCTGCCCCCATATACGTGCATACAGGCGAAAAGCTCGTATCGACGGTTATACCGGGAGATTTGGATATTCCGATCTTGACCAACATACATCAAGTTTGGCCCCACTTTGTTGAAGCTGAAAATGGCTCTAAGCAACTCTATTTGCTTGTTCATGGATGGAACAAAGGTAAATTTGCGGTATTAAAGCTGGAGCATTAAAGATAGGTACGCTGTTCAAACGAGAATCAGCACACGAAAAAGCCTTAAAAATCCATGGATTTTTAAGGCTTTTTCGTAGGACACCCAGATGAATTCCCCAAACATAAAATCCCAGATAATCGTTGCAAGAGAAATTTTTGCTATCCGCCTATTCATTATATTTGCAACAAAAAAACCAAATGGAACAACTTTCCAAGAAAGAAAAGACCCTCGAAATTGCCCGAATCCTTAATGAACTATATCCTGAAACACCAATTCCGTTAACCCATACCAGCCCTTATACACTGCTAGTAGCCGTGTTGCTTTCTGCTCAGTGTACCGATGTCCGTGTAAACTTGATCACACCCATCCTCTTTGGCAGGGCAGATAATCCGTTTGACATGATCAAACTCTCCATTGATGAAATCAAAGAGATCATTAGGCCGTGCGGCCTCTCCCCGGCTAAATCCAAGGCAATTTTCAACCTTTCGCATATCCTCATCGATAAATACAATGGAGAAGTCCCGGAATCTTTTGAAGCATTGGAAGAACTTCCCGGCGTGGGGCACAAAACCGCTTCTGTCGTCATGTCGCAAGCTTTTGGCCATCCGGCCTTTCCGGTAGATACCCATATTCACAGATTGGCTTACCGATGGGGACTCTCTAATGGTAAGAATGTAACACAGACAGAAAAAGATCTTAAGCGACTCTTCCCAAAAGAAACGTGGAACAAATTGCACCTACAGATTATCTACTTCGGACGGGAATATTGCCCTGCACGAAGTCACAATTTTTTGGAATGTCCGATCTGTAGTAGGTTTGGCAGAAAAAGCCTTTTTAAATAAAAGATCATTTCCCCTTTCAAAATAACACAACAAACTCAAACTTTATTCTACACCAAAAATATTACATGCTTTGGCGATTGCCATTATTGGTTTTTTTATGCGTGTAGAAAATAACAATTTTGATGTTTGAATTTCGGTCGTATTCCACCGCAGTTCAATTCATTGTCAAACCAATCAATACCAAGAATGAGAAAATACCTTTTTTTCACGGCATGGATTTTGGCCCTATTTTGGGGATTTGGAGCATTTGCACAAGGAAAATCCGCCAAGAGAAAACCACCCTCGAAAGCCAGCAGCACAGATATTAACCAATGGTGGGTTGGCATCAGAGGTGGTATGAACTTTAGCTCAGCCTCCCCACAGCAAGCCTATTCTATATTTTCTTATCTCCAGGGTAGCACTGCGGGTGACAATGAAAAATCATATAATGATTTCGCACATTCCGGTTTGCAATTTGGTTTTTCTTTGGGTTATGAATTCCTTAGCGGGATGTCAATAAATATGCTTCCCTCCTATGCTTCTTATCGTTTTTCGTACGACAATGCTTTCCATTGGCAGGATTCGGAAAATGCCGATAAGCGTGTTTCAACTAATTATAATTTTGAAACGCGCCTACAATATATCGACTTGCCACTCACAATTAAATACGAGTTTTCTACTGGCAAATTGAAACCATATATTCAAGCAGGAGGATATTACAGCTTTCTGACAGATGCCATCAAAAAGGTGGAAACAACAGGAAAAGATCAAGCTTCCGGCTCTGATGAGGAAATTCATGTGACAGAGCTTTCCGTTGGTATAGACGACCGAACTAAGAAAAACAACTATGGAATCATAGGTGGTTTGGGATTTACCTATAATCTTGGAAATGCCCGTGTCGGGTTGGAAGCAAACTACCTGTATGGCCTGCAAAATCTCGACAATGGAGAAATGAAATTCATGGATAATCAACTCATTTCCGGCACCTACGATGTGCCCGATGATTATAACCTCAACAGTCTCAGCATCTCCATGCAAGTTATTATTCCATTGAAATTTATCACTTCCAAGGATTATGTTCCATTATAATTCACCCTCGATGAATCAGATATCTCAAAAATTATATAAGGGCTTCTTGTATGCTGCCATGGTTTTGATGGCCATTTCCTGCGGTGAAGTAGAAGATTATACACCGGAATCGAGCTTTATGAAAATCTACAATGATGAAAAATTTGAAAGTGCCTATATCCCCATGGACATCGTGCAGGCAGGTGACAACGGATTTTTTATTCTGAGTGCCTTCGACGCATGGAATACATACATCCTCCGTGTGGATGAAGCAGGGGAATTTATGTGGGATTATACATTGGAAGATACTTATGTCAATCCCACCCAAGGGCTTTTTTATAAAGATGATGCTTTTTACTTTTTCTGCATGGATGATCTTTCTTTAGCTACCTATCTGATGAAAGCCACCGACGCAACCAAGACAGCAGAAGTGGATCGAACTTATGGAAATATTATCTATCCGCTCCATGCCTCAGCGATCAGTGATGGTTTTTTGTTGGAAAGCTACGATCGCGAATCGTACAGTACCCAGCTTACCAAACTCAACACGGACTTCAATACCGTTTGGGAAGAAAAATATGAAGTGGAGCAAGATGTAGAAGAACCCATTATCAGTCATCTCACGCGGATTGGAAATCGATTGCCGTTTTTTACCGGGGAAGCTGGCAACACCTATTTCCTAAATGGATATTATAATTATAGCCTTTCACTGCTTTTCGTCGATGCCAGTGATGGCAAGCAGAAGGGCGTGATCAATGGATTTAGGGACGAAAGTGCCTTGAGTTCTGTGCTCTATCTGGATGGAAATAACTATGCCATGTCGAGATACGATTTCGGAAATAATATCATTATTCCAAAATCTGAGATCAACACGACAGACATTGGAATATCCACTGAACTGGAAGGTAATGATCATCCTGAAATGACTCCAAATGCCATGGTTCACAGCGAGTTGATCGATGTAAATGGAAAATCGATTACACTATTTGCCACAACGACCAAAGCCGGAGAAATGCTCTTGTATGCATATGATGCCCTTAGCGGCAAATTAGTTGGTACACATCATTTGGGAAATATCAACCCCTACGAAGCTGTAGATTTTGTCGATACTTCTGATGGCGGTTTGGTAATTTTGGGAAATACTTTTGTGAATGGAAGATTCTCTCGCATCACCCTTACCAAGCTCTCTGAGCAAGAAGTCATAGATTTTGCTTATTAAAATCCTTTTCAACTCTTTGTGATAATTAATAAAACCATGGAAATTCCATGGTTTTATGATGCATTTTAAGCGTTACAGCAAAACGGATTTGCCTTATCCCTGTAAATTCATTTCTGATTGAAAAAGATAATTGATATATTTCAGTTGCTTTATGCCTTAAATCATGGATCTAAAGAAAAATTTATCAACGTATATTTTCCTCTTTCCTATCTTCATTTTTCTTTTTCAATCCTGCAATCCCCGAAAGCCAAACTCAGATGCTACTGTTGTCACCAATCCTGCTGATGACCTTCCCAACAACGTCGAAATCCCTCTGAATACCATAAAAGATGGAATTTTAACTATTTTGATGGACAATAGTTTATCCAGCTATTTTATCTATCGCGGTGAACCAATGGGCTATAACTATGACATGCTGAAGCTTTTTGCGGATGAAAGCGACCTCACGCTTAACATCAAAATCATTGGCCAGGTAGAAAACATCATCGATTCACTGATGGCTGGAGAAGGGGATTTGGTAGCTGCCAACCTTGCCATTTCTGAAGATCGCATGGAAAAAATTGCCTTTAGTGAGCCACTTTTTCGAACTTCACAGGTACTGGTGCAGCGATTGCCAGATAATATTAAAACCCTCAATAAAGATGAAATTGAGGAAAGTCTAATTCGGGATCGTCTTGATTTGGAAGGGAAGGAAGTGGTCGTGCGAAAAAATTCTTCCTACGAACTCATTTTACAAAATCTGATTCGCGAAACGGGTATGAATCTCAAAATCACCTACACAGAAGGCGATGTGGTGACAGAAGATTTATTGGACATGGTTGCCAACGGAGAAATTAACTATACGCTTTGTGATAAAAACAAGGCCATCCCTTACAATGTCTATTATGACAATCTGGACATCAATACGCCAATGAGCTTGAGTCAACCCATTGCCTGGGGAATAAACAAAGGATCGACGGAATTGCTGGCTTCTGTCAATTCCTGGATTGAAAAAAGAAAAAGGTCGCTAGAGTACAATATGATCTACAATAGGTATTTTACTTTGGACAATAAAAAACAGCAAACTATCAACAAGGAATATGACATTGTAAAGGATGGAAAAATATCCGATTATGATGAATTGATAAAGAAAAATGCCACAAGGATAAATTGGGACTGGAGGCTGTTGGCAGCATTGGTACATAAAGAATCCAAATTCAATCCCCAAACGAAATCATGGCGCGGTGCTGTTGGCCTGATGCAACTGATGCCAAGAACTGCCGGATCATATGGTATCTCACCATCTGATCTCACCAATCCTGCAAAAAACATCTTGGTGGGCACCAAGCATCTTGCCTCACTACAAAAGCATTGGAAATCCATAATCCCGGATAGCTTGGAATGTGTCAAATTCACCCTTGGCTCCTATAATGTAGGCCTCGGTCATGTTGAGGATGCAGTAAGGCTAACCGAGAAATATCAACTAAAATCCAATGTGTGGGATGACAATGTTGCCAAAATGCTGCTGAACAAAGCCATTCCAAAATACTACAAGGATCCGGTGGTAAGGTATGGATATTGCCGTGGAAGGGAACCTGTCAATTACGTAAAATCCATCCTCGAATACTATGACATGTATTCGCAGTTCACGGATTGATTCATTTAAAAAAACCCATCAATTGACAGCAAATGATTATCAGGACGAGCGCAAAAGGATATACTGTGGCATAGGCTATTTTCGGCCCATTGCTTTCCGTCATGGGTTCAACGGCACTTAAGGCAGGTGTGGAGGTCATTGAGCCGGTAAGGGCTCCCAACAACACAAGAAAGTTGATTCTCAAGAAAAAATATCCTACGATCATGGCGATCAACATAGGCGCCATAGTGATGGCAACGCCAACGAGCAATAACTTGACTCCACCCGTTTGAATCGTTTCCATCAAGCTCCCACCAGCATTCGTACCAACAGAAACTAGGAAAAAGATCAAACCAATATTTCGCAACAATTGATTGGACGATCCAGAAACGTTCCATAGGATATTTCCCGATTTCCCAATTCGACTTAAAATAATCGCTGACATCAATACGCCTCCTGTAAGTCCCAAGCTAAAGCTAAAACCAAATAGTGGAATCTGTATTTTCCCAAGGATTACTCCCAAAAGAATCCCGATAGAAACAGGAAGAAAATCCAGCTCTGCTAGTCGCTTTCGATTATCACCTAACAATTTCTTAACATTATTTAAATTCTCTTCCGCACAAGCTACTTTTACCTTATCTCCAAAACGGAGCTTAGTAGCGGAGTTTGGCGTAATATCAATTCCAGATCTTCTCATGGCCGTAACTGTGGCATTGTATTGTTCCATTAATCCTATTTTGTCCAAGGGTTTATTTATGGCGCTTTCATTTGTGACCAATATAGATTGTATAACATATTTATCGCTGAGCGGAATAGGTATGTCGGTTTCATTACCAATCAGCAAATGTACTTTTTGGAGGTCCGACTCAGTACCGACTGCTTTTACCACGTCGCCTTGATGCATCACTGTACGCTCTGTTGGAGTAAAAGCTTCACCTTTGTGCAATACCCTTGATATATTACTATGCGTCATTGTGCGAATTTTTAAATCACCCAGCGACTTGCCAAATATATTTATATTTTCTACAATAAAGTTCTTATGCATCAACCCTGGAAAATCTGATTTTATCTCCTTTTCATATTCTGCCTCTGCAGTTGGTATTGATACTTTAAATAGCTTGGGAGATATCTTAACGAAAAGGATTACGGCCAAGACTCCAAAAGGGTACGCGATGCCATAGCCAATGGATGCAAGTGTGGAATTCGTGCTCTCTATGGCCGCAGCAAGTCCCGGTGTACTGGTCATTGCCCCGGCAAAAATCCCTACTGCAAGCTCAGTATCAACATCAAAAACTTTAGATAAGGTCACAGCAACAATTGCTCCTGAACCTACTGCCAAAGCTGTAATCATTATTAGCCTTAAACCATCTTTTTTAAAGGACTCAAAAAAGCCCGGACCTGCCTGAATGCCCACGGAATAGATAAAAAATATCAATCCAAACTTTTGTAAAATATCAGGCATGGTGGTGCCATAATGCCCGAACAAAAGAGCTACGAATATGATTGCAGAAGTATCGAGCGAAATCCCCTTTATTTTTATTTTGCCTAAAAGTATGCCTAAGGCTACTATCGCAAAAAAGGCAACATATTCGCTTTTTAAAATATCCATACAGGTCATCTAAGACTTAAAAGCCGCAAATATAGGGATTATTCCCATGGAAATTGATTGCTTTTTTCTTTAGAAAAAAGACAAATAGCAGATTCTCTCAGATAAACAAGCTATAAATCAACCCCAAAACCTACTAATTTCCATGAATCATATCAGCTTTCCATTTTCTATAACCCACTACTGCAAGAATAGTCAAAAACAGAAATAATACTGCTGTTGGGTATAATCCTTTATAGATATAAATCCCCACAGAAACAGCATCTACCACTACCCAAATTAACCAGTTTTCCAATATCTTTTTGGCCAACATCCAAGTCGCCACGAAACTGAGAGCAGTGGTAAATGAATCCCAGTAAGGCAAATCTGAGTTGGTAAAAGCACTCAAAATCCATGCAACTACAAAGAACAATATTGCCATTATTGCCAATAGGACACCAAACATTTTTGGAGTAGTACTACTCACTTTTATCGGACTAGAATGATGGTTCTGATGATTACCAAAGAGCCACAAATACCAGCCATAAAAGCTCACGACCAGATAGTAAACCTGAAGCGACATATCTGCATAGAGCTTAGCATCTATATAAATATAAATATACATGCTCACCATCACGATGCTTACCAGCCAATACCAAACATTTTGTTTGATCTGCAAAAAAATGGCCACAAAACCCAGAGCAGACGCGATTAGCTCAAAATGGTTATCAATAATCCAACCAATGATCTGATCCACAATTATTGGGGAATTACTTGCAAGTCGGCGTTGATGATTTTAAGTGTGAAAACAGAATGTGGCAAATCGAACGATTTCTTGATTTCTTTGGTAACGGCAGCCATCACAACGTCAAAATCTCCAAATACCTGCGTGCTCATGCCATTGGTTTTGACGGCCAAATGCTCATACGCATTCAATCTATCAATAAAATCACCAATGGGTTTTAGATAGTTTTCGGTCAAAGGATAGTAACTTATTTCTACGGAAGTGTTCATGTTAATGTGCATTTATATAGTTGCAAAAATATAGAGCCAAAACAATAAATTGCTACAAATATGGAATTTCAACAATATTATTTTGCTATTGAAAAATTAAAAAATGGGTGGTTTCGCTACAGATTGTATTTGATCGATTTGTAACGATGACAATTACCATTACATATCCTAGAAACTTTTATTTCCATTGACCAGGATCAAATATAGTAGAGGCAATGTATCGATATGGTTTAGCTCCCTCCTGAAGAGAATTATTCCAGTAATAAATTAGCACAAGCTTTCCGTCTTTTCTCTGAACCATTCGTGGGTATCCGACATCCCGATTTGCACCGTCACCACCACGTAGGACAATTTCATCGCCCCAGCTTCTCCCATTATCACTGCTGAATCTAACGTTGACCCGAGAGCCATAATCGCTACGATAAATATAACCCAAGGCCAATCTGCCATCCCGCAGTTTCACCAGTGCTGGTGGCGATCCACCGTGCCCTGTGTCGGCTACCGGATCTTTGAGTTTCTCCCATGTTTTCCCATTATCCTCTGAAAGATGGCTGGTCAATAGATCCTGACCATCTCCGGTTCTTGTACGGAAAACGGTAATAAGCTCTGTTGGTGATAATCGCAAAGACGAAGACATAATATCAAATTTTTCAGGCTCTGGCCCAATCCAGGATACAATTTCCCAACTTACTCCACCATCCTTCGTTCGGGACAAGACAACCCTACCTTCCTTTTTATTTGATTTAGCAACTGTTAAAAACGCACTCAGTTCTTTTTTTCCTTCTACGATATAGTCGGTACGAGTAGCTACTCCATCAGTACCCAAATCAGGGAAGCTATATGGTCCTTCCCATTTGATGCCCTTGTTGTTGGAATAGTAAAAATGGGATGGTCCATTATTATTATTATGCCTTTGAAACGTTATGATAAAATTAGGATCAGTAAAATCAGATATTTCTTTATTGAGCGATTTTGGAGCAATCGCCCCATCTTCAATTGAGGTATTATCATACCCCGCAGCAGTTTGCCCATGTTCAAATGCATCTTCCAAAACCCAATTTTGACCACCATCTATACTTCGAGCATATTTGTTTTTTGCAAATGTCTTGTCATATGTGTGCCCATTTTTAATATCCTTGTGAGGTGCAGCAACAAAGCCAACTAAGATTTCGTTACCCCAAGACCATATTCCATTGTTAGCAGGCCAACCAGCATAACCACCGTCTTTATAATAAATAATACCATGTTGAATAGCTGCTTTGATCTCAATATTATCCTTTCTGGATTTGTGATGAAAAGAAGTTAAAACCAGTATTGCCGTCAAACTAAGAACAACACTAAAGCTTGACTTTTTACAGATTTTTGTAATATTAGTTATCATGATTATTAGTTTATAAATTTTTATAAAAATACATCTTCTAATTCATACTATCGATTAACGCAGTTATCGGGATTTTTTTCATGGAAAAATGATGTATTATTCATAATTCAACCATGCAGTTGCCTTACAATCTATGTTGGTCTTAAACCGAATCCAACGGGATTGAAAAGTTTGTGGGAAGTCATATTCAAAGGTTTCTCTGGAATTAACGGTCACCTTTTTATAGGTCATCCATGGTCCATGGCCAATTGGCTCCACTTCTATTGTAAATGTAACGGCTTCATTTGCATCATGCGAAAGCTTTACACTTCTTTTGTCATAAAAACCAATCAGGTATGGATCTGAAGGTATATTTCCTGTCACCTGCGATTCCTTCCATGGGCCACCATGGCCAACCGGCTTGCCTAGTTTCCATAGATCGTCAATCGCACCTGCCCAAACCGCTGCCTTCCTATCTTCCGATTGAATAATGTGTTCGTCATTTTGTGGTAAGCTATTTTGCAAACCTGTCATAACCAATAACCCACGATAAGATGCGTAATCATAAATTCTCAAATTATGTGAGGAGATAGGACGTATTTTGGCAAATCCATCCGCATTTTCAGCAGGCAATTCATAGAATGTTCCTGAGCAGTTGAACAGGTCACGCTCTGTAGCCACTTCTCTGCAAATACGCAAAACACCATTATTAGTCAATTGATCATATCTATTGTTCCCTTTAGGAAGCCGCCATCGGCGACCTAGGTCATCCACGATCAAAATGCTTGATTTTTCCATGGTCACAACATTTTTTGGAATGGCCATTTTTGTGCTGATGTGGTTCTCTGTGGCAGTATCTTCCTTTCTAACTAGGTTCATCGACCTATCTAGTTCATAATAACCAAGTGGCTCAAATCCATCATCTGTTGCCTTTCCTGCAACAATTCCCAAAGCACGGCGATTGTCGCCTAGGCCCCAAAGCAATCCTGCCGAAGTGCTGCTTTCCTGCACGTTAGCCAGTCCGCCAAATATCGAATCAGAATTGGCTCCTCTTGATTCTTCTGTTGCATAAAAAAAGTGTGCAGTAGCTTTTGTTTTCTTATCGGAACTGATTCTTATCCATTCGCCTTTTTCTGCCACTTCAAAAGCCACATCGACAGATGCGTTACTTTTTACTTTTACTTTTTTTAATTCACTCCAATCATTCGTGCCATTTTTATCCACTTCAAATGTAAAAGTAGCCGCCTGACCTTCATTGTTGATCCAGCAGGAGCGAATGTCCCAACCCGCAAATAAAAATGGCTCTGATGGAATTTTGGCAGTTATTTCTTCTCTTAGCCAAACAGCTCCTTCAGCAGTGGCAGGGCCCAACTGATCCGGTTTATCGAATGATGTAAACCATAAATTGGAGTTGGACTGCCCCGGCCCTTCTATATTTCCTTTAGCTTTTCTTTTGTTCAAAAATTCCTTTTGAGCAGAGTCGTCACACCCAAAAACCAGGCGCTCATTCCACCTGGCATAATCGCCAATGACTTTCAAATAAGCCGAGCGTGGACGAATACCAGATGTGTTCTTTGTAGAAAAACTATCAGGAAAACACCAAAACATTCCGTGCATCGTCATGAGATAATCGGGCTTTTCAGCAGTACCCACATCCCTGATCCGCGGCCATTCTGTGTTCCATCCATGTGCCCCATCATAACTATGACTCGCCTTGGGAAGTCTATAAAACCTCCATCCATTTTCGGGATTTCTGACACCGAGCAAAACTGATTTATGATCCCATCCCGTGGCCCAAATCGGATCCGTTTCAGGATTTTTATTTCCATAAATACCTCCCGGGCCTGTCACTTCCACAAATTGATTTCTCCGGACAACCTCCCAAGCCTTTCCATCCCATTCAGCCAATACCCCCGATTCGATGTCAAATTGTTTTAATGCCTCAGGAGACGCCTCTCCATTATTGGTAAAAACCATCACTCCCTGACCAGAGTAAAGTCCTTTACCATGTGCCCCAGGCAAGCTTGCTTTCTGAGAACTTTCCGTTGCGATTTCATGGACTTTTTGCCCTTTTTTATTGTTATTATCTTTGAATAGCTCTGTTGACTTCAACGTATTTACATCCACTTCGTAAAAGCCTTCTTCCATTGTTCCATAGTAAATCTTACCTGCAGGATCAAATAAATGGCGGGCATTTCCTGTATGCCTTCCCTGCATTTCAGTATAAGGTACGGCGCGGATATTTCTATTTGCATCGATAGCATAAGGACCTATGAATAGCTGATTGCTTTCCTTATGAATCATCCTGTTGGCTGGAGTCCCGCCTATGCTTTCTTCATGAACTATCTCTTTGAGATCAGGAGTTATTTCATATAACTTATCCGATGAGCCAAATGGTAAATGTGGGCCATAAGTAATAACCCAAAGTCGATTAGCCCACGGAACCACGGCCCCTGTGCCACATTCACCTTCATCATTATAGTAAGCTAAATGTGGGTAAATTCCACTGATTGATATAGGTTTACCGTCTATCTTAGGTTTGGGCGATTTACAACCATAAAGACAACAGGCACCAATAATTACAGATATAATGACTCTCATCCCTGAATCTAAAATTTTAAAAACTAAAAAGCGCGAATTATTGCTATTGAGATTAATGCGAAGAAAATAAATACAATTGTATTTATGGTGTTTAACCTATTTTATTTCAAAAAGACGTATAAATCCATAGTAGAGCTTAATCATTCTTATATTGAAATAGGTAATAGAGGAACAGATAGTGGGCTTAACTGAAAGTATTCAGCTCAAATGGCATTAAATTTCACCATTCATAAAATACTATTTTTTTCCACCTTGGCTTATAACCATCCTTCGTTTAAACACCTCTAAAATTGCTCTATCTGAGCCTAATTCTATATCATCCTCCGAAAAACTTGTTACCAGGATTTCTTGATCACTTTTGCGGTTATAATCATAGGTGATATAAATAGTTCCATCACTTGATTGCTGGCCATCTGGATAGGACACATTCTCTCTTTCGTCCAGCAATAGCCCATCTGACCATGAATGTCCATCATCTTTTGACACAAAAGCCATGAGATGAGACCGTCCAATTTTCATATCTATTGGCCCATGTTTTACTAATAAAAGATTCCCAGAGTTGAGTCTATAAATAAAAAACCGAGCAGTTGGGTGTTGGATTTTAGAAGGTATAAGAGAAGTCCAAGAATATCCTTTATCACTTGAAATGCTTTCACCTATTCCATATTTGGTTCGAACGAGCATCCATAATGTTCCATCCTTTCTTTCAACGATCATATGTTCATCGGCATTCCGAAATAATTCTGGAACATTCACTGCACCGCGTACTTGCCAGCTTTGACCATGATCAACTGATACAACTGCTTTTGATCCATCGTTTATTTGCCATGTTGAAACTGGTAAAACCCATTCACCTGTAGATAACACGATTGGCTTACACATCATGATACCATCAATAATCCGTTTTGGTGTAGACCATGATGGGTTACTATCTTCAGCATCGTCCACCGTCAAAACCCACACACCAGTATTAATGCCATCGTAATGCTTGTCCATCTCTTTATGAATTGATTGAGACCAAAAAATCCAGAGTTTACCGGCAGGATCAATCCATACTTCTGGATCAAAAGCCCTAACGGGACCCTGTTTATCAGAATCTATCACAAGTACTTCTTCCCAAGTTTGCCCATTATCTCCACTAGTAGAAACAACTACATAATTATTAGCATCTTCTCCTGCTGTTATTCCAGAATACCATGTGGCCCACAGTCGCCCTTTAGGACTAACAGCGAGGCTAGAAATACCTGTGAATTTTCTATTCTCGGGTGTATAATACTCCACAGATGAAGGATTCTTTATTAATTTAGGTGGATCAAGGAAACTTTTATCCGTTTGACCAAAACACAAATTATGTATTAGCGCACTTATTAGAACTATGTAGAAAACTTTAGTATTTATCATAAATCAAAATTATTGGTTTTAGCCCGTTGTGCTAATTAAGTGATATTTTCTTTCGAGTTATTGGTGGGTCTATTGAAATTAAACTTGTTTAATAATTGGGCCATGAGAAGTAGCTGGTTAAGATTTATTCGTACATTTTTAAAAAAAATTAATTTACATTACGAACCATCTTATTTATTTCAATCTAGATTATTTATGCCAGATCAAGCTGAATACTTTCACTTAAATCACGAAGATCCTTCCAAACTAAGTCCAAGCGATTTTTATCTGAAGTATTCAATGGTGAAGTGCCTTTTCGACTGTTTTCAGTTACTTTGAGGCCTCTCAAGTTCATAAAATATTTGGCAGCTAGGGGATATTTTTTACTGATGACAGGGTCATTGGCAATAATGAAATCATTGACTTTTTTCACTGATGCTGAAATTTTTTCACTTCGCCCCTCTTTCCATAAATAGGAGAATAGTTCTGGATAAAAATTTCCTGCAATGCAGGAAATTCCAGCTCCTCCATGTCGGATAGAGTGCAATGCATCTGGTGAATGTGCGTTGTAAATACCTAATGAAGAATCAGCAGTTACCTCGATTTTCTCGTCAACTTGTTTGGCATCACGGGAGGTGTCTTTAAAATACAAAAACCTTCCCGTTTTTTGTAAACTATTAAGCATTTCAGGGTTGATCAAGCGACGATATGGGCTGGGACACTCATAGATGCCCAACGGTATGTCAGCCGTTTGATTTATTAATTCATCAAAATGCTTCATCAATTTCTTATTACTATCTTTCTTTCCAACAATGATTGAAGGAATAATGACAACCGCTTCCACCCCAGTCTCATTTATTTTATTGATAAATTCTATATTTTCATCGGCATTGTCATAAAACGTACCCGTAGAAACTACCGGAACTTTTGAATTCATTACCACAAACCGTGTCAGGTCGATACGCTCCTGAGCACTGAGCTGATACATTCCACTTGAAGCGCAATTTGCAAATAGCCCTTGAGCTCCAGCTGCCTCGTACCAACGGATTAATCGTTTTAAGCCCGGATAATCTATTGATAAATCCTCATTATAAGGTGTCATCATGACTGGCCAAAACCCTCCTGATAATTTCTTCTTGCTTTTCGAATGCAACGGAAGATTCTTAAAACCGCTACTGATCCACATTGTACCTAAAGCACCCATAAAACCGGTACTTATAAATTTTCTGCGATCTAATTTAGTATGCATCATCCTTGACTTTACTATAGTGCTAATTGATTTTGGTCAATCGACCGAATTTTTGATTTTTGACTAGCATGGTTGATCAATTTTGACCAGCAGTCCTTACTTTTCAAAAACGTCTGAGTTCATGGATTTGAAGGGCATTTTCCTGAGATATTTTAATTTACTCCTCCACATCATTTTTCTGAGCAGTATGAGTAAAACTCAAGTAAGTAGTGATTTTTTGATTTATATCTTTATGCTCTTCCATAAGAATTTTGGGTCCATTCAGATATAAAAACAACAACTGAGAGAAAAACCCATAATGAAAAGCAATTTTTTTTCAGATGATTACAAAAGCATAGATAAAAATCTTTGTTTACCGATTTTTAAATCATTTTTATGTTCATCATAATATGATTTGAGCTCAATCCGAAGGTCTTGGATGGCCAGTTTTAAGTGTACTTCAATCGTTCTCTCAGATATGTCGAGAATATTGGCTACTTCCCGATATGACATCCCTTCATCTTTGACCATTTTAAATACCAATCTCCTCTTGGGAGGCAACTTCTGAATTGCCTGGTTGAGTTCAACCCTCAAATCATCATTGATTAGTTTCTTATCCGGGTCAATTAAATCTGTGGTAAGATGATCCTTGATGTCATCAATCAGGATATCATCTTTGGATTTTTTCATGGATTTTAAGTGGTTTAAGGCATGGTTTTTCACCATCATAAACAAATAACCTTCAAACCGCTCAATTTTCAAAAGCTTTTCTTTCATGGACAAAAGCTTTAAGAAGACTTCAGAGACAACCTCTTCCGCTTGGTCATACTGGGTAATGTACAGCATAGCCAGATTCATCAACCTAGTATTGTAATAATCAAAAAACACTGAAAACGCTCTTCTATCATTATCAATGACAATCTGTGAAAGAAGGTGTCTTAGCCTTATGGAGTTCATATTTGGTGCCTAAGTTTAATGCAATGAGAACTTAAATATAAGTTAAAAAACCATAATGAAAGTATTAATCATCATTAATAATGAATAGTTAACATGAATCAAATATTTAGCCAATGGAAGTTAAAACAACTCCTCCCCCTCTAAATTAAACCCATACAATCAGATTTCATGGATTTTAGATGCATTCTATTGTAAGAAAAATCACAAAGGGAAAATACAATTAAATTTCAAGAATACATAACACAAAATCCACACAACCCTCACCATCCAAAACGCGGTAAAAAGCCTTTAAAATCCATGGAATTAGATGGTTTTTTTTGACCTTTTATGAGATATGTTGATAGAGACTAATTGTTTTTAAGTGCAACTTTCAACCTGCCCTTTATGGAAACTATATTCCCATGTGTGTCCAACCCATTGATGGTGATCACGTAACTCCCCTCATCGTCAGAAGTATAAAATTCAATATTTTTATTTCTGTCGCCATGTTTCATGCTTAAAGGGTCCCAAAAAAGTGTGTTCCTAAAGTCGGGTACCGGGGACCTCTTTTCCTTTTCAGACGCATAGCTGGGGAATGAATACCGTCTCTGCAATTGCAAACCGTCATAGGCCTGTATTATTGCACTATCATGAACGGTAAATCCATCAAGGTTTCCAGAATATGTGGTATAGCTCACAATCCCATGACAAGCGAGTACTCCCTTTCCAAACCTAGCATTTACAGTTTCTATCCGCTCGATTTTCAATGGGTCAACAGCCATTATTTCATCTGCATCAAAAACTGGAACGCCATCCATCAGCATGAGTGGGTTTTCATCAAATACCATATTTCGCTCATTGTCCACTACTTTGAAATGAAAACCATTTTTGTTTTTTCTAACGTAAACCCCGGCCACATATTCCCTCATTACTTCTTCCATTACGACAAATCTTGTGTAGTCGTCAAGTTTATAACTGTGTGTGGGCACTTTGTAAAATGCAATGGAATCCACAACAGAATATAGGGGCATTTTTGGGACAAATTTTAAATTGGCATTTTGAACTTGGATATTTTGACTTTGAACTTCAATCCATTTCTCCATACTTTCGTCGAGGTCAAATACAGGCAGGTCGATGTCCAGATACTCTTCGGAGTAAGGGTTGTCTAGCTCGATCGCATAAATAGAATCCTTGGTGTAATCTATCATTGTCACGAGTTCATTGTTTCCATAGAGTTTGGGTGTTTCAAAAATGAGTTCCCCTCCAGCCAAAGACTTAGTCGCATAAAATTTCAAGTACTTTCCCGGAACAGAAATATATGCTCCAACGGAATATGCGGGCTTTTTGGTCTGTTTATTATATAATTTTCCAGTCACCAACGGACTTCTAAATTCGGCAATGTATCTATTGTTTGCCTTAAAATCTGATGGTACGGCATAAGCTATCAACAGATCATTAAGCAATGTTTCAGTTTTTTCTACAGTAGTTTCAAGATAGGATTCAATGTTGTAAACCATGGACAATTCATTTTGCAATGATATAAAGTGCTTAAAATCCATGGATCGGTTATGTATTTGTTCATTTTGATTTGAAACCGAAATGGAAAAATCGGAGCTATCAAGATCGATGTCCTTAAGCAATACTGCCATATCTAAGGATACCTTTTCCCTGGTCGAAAAAGATTTTGAATTCATCTGCAAGGTTGGAGTCTCAGCTTTTTCCTGTCGAAAAATCGCCCTTGAAAGCATCAAATTTCCATGGCTGTACACATCCACCCTTGCTATACCATTTTTAAAATTGGAAAGATCTATGGCAACTGGATTGGCTCCAGTCTTCAGGCCAACAATCTTTTGGTCCAGAATCATCCCATTTCGATGAACGATTAGGCTCGCTTGGCTGTTGAGAATCGGCGAATCAGGATCGTTACATATAATATTCAACATAGACCCAGAAACATCAACATGCATAGCTGTACCTGTTTTGGCGATCTTCAAAAATAGATGAGATGTTATTTCGCCATTTTCATGCTCCACCTCCACATGATAATTGGCCTTGGCATCAGGAGTGAAGGTGAAGCTCCCTAAGCCTTCATGCAGTGGCGCAAAATCTTTGACCGTAACCGAATCATTGGCGATCAATTTTGCCTTGAAATCCATGGGGGTTCCATTGGCATTTTTTCCAAGAAAAACCACTTTAGATGAAACATTATGTATCAATTTTGCCCCTTCCGGAAAAAATTGTATCGATGTGTTTTCGGCATCGGGCTTCGCGCCCAATCCTGGTCTTTTGTATGGGTTTATGATCGTGAGCATGGAATGATAAAAGCTTTCCGGACCATAATTTCTCATCCATCTCGTATATCCTCTTATGATAAAATGCCCTGAAGGCACCGAAGACGGAATGTACAGTTCACCATGCCCACTACCACCTATCATCTCTATCCTAGCCTGAACGTATGGGATGTTTTCATTGTCCAATATTTCCACATAAGCCACCTTGCTCAACTGGGATGGGGTCGAAGTCTTTTGTTCTAAGCAATAAACCTTGAACTTAATAAATTCACCAGATACATATTGATCTTTATCTGCATGGATAAATACAACTTCCTGATAGTTGTTTTGATAAAAAGCCCTTATACTGTCCGCAGTAAAGTCTTTTGCATTGATGGTATTGGTAACCACAATGAATAAGTATGACAATAAAAAGTTTCTTAGCTGCATTTTATCTATCTAATTTACCAGAAATCCGGCCTTGTATTCGTTCCATATATTGTGCAGTCAATGCAATAATTTGTAGAAAAATGATAAACAAAAGAACCCGGTGCTACCTCTTCCTCATCTATCATTTCCCAACCCCATTCATCCATTTCGGGGATCAAATATTTAGAAACAATAGAATCTTCACAATTTGCATAATTATATGGAATCTTAATTCCCGGTATGTCGGCCCTATTAACAAAGACCCTTTGCTCACGAACCACCGCGGCATCAAAATAGCCCAAAATGATCTCATTTTCATCATCCACATTATAATAGTTTCCCTTCACGATGGAAGGTTGTGGGTCAAATAATGTACCTAGGTTTTCGGTGGCCTTTTGCAATTCCTTCCAATAATTATATGACTCTTCGCTCAGGGAATACTGCTTTACATTAAAGCTATATCTCTGCGATAATCGGTCTGTTTCTGATGATACATAATTTATTGGATATTCGTTGATGATATCTTTAGACAGGTTTTTTGAGGTAGCAATCTCAATAGATGTGGATCTTCCCGACTTCCAACAAGTAAAAATATCCTCTTCCCTATCTTTTATTTCCCCATCTTCATATTTCAGATTCGCACGAAATGCAACCCTGAAAATCCATGTCTCTTCCCATTCCCATCTGTAAAACCAAGTATTGTTGTTTGGATCTTCAGTATCAATATAAAACTGAACACCCTTTAAACCCGCAGATGGAATTTCTTCAAATTTGAAGTATGCATCTTTGATCGGTGGAGTATCTCGCATCTTTACCATTTTAGATTCATAGGTTTTGCTATTTCTCGTTTGGATTTTTAGTTGGTAATCCATGCCAACTACAGGATATATTGGACCATTAGATTCATAAGTACCAGAAGATGTCTCAAACAGATCGAACTGATCACCTAAAAGACTCACCAAGCTTACATCAGCCCCCCATTCAGGAATTACGGCGTTAGTATCAATTGGTGTTGATCTCGCAAGCATAACTATAAAATTTTCGTCGTCATTAGACAAAAAGGCCTCAACTACCAACAGATTTTCATGCCCTTTCGAAGACGGATCAAACTCCTCCACACATCCGAAATGTAGCACCATCAACAAAAAAAGAAATATATAAATCCAGTTCATTTAAAATCTAAAATTATACGTAATGGTGGGGATAGCATTGGCAAAAATCGAAAGCTGGTATCCCTTTACTTTCCCCTCTGAAGAAACAAAATAGATGGAATATGCATTGTCCCTTCCGGTTAGGTTATAGACCGCCACGGTCCATGAACTATGATTGAATTTTGTCACCTTATGGTTTCCCTCGATGTTCATGGACAGATCAAACCTGAAATAATTCGGTATCCTGAATTGATTCCTTTCTGAATAGTGCAACCTTTCAATGCCATTATAATAATATTTGGCGATAGGATATGTGATCGGCCTACCCGTGCTGTACGCCAGATTGCTAGAAATACTGAACCTTCTAGAAAATTTCCAATTGGCCAATACGTTCAAAGAATGTGGCTTGTCATAGCTCGCCGGATAATATTCGCCATTGTTGATCTGCTCAGAAGAATACTCACCATCTGACCTAATCATTGCTCTGGAATAGGTATAACTAACCCACCCATTCAATTTACCGGTCTTCTTTTTCAATAAAACTTCAACACCATGAGACTTCCCTTCTCCATTGATAATATCTGTTTCCAAATCCTCATTCAAAATCAGCTTAGCACCACTCTTAAAATCGATCATATCCTGAATGGTTTTGTAGTAAACCTCTACAGATCCTTCAATGGTATTGTTTTTAAAATTCCTATAATACCCCAGTGAAATCTGATCACCGACTTGCGGCAGAATATTGGGATCGCTCAATTTCCAGATATCTGTAGGCGAAATCGAAGTGGTATTGGAAAGCATATTGATATATTGCCTCATTTTATTATAGCTAAATTTTAGAGAGCTTTGGACACCGAAGGCATATTTCGCAGACAATCTTAGTTCTGGCCCTTGGTATGTTTTAATCATTTCATTTTTACCGTATTCATGTTCTCCTATTTTAGTGCCTTCTTCTATTGGCCCGTTTGGTGCATATTCATTCACGGTTTTTGGCCCCAGATATTGATACAATGAATATCTAAACCCTCCATATAGGGATACATTGGATGATAGATCAAAGTTTTCTCCTATATAAACGGCACTTTCAACACCTTGCTCATTTTCTAAAATCACCTCATTAATCAATGACTCTGACCCTTTCGGCACCAGTGATCCCGGTTGGAGGGCATATAACATTGTGCTGACGCCAAAATCAACTTTATGCTTTGAGCTTGGAAAAAAGCTGAAATCAGCCTTCCCGGAATAATTCTTTATTGAGTAATCCATGCCAAATGCATTCACAACATTTTTTTCACTGAAAATCCCATAACTATATCCGCTGTATATCCCTGAAAGTATGCCGTAGAGTTTGTTGTTGAACATATGTTTCCACTGCAGTGATGCGTTTTCATTGGCATAAGAATAAGATGTATCGGAATTCAATTTGAATTGATCTTTGCTCATATAACCCGAAGCATAGAGGCTGTTATTTTCATTTACATCGTAGGATAATTTTGCATAAAAATCATAAAATGATGCATTGCTGTTTTTTATGGCGGGGTTTGGCAATTGCTTCAAAATCCAATTGGAATAAGTGGATCGCCCCCCTACAATATAGGATAGTTTGTCTTTTATGATAGGCCCTTCAAAGGTAAGCCTCGTAGTCACGGGGCTTATACCTCCGCTTCCAACAAATTTTCGGTTGTTCCCTTCCTTGGTCTGGACTTCAAAAACGGATGATATCCTGCCTCCATATTGGGCAGGGATACCTCCTTTGTGCAACTCCACACTTTTGATCACGTCAGGATTGAATGAGCTGAAAAAACCAAATAAGTGCGTTGGGTTAAATACCGTCGCATCATTTATGAGCATCAGATTTTGATCTGCTGTCCCGCCCCTCACATTGATACCATTGGCCCCTTCCCCCACAGTTTGCACCCCCGGCAGTGTGAGTGCTATCTTCAACACATCCACTTCGCCTAAAATTGGCGGCACCTTTTTCATGGACTGGGCATCAAGTTTATCGAGACCCATTTGCATTCCGGCTACGTTTACATCCTTTTCAGCTTCTATCACCACTTCCTTCAGTGGGATCACATCTTCCAAAAGTTCAATATCCATAGTCCCTTTTCCATATAATATGATCTGCCTTTTGCTATCCTTAAACCCGATACACCGCAAGAAAAGATCGTGTTTTCCTGTCGGTATGGTCAGGGAATAAAATCCATATTGATCTGTGGCGACCCCAATCCTTGGATTGTCGATGTAAACAAGAGCACCAAAAAGAGGCTCACCGGTTGTGACATCCCTTACATATCCTGCCACGTTGCTGTACTCCCCGTCTTTGATCTTAGACTTAGCACCTATTTCTGTAATGGTATTTTCCATGGATTTTTGAAGGTTTTTCTTCTTTTCCTCCTCTTCTAAATAATCAACTACTTCCAGTTCTGCCTCGCTGTTGGCCAGTCCTGTTCTGTCAAAATAGTTGATTGGTAACTTGTCCTTCACTTGATACCCCTGGGTAAGGATCACTTGATTGCGGTCATTGATAAAAAAATAAACTTGAGTATCTGCAAAAATGCGCTTCAAACCATGGCTAAGAGGTTCACGGTTGAAAATAGCAGAGACATAAAAGCTGTCCACTATTTGAGGGTGGTACATAAACTGAACGGGCACTTGCCGCTCAATGTCCTTAACAAACAATTCAAATGGGGTATCCTCATATTTGCCATCCACCACAAACCGTTCTTCCTGACAAAACACATTGTCAGCAAATAGCATCGTAAAAAACATTAACAGCAGTAGTGTTTTTGTCATAGCAAATATCTAAGCGGCAATAGAATTATATTGCCTTACCATTTCTATAAATGATTGTTCTTTTTCTTTGAGAAGGAATAGATGGTTGGCCTTGATATATTTTCTAAGTTCTTTCTTTTTGTCAGAGAGAACTTTCAAAGCTGCCCGTTTATTCCGCACCGTATAATAGGAGCCATTTCTTTTGATAATGTATGTGTCCTTCACCCTATATTCTTTTAGATAGGAATTCACGCTATTGGCAGCAACGATCTCTTTGTTTCTTTTTGCCAGCAATTGTGCATGGGATCCATTGACCAATTCATCATAAAACCCTCCCTTTATATTTGATATGGAGTCTTTTTTGATTTGGATAAACCGATGGCCAAAGAGGCGAAATCCGTTGACGTCAGGTTTATACAATTGCAGGGATGTTATTGTACCAGAAAGGCTAAAATGCTCCACAAACAATTGATCACTGAAAGTGTTGTATTTTAAATAAATGTTATCATAAACCTGACCTCCAAATTCCACTGTCCCTTCTTCCCAATAATCCTCATTATAAAATTGGTCGCCTCTCACCCCAGTATGCCTGCTGTAGTATTCCTTTCCGGTAAAAAGCATCGAGTTTCTCCCGATGGCTTGGTCGTATTGTTTTACCACTCGGACAAATGCCGAATCTGTTATTCTATTTTGAGATAAGAAATTTTCCTGGGCGATAAGGTCGGAAGAAAAAAAGGATGAACCCAGCAAGAACAAAAATGTAGAAATATGCCAAAATTTCCACTTAAGCCAGTGTAAATTCGGACGTCTCATAAAAAAAATACAGGAATCATTCGACACTTTTATTTATTGAAATAAGAATAATAAAAGTAAAGCATTTTGATAAATATGCAAGCGATATAATAGCATCCGTTCATGGATTTTGATGCGTTTTAGACCATCAGGAGAAAACAAAAATGCGTTGGACAGATCATGGTCCTCTTTATGGATTCTATTATTCAAGCGCAAACCTTTAATCACCCTGATTCTATTTCCAAAAAAAAAAGCCTTTAAAATCCATGGATATTAAAGGCTTTTAAGCTAGACTTAAGGCTCACCTAGTCTAACAAATTTTCAAAAAACCTACCTACTCATCTCATACGCCTTAGTAGTGGTGTAGTACTTGGCAATCATGTTTGGCACTTCCCAATCTGGCAGTTTTCCAGCTTTTAGATATGAAAGATACTTTTCTGTTACTTGTGTGAAATGTGCCTCATGACCCAGTTTATACTTATCAGGGATATTAACTTTTATCAACTTTCCATTCTGCTCCACCGCTACTCCGGGATAGGTAGATTGCAAATCTTTCACAGCTTTGTTTAGCGCTGTCATGAAATCATCTTTTGAACCGCTTCCGTTTTGCTCCACGTACAACGTAGCCTGGTAGTTTTCTTCTGCTCCTTGCTTGATAACCAGATTAGCTTTCGTGCCGCGCATGATAGAATAATGGGTATCCTTCGCTCCTTCAGGTGCTTCGTAGTTCCATATTACCGAGGATTTGGCATGCACACCTTTCAATGTATAATTAATCTCACCATTGGAGTATACATTCAAAACAGAATCTTGGATAAGATCCTTTTTTAGATAATCAGGATATCCTTTTAAGTGCGTCACCCTGTTGAACATAGAAGGCGTAAGCTCTGTGGCCCATCGCTTGGCTGTCAGTACTTCAATGTCTTTTTTGTAATCAATAATCTGATCTGGAAAACACTCCCATTGGATTAAATCTACGAGGTGGGTATTTACGTCCACAATGCCCTCGCCCTGTTGATCAATGTCAAAAAACCAAGCCGGTCTTTTGATTGGATTTCCAGATACATATTTGAAAAAGTGATGCACAGATTCTTTCGTTACAGCAGGGTTTTCCAAAGTACCCTTTTCCAATGTACCGAACAGTTCAGGTGCTTGTGATAAAGTTTTTTGTAAAATGGTGGTCACTTCGTGCCGCTCCGTCATAATATCGTACAGCAGCACATTGTTCTTTTTGGCCCGGTCAAAAGCCTCCAACAGCATTCCGAAATTTTCGCTGTTGATCACCATGGGCTTATCTGCCAATACATTAATTCCTGCTTCGATGGTTTTCTTTATGTACTCCGTTTTCTTAGCATTATTTCCTGACACGACCATGATATTGCCTGGTTTGTCAGCGATCATTTTCTCAAAGAAATCAGGACCGGTATAGACCTCTTCTACCCAATGGGTAGGATCATCTTGCCGCGTGTTGAACCCTTTGATGAGGTTTAGGTGACCTTGGACATCAGGACCTTCAGGCGCATAAACATAAACTGTAGGATCCACATCGGGCAATTGCACTTTTTGAACCAAAGCGGCATGAAAATGTCCGGGATCAAGGGTCATCAATTGAAAGTCGTATTTTGAAGATGCTTCTTTCACGGTTCCCTTTTTTTCAGGCGAACAAGAAAATACCAATATAATTGCAGCTAGGAATAATATGTTTTTTGATAATTTCATTTTACGATTAAAGTGTGGTTATACAAAAAATTAGGCAACGAAATTACGAAAATTTGCCGAAAATCAATTCCAGTTGAAAGCATAAAGGTTGACGGCCTCTAAATAATAAAATAGGAGCAAAAAGCATCAAAAATCCATGAATTGAAAATGTAGCAATATGAGGCAATTTTTTTAGCTTAAATTATCATATCAGTGATTTTCAGCTCCATATTTTTTCAATTTCACAAAAGCAGTTATTAATATTAAAATAATTACATTATATATGTCCAAAATTTTTAAATATTTAAATAGATGTATTAATTTTATGCCCGAATTTCAATCCGACCAAATATTAATTGTGATTTTCGTATTGAGAACCAAGGATATTTGAAAGTGAGATTCAAGGAACAATAAATTAGTTTAATATAATATCTAAAAGTAATGTGTGGAATTGTAGGAGTTTTTGACTTGAAAGTAGATGCTCAGGAATTGAGATCTCAAGTGCTTAAGATGTCGAAAAGATTACGGCATAGAGGTCCGGATTGGTCAGGGATTTATTGTGGTAATAATGCGATCTTAGCCCATGAAAGGCTTTCGATTGTAGATGTGCAGTCCGGTAATCAGCCTCTTTACAGCAAAGACAAAAAACACATTTTGGCGGTAAACGGAGAAATCTATAACCACCAAGAACTACGAAAAACACTCAACGGATCGTATGAATTTTCTACGCAGTCGGATTGTGAAGTGATTCTTGCCTTGTATAAGATGAAAGGTATAGACTTCATCGAAGATTTGAATGGAATCTTCGCATTTGCATTATATGACGAAGAAAAAGATAGCTACTTTATCGCTAGAGATCACATTGGTATCATCCCACTTTATATGGGTTGGGATCAATATGGCAATTTCTATGTTGCTTCTGAATTGAAAGCCTTGGAAGGTTTTTGTAATAAAATTAAGGAGTTCCTTCCGGGGCACTACATGACCAGTGACAAGCCAGGTGAATTAATTCGTTGGTATAAGCGTGATTGGGAAGAATATGATGCTGTCAAGGACAACAAAACGAGCATAGAAGATTTACGTAACGCTTTAGAACAAGCAGTACACCGTCAATTGATGTCTGATGTGCCTTATGGAGTATTGCTTTCCGGTGGGCTCGACTCTTCGGTAATCTCTGCCATCGCTAAAAAATACGCATCAAAAAGAATTGAAAACCAAGATGAAAGCGCTGCTTGGTGGCCACAACTGCATTCATTTGCCGTAGGATTGATCGGTTCTCCTGATTTGGCAGCTGCGCAAAAAGTAGCCGATCACATTGGCACCGTACACCACGAAGTACACTTTACCGTGCAGGAAGGGCTAGATGCCATTCGGGATGTAATCTACCATTTGGAAACTTATGATGTTACGACTATCCGCGCATCTACTCCAATGTACTTACTTTCTAGAGTAATCAAATCGATGGGTGTGAAAATGGTGCTTTCTGGTGAAGGGGCTGATGAATTGTTTGGTGGGTATTTGTATTTTCACAAAGCTCCAAATGCACAAGCATTCCATGAAGAGACGAATAGAAAATTGAGCAAACTTCATATGTACGATTGCCTGCGAGCCAACAAATCATTGGCAGCTTGGGGAGTTGAAGGACGGGTTCCGTTCTTGGATAAGGAATTTATAGACGTAGCCATGAGACTAAATCCTGAGGATAAATTGATCCAAAACGGCAAGATTGAAAAATGGGTGGTAAGAAAGGCTTTTGAAGATTATCTTCCAAAAGAAGTGGCCTGGAGGCAAAAGGAACAATTTTCTGATGGCGTGGGATATAGCTGGATCGATAGCTTAAAGGAAATTACTTCTGAACGTATTTCTGATGACGAGTTGACAAATGCAAAGTTCAGGTTTCCAATAAACCCTCCTATGTCCAAAGAAGAATATTTTTACAGAACGATATTTGAAGAACACTTTCCTTCAGATTCTGCGGCGGCCTGTGTACCCTCCGTACCTTCCGTTGCTTGTAGTACTCCTGAAGCATTGGCTTGGGATGAAAGCCTACGGAACTCTAATGATCCTTCTGGAAGGGCAGTGAAAAATGTACACGTAGAAAGCTACTAAATCCTATAAAAATCCATGAATAAGAAGCAGGTGATCTAATCCACAGTCATCTGCTTTTTTAATAGCAGTTTTTATTTAGCATTCTTCTCAAAATCCTTCACATATTTGACTAAAAGATAATAAGCCGGCTTATCCATTTCTCCATGATTGAAGCCATCAAGTTCAAAAAGGGTTGTTTTCTCATGGCCTATCACTTTCATCATCCGCCACATATAGGCATTTTCTTCATACCTGCCCAACATTTCCATTTCCCTATCTCCGGTAATTAGCATTAAAGGAGGAGCGTCCTTTCTGATGTGGTGAATTGGTGCATAATCATCAACTGCAACTTGCTTGCCGTCTATGCCCTGCTCTTCCCTCACTGTGAAATGCGTGATGGTGTGACCACTAAACGGAATCAATGCCGCAATATTATTGGCATCAATTCCATGCTGTCCCAAATAGGATTTGTCCAGACCGACCATACTGGTCAAATACCCACCTGCAGAATGGCCTGATACAAATATTTTGCCCTTGTCACCACCATACTTTTCAATATTATCAAAAACCCATGCTACAGCTGCTGCTGCATCTTCTATATAAGCAGGGCACTTCACTTTGGGATTTAGTCTGTAATTAACCGCAACCACAGCCAAGCCCTGCCTCTTTAATGTCTCCGGAATAGATTTATTTCCGGCCTGTAAACCTCCTCCATGAAACCAAACAATAGTACTAAATCCCTTTTTCTTTGTAGGATAGTAAATATCCATCTTGCACCGCTCCTGCATGTAAGCGGTTAGGTTATCACCTTGGCGATAGAGGATATCATTTTTTGATTCATAATCATTGGAGCCTATAGATTTATTCTGTGCCGCAAGATTATAAAAACCACCTAAAACGCACAGCGAAAAAATGATGGAAACATATATAGTTGGAAATTTAATAAGCTTCATTTGACCCGATAATTTAAGTAAGATTTAATATAAAATTTCAGCAGTAATATGAAGAG
Organism: Bacteroidia bacterium; assembly: GCA_030426345.1. GTDB lineage: Bacteria > Bacteroidota > Bacteroidia > Cytophagales > Cyclobacteriaceae > JAAUQL01. The sequence goes on from JAUHYU010000022.1 coordinate 38,683, forward strand.
AAAAGTTTCAATTTATCTGTTTGTTAATGTTTATCTAAGTACTTTTGCAGAAAAGTAGCAAGAATAAATCGTTCATTTTCATAGCAGATGTAAATGTATAAAAAACATAATCTGTTTTCTTTTTTTCAAACGAGGCCATCATCTCTCAAACAACTCAAATGTATTATACATAATTGATAATTCACAGGCTGATCGAAACTCATTTGAAAAAGCATAACAGATCAATTAAAGCAACAATTTATATAAATTTGAAGGTGTAGAATAATTTATTGTCATGACAAAAGTATTAATATGGGCAATTTCTGTTTTAATAATAAGTGCCATAATTGCTACGGCAGTTTGGAAAAATCCACTTACTCCATCTATAAAGTCCGGTAGTTTAGAAACAGCCAAGGTTGATATTGGAACCGTTCTAAAAACCGTACCTGCACATGGAGTAGTTGAGCCGGAAAATGAAGTATTGATATTAAGCCCAGCCTCTTCAATCATACTTTCTATTCCGCCTGGAGTTGGCAGTAAAGTCAATAAAGGAGATGTAATACTAAAGCTAAACGACAAAGAGATTCGCAATCAGATAGATGACATAGAAGATCAATTAGAAGTAAAAAATAATTCATTAGACAAAACACTTTTAAGTGCCAATAGTGTCCGTGTCGATTTGGATTATAATGTTGAAGTAAAAAAGCTTAGGATTACATCATTGAAATCTGAGCTTGCCGATCAGGAGCAGCTCTTGGAAGTAGGCGGGGTTTCCCCTGCTCGAATTGAGAAAACCAAACAGGAAATTGCATTGGCAGAAAAAGATCTTGAGACACTTCAAGTAAAAAATGCAATTAGATTAAAACAGCTTGTTGCAGACGAAAAAGGTCTCAGACTCCAAATAGAAATGCAACAAAAGCAGTTAGACCAGAAAAAAGAGTTGTTGCATAAAATGATCATCCGAGCTCCTTCTTCTGGTATTATTTTGGAAATTAATGGAAAAGAAGGTGAAAAAGTGAATACGGACAGGTTACTAGTGAGAATGTCAGATTTATCCACGTTTAAACTTAGAGCTACAATTGAAGAGCAGCATGACAATGTTGCCAAAACCGGAAGAAATGTATTTGCCATGGTAGACGGCAAAAAACTTAAGGGTAAAATTGGAACAATCAGCCCAACAATAAAAGATGGAAAAATCGAATTTGATGTCTTTCTAGACCAAAGTGATTATTATAAATTGAGGCCCAATATGGCCATTGACTTATTAGTCACTGAAAACAGAAAAGATAGCGTGCTTCGCATTAAAAGAGGACCTGTATTTGACAAAAAAAATATTCAAAGTATATACTCCAAAGAAGCCGACAAGGCTAAACTTAGGAAACTAAAAACTGGATTGGAAGGAAATGAGTACGTGGAGATTATTGATGGGGCTTCATCAGGAGATGAATTAATCATTTCGGATAACTCTTCCATGAGAAAATTAGAAGAAGTAGAAATTAAGTAGTGATATCATTTTTTTAGACCAATGAAGAGAAATATCCTATTGTTGCTATTTACATATACACTAGTCATACCAACGGTATTTTCGCAAGATTCTACTCAGTTGGTTAAACTGACACTTCAGGATGTGATAGATCTGGCCAAACTGCAATCGCCATCGATTAGAAACATTCAAAACACCAATGTGAATTATTATTGGCGGTGGAAAAATTTTCAAACCAATTTTAGGCCTGGTTTAACTATCTCGGGAGACTTACCGAATTACAATATCAGCACAGACCCTATAACTCAACCTGATGGAAGTATTGAATTCAAACAAATCTCTCAGCTAAATGCCAATACAAGTCTAGCTCTCCGCCAAATAATCCCGCAAACTGGAACAACTATTTCTGGGTCTTCAACTCTTTACCGAGTTCAAGATTTCAATAAAAATACAGTTGATTGGTCTGGGTCACCTTTTTCAATTTCATTTGTCCAACCGCTATTTGCCTACAATTACTGGAAATGGGCTAGAAAAACAGAACCACTGATATATGAAGAATCTCAAAAGCAATTTAATGAATCTGTGGAAGAGGTTGCATTAGCCACGGCCAGTAGATTTTTTAGCTATCTAACTATTCAAACCAATCATAACCTTGCAGCTAACAACCTGAAAAACAGTGAGGATAACCTGAAAATTGCAGAGGTAAATCGCCGCTTGGGTAGAATATCGGAAAACGATTATTCTAAAATCAAACTATCAGTATTAAACGCTAGCAAGTCTCTAACCAAGGCAAATATGGATTTGAAAAATGCGGATTTTTCTCTTAAGTCATATATTGGTATGGATCAAAATACTCAAATTGAGTTGATAGTTCCTCTTAACATGGAAATTTTCCATATAGACCCAGATAAAGCACTAGAGGAAACTCTCGCTAATAGAAAAGAAAGTCCTTGGTATGAAAGGCGACTGATCGATGCAGACAGAGCACTTACTCAGGCCAAGAAAAACACCGGGTTGGCCACTACGCTTAGGGGAAGCTATGGAACATCAAAAAGTGCAGATGATTTTTCAGGTGTATATCAGGAAACGGAAAAACAGCAACAAATTCGTTTAAGTCTAAACATTCCAATCTTGGATTGGGGGAAATCAGCTTCAACAGTAAAATTGGCTGAGTCAAGAAGGGAATTGGTGTTATATGGTGTTGAAAGGGAAAAGTTGAATTTTGAAAGGGGTGTAATCGTAGAAATAGAGCAATTCAACCTTCTTAAAGATCAAATGGCAATCGCCAATGAGGCAGATAAAGTGGCAGAAAATGGTTATAAAATCTCACTTAAAAGATTTCAGAATGGAGAGATTAGTATTACTGACTTGAATGTATCCTTATCAGACAGAGAAAAAGCCAAACGTGACTATATTGCTTCGATTGAAGACTATTGGGAATCTTATTATTACATCAGGAGTCTGACTTTATACGATTTTATTCACGATCATAAAATCAACTATGCCAACCCTTCTCTGTCGTTGAAATAGTATATCTAGCGTATCCTATATTCTGTAAATCAGCACACAAAATGTGCTTTAATTCCATGGAGTATTGAACGATTATTGCTAAGGTTGCTCCTCCTCTTCTTGAGCTTCTTCGCCATCCGCCTTTTCTTTCTTTTTGCCAAATGGCCAAAGTTTACGCTTCTTTTTTGGGCTTTCTTCTATGTTTTCATCTTCTACAACTGCAGCATCTTCCTGCATCAGGTCTTCCTTAAACTCATCAGCACCTCCCCCTTTTTTTGGTAAGTATTTTCCAAAATGGTGTAGATAGATCATTTGATCAATGTTCTCAAAATCATTGAATGCTTCATTCTGAGCCGTGGCACTAGTAGTATCTCCTATTTGTATTGCAGCCAAGGCAGAATCAGACTCCGCCAAAGCCATTTGATCCATGGGGTCTTCTAGTTTTTTATACACAGAATTCACGGAAATAATGCGCATTTCCTTTAGCTTTTTCTGATCGGGTATATCTTTGGCTATTCCATACTTTTCCCTGTCAATCTCCCACCTTTTCTTTGGTAAAGAATCCGGGCCAAAAAGAGTGAATGTTTTGCGGGTTTCATCAGCATCTAAAATAAAATAGGAATGATAGGCAGGACAAACCAAAGTTTGCGTGCATGCAGAAAAATATGCCATTGCACCAATTAAAAAAATATATGTAATCCCCCTTTTCATCAACTTGCAGATACGAATATCATGTTTTTAACCTCATGCTAAAAATAGATGTACTTTTTTTTAGATTTTACAATCTAATAACCTGATGGTTACGAAATAATTGCCTGCTGTATGTTGTAAAAGAGTGGACGACCGATGAATTAGAACCATCGGTTATGAGCATGTATTCTTTTTAATCAGTATAAGTAACCTTTATTATGAATTACCTTTCAATTCCGCCCGAACGGATTTAGGTAGTTTTGCCACCACAAGATCATAGGAATGATCTACCAGTTGCAAAATAAAAGCATCTGAAAGTGTGTCATCCATTTCCATGGTATTCCAATGCTTTTTGTTCATGTGATAGCCAGGTTTGATTGCAGGGTATGTTTCACGCAGCTCCATAGCCTGTTCTGGATCACACTTTAAATTGATACTAACAAACAAATCAACATCAGTCAGGGCAAACATTTTGCCCATCACCTTAAAAACCAATGTCTGCTCGCCAAAAGGGAATTCTTCTGTAACTCCATTTTTAGTCAAGCAATACTCTCGAAAGGTCTCAATATCCATTAAAACAAATACTTAAACAAAAGATACAAAACGCCAGCAAGGAAGATAATAATAGAAATTTTATTGATGCCATGCATCACTTTCAAGTTGAAATTAGATTTTCTTGCAGGATCCTTTTTGCGAAAAAAATAACCAAATAATTCTCCAAATTGAAAATAGTCCTTTACCTCGTTGTTTTCTTTAGGTTCGTCCATTGCTGCTAATCGATTATTTCCGGTTCTATCCAAGTGCCATCGGCTTTGATTATTTCAATCAGTTCGTCTACGGCTAATGCTGATGGAACCCCCTTTTTTACCACATTCATACCTTTGTACAAGGTAATTTTCCCTTTTCCTGAACCAACATATCCATAATCCGCATCGGCCATTTCGCCAGGGCCATTAACGATGCATCCCATGATCCCAATCTTGACACCCTTGAGATGGTCTGTTTTAGCACGGATCATCGCCGTGGTTTCCTGAAGGTCAAATAGTGTTCGCCCGCAAGATGGGCAAGAAATATATTCTGTTTTTGTAATTCGTGTTCGTGCCGCTTGCAATATTCCAAAAGACGTTCTGTTGAGAAGTTGGATGTCATGGCCATCTCCGCCCCTACTGAGCATAACGCCATCACCAAGACCATCGATCAGCAAGCCCCCAACATCTGTAGAAGCGTACAACAAAAATTGCTCATCATTTAATTCCTCGTAATTTCTATGGATAATTACTGGTATTGATAAGTTCTGATTTTCCAATTCGAAGATGAATCTGCGTTGCGCAGCCATGCCATGGGTATTATCTGTTTTTAGCAGCAAAATCATAGGAATTTCCATGAAATCCTTTAGCACGTTCAAGTCTAAATTTGAAGCATCAATAGCTACAAAATTGATCTTATCGTGCCATTTATTGATCCCGCTCAAATCCTCAAATTGAATCAATGGATATCGAGCTGTTACATCTTCAATTGTAGCCCATACATCGTAATCAACGATTTCTTTCAAGCCATTTGGCAACATAAAAGGAATGGATTTTGAACCGCTATAAATAAAATCAGCTCCCTGATCAGTCATGTTAAACTTATCAAGTTTAGGATTATAAACATGGCCTAAAGGTGTCAAATCTCCATAAGAATCTAAAGTGATAGCGGACGCATCTATGACCACGCGTGGCACATTTGAGCCTCCTATATTTTCAACTTCAGAAGATTTCCTCTTTGCAAATGAAAAAGAGTCAATCGGAATGGTTTCAATTTCTGGAATCGGATTATGAGCAACTCTATTTTGATATCGGTTAACCAAATCCAATGCCACGGGAATTTCAAATTCAGGATCTTCTGTCAGCGATACACGGATTGTATCCCCCAACCCATCTTCCATCAATGCTCCAATGCCCACGGCAGATTTGATGCGACCATCTTCCGCCTCGCCAGCTTCTGTCACTCCAAGGTGCAAGGGATATGGTTTCAATCGCTCTTCTAGCAGCTTTTGCACCAGCAAGCGATATGCCTGCACCATCACACGCGTATTGCTGGACTTCATGGACAATACAATATTGTAATAGTTTTCGTCCTCGCAAATGCGTAAAAATTCCATGGCTGACTCTACCATTCCCAGAGCCGTATCTCCATAGCGGCTCATGATCCTATCCGACAGCGAACCATGATTGGTGCCAATGCGCATCGCAGTACCATATTCTTTACAAATTTTCACCAATGGCGTAAAACGGCTCCTGATCCGTTCTATTTCTTCTTTGTATTGCTGATCGGTATATTCTATTTGTTGGAACTTCTTTCTGTCTGCGTAGTTTCCTGGATTCACCCGGACTTTCTCTACAATTCTTGCGGCAATCTCTGCGGCATTTGGTGTAAAGTGGATATCTGCGATCAACGGCACGTCAAATCCTCTTTTCTTCAATCCTGACTTGATATTAGCCAGATTTTCAGCCTCCTTCATGCTCGGTGCCGTGATTCTTACATATTCACATCCGGCCTCGATCATGCGGATAGATTGATCTACAGTGCCTATGGTATCCATTGTGTCGATGGTGGTCATGGATTGCACACGAATTGGATGATTCGCACCTAGCGGAATATTGCCAATATTTACTTCTATGGATTCCCGCCTGATATATTTTGTCAGACTTTCGCAATATGAACTTTTGTGGATTACTTCTTCTATTGGGTTGTTCATCGATCAGAAATTGAACTGCAAAGTTAACCTTTCGCAGAATATTTTGTTTTGTTTCAACAATTCTTTCATTTGGATTCTTACCTCATAACTTGATCATGTCATTTCAAACAATGCGTTTTGCTTTACTTCTGGCAAAGTTCATTGCTGCATACCCACCAACTATTGCCCCAATAAGGTGCGATTCCCATGAAATGCCCGGCTGGTTTGGAAAGAGGCCATAGACCAACCCTCCATAAAAAAAGATAATGATCGCAGAAATCGCCAGAGATTTAAAATCCTTTTTAAAAATGCCATAAAAGATCAGAAAAAAGGCGATACCATAAACAATACCGCTGGCTCCAATGTGCAGCGAAGGTCTGGCAAACACCCAAACCAAAATATTTGTCAGGAAGTAGCAAATCAAAAACACCTGCTTGGCTATATTTTCATAAAAGAAAAACAACGTCCAGCCTAGAAACATCAAAGGAATGGTATTAGAGATAATATGCACACTATTTCCATGAATCAAGGGAGCCGTAAAAATCCCCACTAATCCCTGGGCAGTCCTTGGAAAAATTCCATAATGGGAAAGATTGATACCTAGAAAAGACTCTACAGAATAGACCAGCCACATCAAAAAAACAAACCTGAATAAAAATGTCATCCCTTATCTTTCAAAATCCAAAAGTATGACTTTCCAAATACTTTTGAAGGTGACTTTCGCTTTTTTGTCAAACATATTGGTTTGCAATTGAAAATTAACAAAATCAAATAACTCATATATATTTAATTCAATCAGCCAGAATACAGCCCTCAACCCCCATGATGCTCAAGAAATAAAAAAAATGCCACTAAAATCCATGAGAATCAGTATCATTCGTACTGCCTGATTTTTTCCGTAAATTGGTGAAGAGCTTTCTCCAAATGGAATAATAAATCATAACTAGTCAATCTCTTCAATTTTTACGACAATTGGATTCTTCCACTGCTTGTCATTGTAGATTCGCTGTGCCCGCATCACGGATATTTCCACTCCTTTTTCCGTTTTCTTAATGCTTGGCGAGGGATCCACTTCGGGAGCATATTCCAATACCTTCCCATTATGACCCAATACAGATATTTTAGTTTCATCTGTCATTTTGAGGGAATTAATTTGAAATTCTTTGCGCTCTCCAAATTTCCAATTGTCTTCGACAATAAAAACATAAACTATTTTCTCATCCTTACGCTTCAAAAACCACAAGTTGTCCTCTTTTAGCGGATAGCGCGGTATTGTTTGCTCTAATGCCTCTTTATTGATAAACATCCACAATGAGAGTTCGTTAAGCACTCCTAATTGCTCAGATGGAAAAACCCCATCTGAATCTGGGCCAAAATTGAGCAACAGGTTTCCACCTTTTGCGCGCACTTCTATCAGCTTTTCAATTGTTGTATTTGCCGATTTATAATTTTCATTGGTGGGGCGATATTGCCATTGGTTGCCAAGCGTATAGCATGCCTCCCAAGGAGATGGCAATGCACTATCTGGTGTTTTTTGTTCCGGTGTTTCTATAGCTCCTCTAGTCACGACAACTTCAGGGTTGATATCCCAACATATTTTGGCAAGTTCAGTATTCCCAAATTGATCCATTCCGTCCAAAAACACAATATCTATCTTTCCATACTGCGTCATCAGCTCCTTCATTTGCCTTATCACATACTCGCTAAGCGCTTTATTATTAGAAGCTAAGGCATTGGGGCGCTTGCGCGAAATAAGTTCGCCATGGGAATAAAGAAAATAAAAATCATCAGGCGAAAAACACAATCCTACAGCAAGGCCTTCCTCGCGACATGCATCCACAATCTGTTTCGTTATATCTTTGCCGTAAGGCGTATTCATAATATTGAAATCAGTGCTCTTTGTATTGTACATGCAAAAACCATTGTGGTGTTTGGTAGTGAAGACTATATATTTCATCCCCGCCATTTTTGCAGCCTTTGCCCATTTTTGAGCATTGAAATCTTCAGGATTAAATGTTTTTGGAAGCTCGTTTACATACCGCTCCAAATAGTCATCTGAGGCGCCAACCATACTATGACTGATCACCATCCCCAACTGCACATCAAAACTCCAATGAATAAACATGCCAAAACCCAAATCTGTAAACCACTGCTCGCGTTCGGGTTTGTTGAGGTTTAGCGGTTTTTCCTCTTGGGCACTAACTTGACTTAAACTTGAGATCAACAACGATAATAAGAGAGGTTTCAATAAATAGAGATGTCCTCTTTTTACTGGATGGTTCATAACATTTGGTTCCACTATTTTACTTTCTTTTCCTAAATATAAATCTGAAGTCATGAAGCTTATAAGTTGGCAGACACGCCAAAAGCATCGTTTTTCCATGAAATGGATGTATTCTTCCAGAAAGGCAAAGGTCATGTAGCTAATTTTTTGTCATGATCCCTTCTAAGACATTGTCCGCAGTTCGTTGTCTAATCTTTTAATTTAATCTTCCGTCTCTTGGGGCTTGAAAACTCGGTAGTTAAATCAAGCTTTACCACATTTTGGTTGCTTAACTTATAGGACAGAAAAAACTTGCTATTGGTGATATCAATGAATGAGGTATAAACCGTTCCTCCTATGCGACCTTTTTTCAGTTCTCTGGGCGCTTGGGCTGCACTCCCAAAGGTATTCCCTACCTTCAATAGGCTAATATCTTCGTCACTGTCCTCCATTTCCTCAATTCTTTTTTCGATGGACTCGTATCGATAGCATGGATAATTACCGGCTTCTGGTTCTGATAGTAAATAATTAGTCATTATCAGTTTATTGCCTTCAATCCAATGTAGTTTCCTCTCTCCATTCACCCATTCGATTATCACGGCCTTCCCTGTTTTATCACCAAACATCATATGACTTTTGTTTAGCGCGATTTTTTCCTTTTCTAATAATGCCAGTGCCTCAAAAACCGTCGAACACTTAGCTAAAAGCTCATTTCCAAGATTATTTTTTGGGTTTCCATACCCTTCGATTTTCATCTGCTCGGGCGTTACTGCCGCGTCAAAGAAAAATCCTTTTTCATTAACCCCTCCTTGTGCAAAGTCCTTCCAACCATACCAAAGACGAGCATGTTCATTTTCAGAGTTAGGTTCAATTTGAATATAGGCTTTTACGTCATACCAATAATCCTCATTATTGACGGCATATATCTTTCCTGTTTTTGAATCTATATAATAAAGTACCGAACAAGCAAATGATGACTTGGACATCATTGTAAATCCCAATATCACCAAGAGCATCAATCTTTTTTGTCTCATTTAATATTTACACGTTGGTTGCATAATGGCTATTTATATCTGATACAGGATCAATAGCGAGTTCTAGGTTATATTGTTAAAAAACTCTTAGTTCTTTTTAGCCTTTGCTAGATGCTTTTCTTTATTTTTCACAAAGATCAATTTATTACTGCTTTTTGAATTTTCGCGCTGATCTAACTCAAACATATCGATCGATTTTATCAATGGAGTCAGCTTGTCAAAGCCATAATTTCTAGGATCAAAATTTCGCTGCTTTTTCAGCAGCAAACTTCCTACATCTCCTAAGAATGCCCATCCATCCTCATCTGAAAGATCATTAATGGTTGTCGAAATCAGAGTTATTTCCTTATTAGTGATTTTATCGATAACAGGCTCTCTTACATCTTTACTTTCAACTACTGCCTCTGTTTTATTCTTAAGGATTTCAATATATATGAATTTGTCACACGCCACAATAAACGGATTCGGCGTCTTTTTTTCTCCAATACCAATTACCTCCATCCCGGCTTCTCTCAACCGTGTGGCCAAACGGGTGAAATCACTGTCACTGGACACTAAACAGAACCCATTTACCTTACCACTGTAAAGTATATCCATGGCGTCAATGATCATAGCTGAGTCAGTTGCATTTTTACCCTTAGTGTATCCATATTGCTGAATAGGTGTTATGGCATTTTCCAGCAAAAGGTTCTTCCATTTGCTTAAACCCGGCCTTGTCCAATCGCCATAAATCCTTTTAATCGTTGGGTTTCCATATTTAGCAATTTCCTCCATCATTTCTTTTACATGAGCCGATGGTATGTTGTCGCCGTCTATCAAAACGGCCATATTCAAATTTTTATCCATTTAATCTTCTTAATTTTTCAATTGTACATTATGATTAGTATATAAAATGTAGTGTATAAAAATGCAATACATTTCAGGTTATCAATTAGCTAATTTTACTTTCAAAATAAACTCATGTCTCTTGGTTTATAATTTAGGTTACAGAAGTATTCCTCCAAGCCAAGATTAGTGGCAAACAAAAAAAAACTCATGGAATTTGACAGGTTTTTACCACAGCTAATTGTTATCTACTGGCTTATCATTTGTTAAATTCAAATAATAAGCTCTTGTTTCTTTGTCGAATTTCTCGATAGCATACCGAAGCGTAACCCTTGGCATCTCAGTCACATATTTATTAAGGAAGTTCTTTAGTGTTTTTTCATTACGCTTTCCTGCTTCCCTAACCCAACTTCCAACAGCTTTTTGGACATATTCATCTGAGTCATTTATAAGAATATCAGCAATGTTGAAAGTATCTTCTATTTCATTTTTTCGAATGAAGAAGTAGGTACTCACAATTGCCGTTCTCCTTTCCATAGCATTTTGAGACCTTGCTAAATCATACAATGGCTTTCTGTCTTTGTTGTACAGATATCCTCCAACCACATAAGGTGCAGCCCTATCGACCAAGCCCCAATCGTCTATCCATTTATGATTATCAATATATGCTCTGTATACATCTTTCTTTTCTTCTATGGAAGTTTTCTTATCTCGGGCTTTCCAATCTAAAATAGATACTGCACCAAGTCGGTGATCGTAATTTTCATCTTTAAGCAATTTTACAACCTCCTGTACAGGAATAAGCTGAAATTCCTTTGCTAAAGAAAATATCTCCCTTTTAGGAATTTCTCCAGAATAATCTTGACTAATTATTCTTAAAGAAGCAATAAATTCTTTAGCACTCATTTAATTTGTTGAAAACTATTATGCATTTCTCAGCTTTCAGATATTGTCTTGTATATGAAAAATAGCGGTTTTTTAGGTATTTCGTTTCAATTTACCACTAAACTTTGTACAAAAAAAGTTACGAATATTTTAGCAATGAAACGCTATTATTTTTATTCTGTTGTTCTAAGGAGTTGTTCATTATTTTCATTTCTTGACCATAGTCAATGAATAAGATTTATTAAGCCAATAGGTTTGTGGTAACAAATTACTAAAATTTTATACTATGAACTTAAAAGTGAAAATATCATTAATTTTTATGTTGGCTGCTACATTTTCTTACGGCCAAAAGAATACTTCAGATACCAAGGAAAAGCAAATTATTAAGCATAGAAATTCCATAGGCGCTTCCTTTTTTATGCTTGGAAATTTTCTTTCCGACCCTCCTGACTATTATTTACTTACTTACGGATACCGACTCACACCAAAAGATAGAATATTTATAGAATTTAATACGTGGAAATATTCCGAACCTTTAAGTACATATGGAAAATCAGACGTATTGTACCCAGGCTTTGTAAGAGCTTTTGGTATTGGAGCTGGATACCAACGCTTTCATTGGAAGGGACTATTTACAGCAGTTGAAGCGACTCCGTTTATCAAACAATACTACGACATAAATAACAATAAAATCCAAAAGGGTTATCAATTGTATCTTCAATTTATAGCAGGATATCGCTTTGAGTTTTTTAAAAAACGCTGGTACGTGGAGCCAGCCTATGCACTCAAATATTGGCCTATTGATACTAATTATCCTGCTGACTTTGCGGAAATTGAAGAGGAAAAACCTAAATATTTATTCGAACCAAGTCTTAACTTTGGTTTTAAGTTCTGACAAAACAACGAGTTAATGAATAAATCAGAAAATTTTTGGGACAAACTATCCAAGAACTATGACAAGCAAGCTATAGATAAGGCTTACAAGTTGATCATTGATAAAAGCAAAAAGTATTTTAAAAGCCATGATACCATTCTCGATTTTGGTTGTGCTACTGGATTATACGATATGGCATTTGCAAACCATGTTAAAGAGATACAAGCTTTTGATATATCAGCTAAAATGATAGATATAGCCAGAGAAAAAGCAATAAAGAATCAAATTGACAATATTACTTTTTCGCATACAACCCTTTTTGACAACACATATAAAGCATCAAGTTTTGACTCTATTTTAGCATTAAATATATTATTGTACTTTGAAGATTCCGAAAAGGTATTAAACCGAATGAACAAGTTGCTGAAACCAAATGGTTTAATCATTACTTCCACAGCTTGCTTAAAAGAAAGGAGGACATTTATCGGAGTTACTTCCAGTAGTATCATATATATTTTGAAACAGCTAAAAATCCTCCCTTATCTGAAATTTTTCACAATGGCTGAGCTCGAGGATAAGATTGAAAATTGTGGATTTAAAATGATCGAAAAGGGTATTTTGATCGAAAAACCAGCTACAGAATACTACATAGTGGCACAAAAAACCAATAAATAACTTAGTCCTTTACAGTTATTTTTCCCCGAATCCGACTGAGTGTTTCTGGCTTTATTCCAAGGTAACTTGCCAGTTGATACTGTGGTACTCTTTGAATTAAATTAGGTCTGTTTTCTAATAAGTTTAGGTACCGCTCCTTTGGTGTTGCATTTTTAAAAGTCGATAAACTTTCTTGACTTGCTCCGAGCATTTTTTCCATTTCTACTCGGCATACTTCTCCAAAACGAGGGAATTTCTTATATAACGCATTTTCTTTTTCCGAGTTAAGAATTGCTACAGTAGTCTCTTCAGTGCATGTAAAATAATATTTAGATGGTTTGCCATTTGCCATACTATCAAAATTCACGGCAGATTGAAATTCAGTATAAAATTCAGAAGTTATTTCTTCACCATCCTGAATTGAATATTCTCTTAAACAACCCTTGATTACAAAATAAGCATCTCTAGCGATTTGCCCTTCTACAAGTAAGTCTGTTTCTTTTGCAAATGTCTTAATAGGAAAAGCTTTTAAAATTCCTTGTTTTTCTTCATTGCTCAAGTCAATAAAGCCAGACATCATTTCCACTAAAGTGTTTTTCATTTATTGTGTTGAACTATTGAATTTTCAATATATCGTTTTTACGGCACAGAGCGGTTGGCTACCTGCTGAAAGATTATAGGGATGCTGAGGTAAACACGGTCGAACTGTACGCCACTTACAGCCAGTAAAAAGCAAATATGTCAAGAGTTCCTTCATTAAACAAATGTGGATTATTCCTCCTCGATTATTTCGAAAGTTAAAGTTTCGTGATCCTCAAAACCAAACTCATCTATTGCGCTTACTTCGGCAACATGTATTCCGGGCTTCAACTTTGGTAGGGCAAATTGCCAGATGTGCGATGAGATCGCCGGCGAACCAAATGCATCGCTCGTGCCTTTGTATTTTTGGTATTCCCTAGCGTAATAAGGGTCGGTGCGCTCTGTGTATTGCATAGGTACAGGTGTTTTGCCGTCAAGGGATATCATAACCTGATCTCGATCCCCTCCATCAAAAAAATTAACCACCACATGCATATTATCCACTTGCACACCACGATCAAGCCCCATTGGATGTTTCTGAGCAATGCTGTCAGAGTGAAAAAGCTGCGGATCAAGCATTATTCTCAAGCGATCATTTGGGTCACCCCCGGCAGGCACGAATTGTGGTTTCACTTTATGACCGTCAAAACAAAACACATAAAAACCATTTGGATTGCCGTCTTGCATCGTGGCCTGTCGCACTCCTTGCTCATCGCGTGGTCCGGAATGCCAGCCACTTCCGCGAACCTCAGCCAATGTGTGTGCAATGAATGGATACCCATGCCATCCATGCGTATGGTTGATTTCCACCTTCCAGCTATTGCTGGTATCATGGCCCGCAATGGCATAGACATATTTGAAACGTCCCAGAATCCGTAGCAATTCGTCAAAATTTACGGTATTGATCGATTTGGAAAATGATCGGTTGCTGGCGTAGGTAAGCAAGGGAATATGGGTAATGATCATGACCAACTTGTCGGAAGGAACATCCTTGAGATCATTCTCGATCCATTTCATTTGCTTCGCATCAATATGGCCTTCATATCCTTTTCCCTTTCCCAAATGGCCAATATTATTTAGCGCAAGGAAATGCACCTGGCCATAATCAAACGAGTAATAATCAGGTCCAAATACACTCCTGTAAGTCTCTGTAGCGTATTTATTGTTGGGAGATTCTTTGTTAAGATCATGGTTTCCCGGCACATTCCACATTGGAATTCCTATTTGTGACATCAATTTGTTATGGCGTTCGTACAGAGCAAGATTATCATTTACCACATCGCCAGCCACAAGCCCAAACTCAGCCTCATACGGATTGCCAAACAGCGCATCGATGATATCCTTGCGCATCATGTCCAATTCCTCGTTCGTGGTGGTTTGAGGGTCTGCAAAACCCATCGCCTTAAATGCATCCGGTACTGCTCCTTCCAACAGGGCAAAGTTTATAGTCTTGGGCAATGGGCCCGTCGGCTTGATCACTGGCCATTTCCATGCCGCCACGTCCGGTGTTCCATTTGGGTAATGGCAATAGTAAAATTGTGGCAACTGCACGTCGTTTAGTGGAACGCGATAGTTTGCAGGTTTAGAAATAAATAGGATGCTTTCAGGCGGCAACTCGATTTCATATTGGCCTTGGGTATTGGTTTTCACCACATCCACACCATTGGAAACCTTGACGCCTTCGATCCCCTTTTCTCCAGTATCAAGGATACCGTTTTCATTGACATCTAGATAGACCGTGCCCTTGGCTTGATTATCCTGCGCATGCAAGGGTGAAAAGATGGCAACTACCAAGAACAAAGAAAGTGTCAAGGCCAGACATTTTATGGCTTCTTTGGATGGATGAAATTTGGGGTATATTATCGATGGAACTTGTTGCATTTAACGCTTACAGGTTATGTGAAATTTAGCGTTCAAAGTACATAAAATTAATGATTAAGCCATCATTGGGATATTGGTAAAGCCAAGATTAGTCGCGAGCAAGAAAAATTCATGGGATTTGATAGCTTTTCACAGCAGTTTATTCATGTTCATTGGCTTTTATTTCCGCAAACTTAATAGTGTTGGCTTCCCTTCTATATAGCTCTTTCTTGATATAAATGTTCTTGAAATCCGATAAAGGTTTCTCTAATCGATTTTATATCTCCTAATTCTCGTTTTGCATCTGCAAGTGCCTTATATTTTAATAGCAATAAAGGGGATAATTTGGCATCGTCTAATTCATTAACCCCTTCTTTTACATATTGTTCCAATACAAAATTCAAGAACTCTTGCTGCTTTGGGTTGTAGGCATTCATCTGAATTCTGGCTCTTCCTGCTCGTTCTATTCTTGGAACCATATCTCTGTGATAAGCGACATAATTTAATACATCAAAAAGGTCGCTGTCTTCTCCGTGGATCAAGTTTCTCAAATCTTCCAATTGTGAATTTGTATAGCCTTTTTCACTCAATTCAGCTAGCAGTTTTTTGCGAGTGCTCGGTAAGCTCCAAAGTTTTCGCAATTCTTCCTCGTTTTTAAAAAATGCCGGCAAATCCCCATACAATTGTTCTAAGAATTCTTGATGACCTATGGGCTTGCCTGTGGGACTCCAAAATGAAGTTTTGACCATAGAGTCTATCTCTCTCATTTTATTGTCCGAGAGTTTTACTTTTATCATTTGTCGCGGCGGCGTTTCGCAAACACATGGAATATTACCACATTCAGAACAAGGCACAGGTGCTGGTTGATCGCAAATACAAGGGGTTTCTCCGCAAACATTGCAAACCCTTGGTGTTCCTTTTCCAGTTGTCGGTTCAGGGTCTAAAGGTTCACCGTCCCATTCAGGATCTTGAAAATGACTATGTGCATTCACAAAATCATAGATTGTGAAATAATCTTTCCCATCAAAAAGTCGTGTTCCCCTCCCAACAATCTGCTTAAATTCCACCATTGAGTTCACGGGGCGCATCAAAACGATATTTCTGATTTCCGGTGCATCTACTCCCGTGCTTAACTTTTGCGAAGTGGTTAGGATGGTTGGAATGCTTTTTTCGTTGTCTTGAAAGTATTTTAATTGTTCCTCTCCTCTTGCGCCATCATCGGCAGTGACCCTATGGCAGTAGTTGGTGTTTTTACTGGTTGCATATTGATTTATCAAATCTCTAACGGCTGTTGCATGAATTTGTGTGGCACAGAAAACCAATGTTTTTTGATTTTGGTTTATCGAATCCATAAAGAGTTTAACTCTGTATTCTTCCCTTGCCTTAATCTCAATGATTTTATTGAAATCCACCTCAGTATATGATCTCCTTTCCTCAATGTCACCTTCTACTTCATCATCAGCGGTATATACATATTCGTCAATAGTCGTGTCTATTTCTTTCACCTTAAAAGGTGTCAAAAATCCATCATTAATGCCATCTTTTAGTTTATAGCTATAGACAGGGTCGCCAAAATAATTGTAGGTGTCGGCATTTACATCCCGCTTCGGAGTGGCAGTTAGCCCTAATTGAACAGCTGGTGAGAAGTAGTCCATGATAGCGCGCCAAGAACTTTCGTCATTGGCACCACCTCTGTGACATTCGTCTATGATGATAAAATCGAAAAAGTCGGGTGGATATTCACCAAAGTTTAGTTCGGCAGGCTCACTAACCTTTTCGGCAGGCTCACTAACCTTTTCGGCAGGCTCACTAACCTTTGACTCATTATACTTTTCTATTGGTTCTTTTAGCTTGCCAACAATAGTATTGAAATTAACATTCTTGCTTTTTGATAATTCCTTTAGCAATTCAATATCATCGTTAATAAGGGCTTTTTTCTTATCGCGACTCCATCTTTTTATTTGATGTTCTCTTTCAAAAGCATCATCAATTCTTTCAAATATTTCATAATAAACTAATTGAATTGGCAAGTTATTTTTTGTGTGTCTAGATCCAAGTCCATTATTATGTTCCTCAAGTCTCCTTTTTAAATTTTTAGTACTACCTGTATAAAAACTTCCATCCGAACATTTAAGAATATACATATAACAATATGCCTTAACTATGTCTGGGTTTTTATTGATGTTAAAATACCTTTCAATAGGCTCTGCAGCGATATCATATTCAAATTCCTCAATGTATTTAGATGTGTCTGCACCTACCGAAGTCGTCATAAAACTCTGAAAAATGGTAAAGAAGATGCTGCCATTTTTAGGGACACCTCCTATCTTCTTAA
>JAUHYU010000023.1 GCA_030426345.1 Bacteroidia bacterium
GGGAGTTGGAATCTGATCATATCGAGGAGGTAGTCAAGATGGCCCGTATGATCAATGTCTCGGCAAAATCAGGTAGATCTCTGCTTGAAAATTTATTGGAATGGGCTAGGTCTCAGACTGGTGTATTTAACTTTTATCCAGAAGAATTAAACCTAAAGTACATCGCCAATGAGGTATTGGAATCTCAGGGAAATAATGCAATCCAAAAAAACATATGTATTAGTTCTGAAATGGCTAATGGTATGTTGGCTTACGCAGACGGAAATATGATAAAAACCATACTGCGGAATTTGATCAGCAATGGCATAAAATTTACCAACCTCGGAGGTAAGATCACTCTATCAGCCATGAAAGATGAGGGCTTTATCATTTGTTCCGTTGCAGACGATGGCATCGGCATAGAGCCATCTGATGTTGATAAGCTCTTCAGGATTGACATCAATCCAAATACCATCGGAAACAGTACGGAAAAGGGAACAGGTCTTGGCCTTATTCTATGTAAAGAATTTGTTGAAATTAATGGTGGCAAAATATGGGTTGAAAGTGAGCTTGGAGCAGGAAGTACATTTAAATTCAGTATTCCTGTGGCTAAAATATGAATCAATGTATTTGTGATCCACAAAATATATTCTCATTTCCCTACCATCCTTCCAACTTCAGATTTCGACCGGCTCACGCAATCTTCAATAGACAGCCCTGCGAAGTAATTTCCACTAAGAAAAATATTTTTGCCCGTTAATAATCCATCAATTTCACGAACTTTATCATAATGCCCTAGTTGCAACGAAGGAACAATATTTATTTTTTCATGGATTTTTAAGGCTTTTGTGATATCAATATTCAACACTAAGGAGACTATATCCTTTTTTTCTTCTCTTGACATCACGTCCGGCTTGAAATGAAAAGTAAAACCCCGGTAGTTTTCGTCAACTACAGTATCGCGCGACACAGCCGAAAAGTACTCACCATTTATCGGAACCAAACCGGCAAAGGGTTTTAAATCCATGGCGTCTTTGCGCACGATGATACCCATAGATTCTACTTTCTTCCATGGAATTTTAGAGGTTTTTTGAACTATTTCCGGGGCGATAGTTGCGAGCAATATGGGTATGGAAGGAAGTGAGGTACATATTGCGAGTTTATCAGCAACGAAATCACCATGATTGGTCTTTATAAGAAATCCAGTATCAAGTTGCTCTACTGTCGAGATTTCAACTCCATTTTTTATTTCAATCTCTTCTTGGTCAGCAATGGCATTAACTATGGATTCCAAACCCTTTTTCATGGTATAATGCTTGATGATGTCTTTTCTGCGCTCCCTTTTTTTGAATAAGGCATTTGCTGGAAATCCATCAGCATTTTGAGATGGAACTGCACTAAACAGTGCAGAAAAAACGCGTTGAAAGTTCCTCTTGCCCAAAATACTTCCATAGTAGGATTTTACCGTTTCACCTTCTTTCTTTATTGCGAGAGCCTTGGGAATGGAAATGAGAAGTTCAAGAATGTTTATTCTGCTAAAAAAGGATTTCATTCCATTCTTTGTCCATAGTCGAAATGGCACTTTTTGCCGCGGCAAAATTTGAGATGCTATCCCGCAGTCTTCTATTATCTCCAGTAGACTGCGATACGAATTGTAGCAGGTATGTGCACCGAGCTCTATCCAAAAACCATCATCACCTTGTTCAGAATGGATCGATCCACCTAGGCGGTTTTCCTTTTCCAATACCAGTGTTTTGCATTCGGCCTTTGCGGAAAAATGAGCAAAACTCATCCCACTGATACCTCCACCTACAACAATCACATCATATTTTTTCATGGATTTTTAGTGCTTTTTTGCTGATAAAACGCGCCTTCGCAACCGTAAAGATAAGCAGGCGAATCTTGCTGACTATTTTAAACCTTTGAAAAATTTCCAGATTTCTTTGGCAGCATTAAAGTCCTTAGATGTCTTTCCTATGGTCTTTTCGTTGGCATATTGTCTTCCGCCAGGCCATGTATGCCCACCATTTGTCACAGTGATCAGCGCTACTTTCGTGTCGTTTTCGCAATTGTGATACTCGACGCGCTCCGATCTGGTTTCATCAAATAAGTTAGTGTTGCCCACATCCTTTTTTGTGAATTTCTCTTTACAATTGTTTTCTCCCAACCAATATTTTACAGCTTCTTCTGAAGCAAGTACACTTCCCTGACTAAGTTCATTAAATACCATTTCCCCACCGTCAAAAGGCATTATTGGGTCACGAGTTCCATTGATCATCATGACCGAAACGGAGCTGTCCGGACTGCATGTCACCAATTGATCCAAAGGTAGCGATGCCGAAACTGCAGCAATGCCGGCAATCCTTTCCGAGAGCTCACAGGCTAGCCTAAAAGCCATAAAACCTCCATTCGACATTCCCGTAATGAAAATACGTTCGGGATCAACACGAAAATTATCAATACCATAGTCGATCAACTGATCGATGAAGCCGACGTCATCAATATTATTATAGTGTGAAAGTGAAATAGAATCTGTCCTACCATCATTCCAATATTTGTTAAGCCCTTCCGGGTAGCCGACAACAAACCCATTTTGATCCGCCAGATCGTTGAAGCTCTTTCGCGTCAAGCGCGCCATGCTCTCTGGCGATTCCTCTTCCTTGTGCAAGCACAGAATCAAAGCTCGGTTTCTCTTTTTTAGCTTTTTCGGAATATGAAAAATCGATCTTCGCAGCGTTGAATCACGGATAAATTCCACTTCCATATTGCCCGGAGGAATTTCCGGCGGGGGAGCGTGACATCCTGCTGCCAGGACGACAATCAACCATAAACATGCCCTGATCTTCAATTTGTTTGGAAAAATAATTAATGAAAAGTTTCAGAAATAAAATTAACTAGGTTCGGCCAAAAACAAGAATTATTCATTCGCAGGAAGCGCGTTAAATTCGTTTTTTTTATCTTCAAGCCACTTATTCATGGCATCGGGAGATTTCATTAATTCCATCATTTCCGCAATTACTTTTAAGTGAGCTTCATCACCCTTTTGGAACATTTCCATACCATGTTGCTTACTCAGTTCAGCCATTTCCTCAAATGTATTGGCATGAAATTCTTTAGCACATGCACCTCCCAATTGCTTACAGGTCATAGTTTTCATAATCTTTATATTTTGGATTTGTAGTTTTGCATATTTACAAAAAGCTCGTCAAGCCCTGCGAATATAATTCTCCAGTTTAAAAAACACTTTTGCCCTGCTAAAGTTCAGATATAATCTATACCCTATTTTCTTCATGGGTTTTGAAGCCAAATATATCTGCCAAATGACTCATCACCCTGTTAGTCACTTCGTCCATGTTCATCGTTTTATTCAATTCTTTATCAAGTGAGGTTACGGCCTTGTCAGAGATGCCACAAGGCACGATGTTGTTGAAGTAATCCAAATTGGCATTTACGTTGAGCGCAAAGCCATGCATTGTGACCCATCTGCTAGTTTTCACACCAATAGCACAAATTTTCCGTGGATTTCTTTTCTCGATGTGATCAAGCCATACACCGGTGAGCCCATCAATCCTTCCAGCACTAAGCCCATAATCCTGCAATGTCAATATGATGGCTTCTTCTAAAAAACGCAAATATTTGTGGATGTCGGTAAAGAAATTATCCAAATCTAAGATCGGATAGCCTACCAATTGTCCGGGACCATGGTAGGTGATGTCGCCTCCACGATTTATTTTGTAAAATGTGGCATCTTTGTCTTTCAGCCCGTCATCATTTAGCAAAAGATTATTTTCATCTCCACTTTTTCCCAAAGTATAGACATGAGGATGTTCACAAAAAAGCAGGTAATTATCCGTGATTTTTTGCTGAGTTTCCGGTAGTTTTCGATTTTCGATTTTTACAGATACGACTTCCTGAAATACCTTTTCCTGATATTCCCAAGCTTCTTTATAATCTATCTTTCCAAGATTACGAACTATGACTTTTTTGTTTTTATGAAAATTCACATTTAAGAAACATATGATTCTAACATCTTAAACTCACCCATGGGTTTTAAGGTTATTTTTAAGATGCTGGCAGGCACCAGAACAGCATCTCCTTTTTGTACATTTATGTGATCGTCGCCAAATTCCATGGTCAGATTGCCCTCCATGCATACGTAAATCACAAATGAATCCAAGTCCGAATGATCGCGCTCAATAGCCTTATCAAAATTCAATTTATTCGTGATAAAGTAATCACACTTTACCAATGGAACGATCTCATTTAACTTATCCTCATAAATCGTCTTATAATTGTCATGATAGCCAAAGTCGATGGCATCGAGCGATTCTTCTGTATGAAGTTCGCGCTTATTGCCTTGGTCATCAGTTCTATCAAAATCGTACATTCGATAAGTAACATCTGAAGTCTGTTGAATCTCAGCCAGCAAACATCCCTTGCCAATATAGTGCACCCTACCTGCAGGAAGAAAATAAACATCGTCTGCTTTTACCTTTTCAATGTTCAAAATATCCATCAACTCACCCTTGTCAAAATATTTTTGATATTTGTCTTTAGTTAGTGGGCGGTTGAAACCGGAATTGAGTGTTGCTCCTTCATCGGCCTGAAAGATGTACCACATTTCGGTTTTACCAAAAGAGTTATGACGCTTTTTGGCCAGTTTATCATCAGGATGTACCTGTACCGAAAGATCATCATTGGCATCAATAAACTTTACCAAGAGTGGAAATTCATCACCGAATTTTTCATAAACACTCTTTCCAACCAGATTGCCTTTGTATTCTACTAAAACATCGCGAAGGGTTTTTCCAGCAAGCGTACCTTCTTTTACTGTTGAAATATTCTCTTTTACGCCACTTATTTCCCAAGTTTCCCCGCAGTTTGGCAAATCACCAAAATCTTTATTTAGTACGGTCTTTATTTTTTGTCCGCCCCAGATTTTATCTTTATATATCGTTTCAAATTTTAATGGATACAATTCCGACATCTTTTCTTAGTTTCATGAAATTATGAGTAAAAGTAACAAATTGGGCTCAGAAGGGGAGCAACTGGCTGCACATTATTTAGAGAATAAAGGCTGGAAAATCCTAGAAATGAACTATCGACACAGCAGATATGAAATTGATCTGATTGCCTCAAAACCAAAGATGCTAATATTTGTGGAAGTGAAGGCGAGAACCAATATTTCCTTTGGCAACCCTGAAGCGTTTGTAGATGATAAAAAGGCTGAAAATGTCATGAAAGCCGCCGATCATTTCATTCACGAACACAACTGGCAAGGAGATATTCGCTTCGACATTATTTCCATTTTTAAAAAAGATTTCATGGAATTGGAGCACATTGAAGACGCTTTTCATTGATAAGGGTTAGAATAGCCAAAGCTTGATAGCCAATCCAACCACAGCAATTACCAGAAATATCTTCACCAACCTATCCCCTTTGTCTACAGACCATCTACTTGCAAACCATGCTCCGGTCGAGTTCCCAACAGCCAAAACAATACCGTATAACCAATTTACTTTTCCTTCATAAATAAAAACTCCAAGTGCGGCAATCGTATATATCACAATCACAAATACTTTAATGCTGTTGGCCTTAACAAGTCCAAAACCATGAATGGCAGATAAAGCACCAATAATCAAGAAACCAACGCCTGCTTGGATAAACCCGCCATAAATGCCAATAAGGAAAAAGGTGATTACTCCTATTACCTTTGACCACACATCCGTTTTTACGGTTACAATAGATTTTGGCTTTGCCAGCCCCAATACAGTAATAATTACAACTAAAATCATGATCACGGCAAGTATTTTATTGAATAGATCACCGCGAATATCTACTGCAATCTTTGCGCCGATAATAGCACCAACTAGCGCCGAAATGCCAAGCACAAAGCTGTATTTGAATTCTGAAACGCCTTTGCTTTTAAAACCTGCGACAGCGAAAATTCCCTGTGCGAAAATCGCCACACGGTTGGTGGCATTGGCTACGGCAGGTGGCAAGCCTAAAAATATCAATATCGGCAAACTCAGCAATGATCCTCCACCTGCCAGCGTGTTCATGACCCCTGCCAGCAACCCAACGCCTAGCACCAAGCAAATCCCTAAAAAATCCATGGAAATTTGACCGTTTTCATATTCCGGCAAACTACAAAACATAGTTGAAATGAGAGGCCAAAATAGTTTTCATTTATAGTGCAACATTAAATTGAATTCATAGGTATATATAATAAGGAGCATGGTCATTTTCACGCAGATGATAACTATTAAACTTCAGGGTCATGGAATATTCAAATCTAATCTCCACACAAATCGACAATAAAGATTTAAAAGAAATTATTGATGCCATCAGACTTATCAATCAAAAATTGCCAAATTTAGTTACCCTCACCAAAGAAGAGTACTGTGCGCTTCCAAAAATGCAGGAAAATACCGTAAGTTTTGTTTTAGATGCGCTCCAAGAAGCTAGACGCCATCCGGAAATTGTACCAAAAAATGTTGACGTAAATGAAATAGTAAAAGATGTAGAACTCATTAAATCCATCGAAAAAATACTAAATCCGCTTGACACGTTGATCAAAAAATTGGAAGATAGTAAAATTCTAGCCAGTAGCGAAGCTTACCTACCTTCCATTGCCATTCACAATGCTTCTAAAGCTGCGGATATTCAAAAGCGGCATGCTAAGAAAACCACAAATGTTCGACGCAAGTCTAAAGGCAGGCTAATGGAACTTAAATGAATAACTAATATTTATATCACAATTTGGTGATGAAATTGTTCAATTCTGAGCAGCGTAGAAATCCAAATATTTTGTATTTTTTGCACACCAATCGCCCCTTTCAAAATATGGCAATGTGAATCCAATTTGTTTTAAAATTCTGCAAAATATTACTCCATATCTTTATGATTTGTTAATCAAATGAGCCATCGAATTTTTGATTACAAATGGCATGCAAATCCGGAATATTCTATTTCACATTTCCAAACAAAAGTTTTCCACAAAAGTGGAAAGTTTTCCACAAACCATATGTTCAGTTTTATAACACGCAGATTAACAATGAGATACGATAATTCCATCACTTTAATGGTTTGTGGATAATTCCCTCATTTCTACGCAGTTAATAATATGCAACATTTTTTTTCAATATTTTTGCACTATCTAATTCATATAGTTTTCCTCTGCCACAGTCTCTACTTCTTTACAACATAATTACACGTGAAATTAAATGTCCCAAAAGAATCAATTGGCTAAATATTTCAGTTTAATTATTCTGTGTATGGTTAAATGAGCAGTAGATTTACAAATGTAAAAACCTCACAAAAATGAAAAACAGAATAACGGAACTTTTAGGCATTAAATATCCTATTATCCAAGCTGGGATGGTGTGGTGCAGTGGATGGAAACTGGCCTCTGCGGTGAGCAACGCCGGAGGGTTAGGACTGCTCGGCTCAGGGTCTATGCATCCAGATCTACTGAATGAACACATCCAAAAATGCAAAAAAACCACCAAAAATCCATTCGGTGTAAATGTGCCTCTCATGTACCCGCAGGTTGAGGAGCTCATGAATATCATTATTGGGCATAAAGTGCCTGTCGTGTTTACTTCCGCCGGAAACCCCGCAACCTGGACACTCAAGCTACAAAGCCACGGCATCAAGGTGGTGCATGTTGTTTCGAGCTTGAAATTTGCCAAAAAAAGTGAAGATATCGGGGTAGATGCTATTGTCGCGGAAGGTTTCGAGGCTGGTGGTCACAACGGCAGAGAAGAAACCACCACGTTCTGTCTGATTCCTATGATCGCTAAGGAAATTTCCATTCCCCTGATCGCCGCTGGAGGCATTGCCACAGGACGGGGCATGCTAGGGGCCATGGCTCTGGGGGCAGACGGTGTTCAAATAGGTAGTAGGTTTGCTGCCAGCGAAGAATCTTCTGCAAGCCCAGAATTCAAATCACAAATCGTCGAAGCAGAAGAAGGGTCTACAGAATTGATGATGAAACAATTGGTACCCGTGCGCTTGCTAAAAAATAAGTTTTACAACCAAGTAAAAGAGGCCGAGCTGTCTTGTGCCGATACTGAAACGTTGAAAAAGTTGCTTGGAAAGGGCCGAGCAAAAAAAGGTATGTTTGAGGGAAACCTCGATGAAGGCGAACTGGAAATAGGCCAAATCGCAGCGATGATTGAGCGTATTTTGCCGGCAGCGGATATTTTGCGAGATATATGGGAGGAATACGTTTGTGAAGGAAAAAAACTGACGGCTAATTTTCAGGGCTTGTCTTAGTATCGAAATAAAATTATATTTGATGCGTTAGGCTAGGCAGGTTGTTTGCAATCCTGCTTTTTTTGATTTTATACTTTATTGATGAAGAAAGGACTATTTTTTTCGATGTTGATTTTCATAGGGTTGGGTGCATGTAACACTCCTGAATCTCCACAATTTAAATATCTGGAAAATGTTGTTGTGGATTTAGAAAGTCTATCAACTGCCAACCTTCACGCTGATGCGGTGCTTTTTAACCCAAATAAAAATAACATTACCATCAAGGGAGCAAAAATCGATATCATGATGGCTGATCAGACAATTGCTGTTTTGGACAAGGATTTTGATATAAAAGCCATGGGAAATGAGGAGTTTACTGTTCCGCTTGATGTGCAAATCAAACTAAAGGACCTAAACTTAAATGCCATCAATTCTGCATTGGGTCTTCTCGGTGGCAAAGGCCAAGAAATCAGGTACTTGGGAAGAATCAAGGTAAAAGCCTACGGAGTTCCTTTTTCTGTAAAGGTAGATTACAAAGACAATATCCAGATAAAAATCTAATTCCGATCAAAGCAACGTCAACACAGTCTCTGGAGGCCTGCCCAAAATGGCCTTATTTCCATCAATCACTATCGGCCGCTCAATCAACTTTGGATGTGCGATCATGATGTCCAGCCATTCCTCATCTGTAAATGATTTGCCTTTAAACTGCTCTTTGAACACAGCTTCATTCTTGCGCAGCAATTGTTCGGGCGATATTCCCAACAGCTCCACCAAAGATTTCAGCTCTGCATGGGTTGGAGGTACATTTAAGTACTCGATAATTTCAACATCCCTTCCAGCATCCTGAATCAACTTAAGGGTTTGACGGCTTTTACTGCATCTGGGATTATGGTATATTTTCATTGAATGTTCTTTTTTGAAGTAGGGTTATAAATGAAGTAGGGTTATAAATATTGAATTCATGGATTTCAGATGCTTTTTATCCCTTCTAAATATAGGGACTGTTGCTAGGTATTAGCAAATAGTATTAAAACCGAAAGCCTATTTGAACCAAGTAGCGAAACCCAAATCCCCAATGGGTTTTGCGCCCACTGACATCAAGATTTGTTTGATCAACCAGAGTTTCAAACCATGGATATTTGGCATATAATATGTCTTTTACAGCTTCTATCTTTTCCTTGACTTCTTCATCCGTAATACTAACGTCTGAATCCATTTCCATTTTTAGATTATAACCTCCCATCGAAGGGCCGATCAAAACCATGTCGAGTGTAAACCTGTTTTTTATGACAAATTGATACCCCATCTGCAAACCAATATTATTGATTGCAACTCTGGAATCGACCTGTACACTTGAGCCATCCTCGGTTTTGCTTTCTATATCATTAGAAAATTTAAAATTATAATATGAATAATATGGCCCAACATACACGCCCTGAGGGGCGGAATTTTTGTTTTGGCTTTTAAAATAAAAACGATAATCTGCCGCAATAGTAAAGCCACTTCTAGATTTCGTAGAGGTCAATTCGTATGTTTCATTTTCCTTTGACCCCGACTTGCCAATACTCATATATCCTGCATTTATAGAAAACGACTGGTATGGGTTGGTGACTCGTTCATAGCCGAAAATAGCACTACTAAAACCCATTACAGTTGGGGTAAAGTTGTATTTTACCCCATTTTTGAATGGCTTGAAGCTTTTGGTGGTAAGCGTGTCTTGCCCATGGGAACAAAACGGGATGACCAAGATAAATGTGCCAATAATCATTTTTGAGACCGCATTGAGAAGATAGATCATGATGGTTGGTTTATCGATCAAAAGACTCATTTCCTTTGCGCGATAAAAATAGTAATTAATTCTTTAGCAGGTAGGAAAAACGATAATCTCAATGTGATTACAAACATTTCATTCTCATGGATTTTTAATGCTTTTTTTTGCTTTCTTTCCTGCCAAATCATCCATCCTCTTCTGGGCCAACAACTTTTCCGCTTGGTTTGGGCTCAATTCCATCATTTTCCGAAAGCATTCAATAGCAGCAGAATACTTTTTTAAGTTGTACAATAATTCTCCCTTGATGGCCCAATACCGATGGTCGTTTCCTTCTCTGCAATTTTCGCCTATTTCATTCAAAGCAGTTTCTGCGCCTCGGGCATGCATCACCACCACGATCCGGTTCAATTCCAAAGCAGGATTATTTGTTGTCTTTTTCCAATAGTTATAAATATTTAACAACTTGTCCCAATCTGTATTCTCAAAGCTATCGACATTCACGTACTGGCTTTCTATGGCTGCGTGAAAATGGTATTCGCTGTGATTTTCCTTTTGAAATGCCACGTATAAAAATTCGTTTCCTTTATCGATAAGTTCCTTTTCCCATAGGTTTCGGTCTTGATCCTTGAGGCGAATAAATTCATTTCCTCCTTGCATGCGTGCTTGAAGTCTGGCAGATTTGTAACACATCATGGCTAAAAGTGCAAAAAGGTTGGAAGTCTTGAATGCCTCATGTCGGAGCATGGCCGTTGCGATGCGCATGGCTTCATAACACACATCTTCCTTCAAAAATTGATCTCCATCGGTGGGACGATACCCCTCGGTAAACATTAAAAAAATGACTTTTAAAACACCTTCCGTTCTTTCCTTGAGCAATTCATTGGACGGGATTTCCAAGGACAATCCACTAGATTTGAAATGTGCTTTGGCGCGTTGAAATTTTTTCTTTGTGGCTTCATAGGTAGAAAACAATGCCCATGAAATTTCATGAAGCCCAAACCCGGCTGCAAATTTTAAACATAAAATAATACTTTCCTGTTCTTTGAGCTCAGGATGGCAGCAGGCAAAGAACAGTTTGAGCGTTTCATCTTTTATCTCTTCCAGCGATGGTTCCTGATCCTCACCCAACTCTTTTTCAAATTCTCCATGTTTCGATTTTTTACGAAACTGATTGATCAGGTTGTTTTGAGCCACGCGGTAGATCCATGCAGATGGATTGTCAGGAATTCCTTTATACCCCCAAATCTGCATGGCTTTATGCAACGCATCATGGATGGCATCTTCAATACTATCTATTTGTCCCGTTCCGTATTTGGATACAAATATGGACAGCATCCTGCTGTATTCGTGTCGAAACCAGTGGTCTAATTTTTCCTGAATCATAATAAAAAAAGCACAGTAATGTAGGCATTACCATGCTTTTTTGAAAGTCAAAAGGCCTACATATCCATGGACATAATCTCCCTGACCTCCACTGTGCCGTTATGCTCAAAGATTGGGCAGCCCTTAGAAATTTCAACGGCTTCATCCAGATTTGCTGCATTTACAATGAGATAACCACCGACGATCTCCGCGCCCTCCGCGAACGGACCGTCGGTAATGGCCGCACCACTGGCCACTACTTTCCCCTCTTTTCCGAGCGGAAGCCCATCGACAAGCTGACCTTTTCCGGCCAATCCTCCCATCCAATTCTTCCAGATTTCCATGTGTGCCTGCATTTCTTCAGGTGATTGTTGTGTCCGCTGAGCATCGCCTCCTCTAAAAAGATATAAAAACTTTGACATGATGATAATGATTTATGTGAAACAAATAATTGAAATTCATATGCATGACGTTTTGATATCTCCTTTGGGGACATAATTCTTCAAAAATTTTATTTCATGTAAAATGGGCTATGTTAAATTGTTTACTTTTGAAAAGGAAAATCATTAAACTGGATAGCATGAGCAACATAAATTGGAAAACTGTAAAGGAATATGTCGATATTACTTATAAAAAATCGAACGGCGTCGCCCGCATCGCATTTAACCGCCCCGAAGTGCGCAATGCCTTCCGGCCTAAAACCGTAGGTGAATTGTTTGAAGCCCTACTGGACGCACGAGAGGATACTTTTATCGGAGTAGTTTTGCTTTCCGCTGAGGGGCCATCACCAAAAGATGGTGTATATTCATTTTGCAGCGGCGGAGATCAAAAATCCCGCGGCAACCAAGGCTATGTCGATGATGATGGAATGCCAAGGTTGAATATTCTTGAGGTGCAGCGACTGATCCGGTTCATGCCCAAAGTAGTAATTGCAGTCGTACCGGGCTGGGCAGTTGGCGGTGGCCATAGCTTGCACACTGTTTGTGACCTGACGCTGGCAAGTGAAGAACATGCAATTTTTAAACAAACTGATGCCGACGTCACTAGCTTTGATGGCGGGTACGGGTCTGCCTATCTGGCAAAAATGGTGGGCCAGAAAAGAGCTAGGGAGATCTTCTTTTTGGGAAGGAATTATTCTGCCAAAGAAGCCTACGACATGGGCATGGTCAATGCAGCGATTCCCCATGAACAACTCGAAGACACTGCCTATGAATGGGCGCAAGAAATATTGGCAAAATCCCCAACCTCCATCAAAATGCTGAAATTTGCCATGAACGCCACGGACGATGGCATGGTAGGCCAACAAGTATTTGCAGGAGAAGCCACACGATTGGCCTACATGACCGATGAAGCCAAGGAAGGTAGGAATGCATTTTTGGAGAAACGTAAACCCGATTTTAAAGACATCAAGTGGATTCCGTAAATCCATGGATTTTGGAGGCTTTTTATGCAACGATTGTGCTAAGTTGCGCAAGAGGAACTTTAAAATTATGAGTATAGCATACAGGTTGTCAAGGATTTATTTTCAAATAAATGGAAATACACTATTTTTGAGTTAATGAAGCACCCACTCACTGCAACCTTGATTTTTTTGACTTTTGCTTTGCCATGTTTTGGAGTAGAAATTTCCGAAGATGTCTTTGCCGGGGCTCCACATTTTATCATCAAAACAAAAAAAGCTACCTACTATCTCGACAAAGAGGGCGGTGGGCTTTCCCGCATGATCGATAAATATGGCAACGACTGGATCAGTTTCAAACGCGAACCTTGGGAGCGCTATCCTGAGTCTGCTGCTTCTTCGTACAGGGGCTTGCCCAATCTGGTTACTCAATCGGAAGATGTGGGAGCAGGCCATCCGGGACGTAAAAAGTGCTATAGTTTTTTAGTTGATAAAAATACGATACTGACCATTAGCAAAAGTGGAGCATGGCAATGGCGGTGGCAATTTTACGAACAATATGCTACCATTTCCATGGAAAAGGCAGACCCAGTTCACAAATATTGGTTTTTGTATGAAGGTCCAATTGCTGGGGAATTTGCACCAAATCACCAATACTGGGGCTCCAACCTTGGTGGGCCACGGCGCGAGATCAACGATTTTTATAAAGGAGATAAAATTTTTGCCAATTGGCATTGGGTTTATTTTGGCGATGACCGCGTAAAGCAAATCCTATTTATCGCCATGGAAAAACCGGATCGGCAAATCGATACAATTGGCTTTTTGGGAAATTCATCAAAAGGAACTGAAAGTGACGATGGTGCGGTAGTTTTTGGGTTTGGACGACAAGGAGATGGCAAGCCGCAATTAACAGATCCACACAATAAATTCTACATCGGTTTTTTGAAGACCAAGGTTAAAAATGAAAATGTCCATGACGCAGTGGCGAAGGATATTTCGGATTTTTTGGAGTAAATCCTACTCCGCCAACCGTAGCTGGTCTCCCTTCAGAATTGGAATGACACTGGTGGAATTTAGCGTGACGGTATAATCAAAATCCTTTTCAGACACCAAATGCTTTAACCTGTTACGATGCGAACTTTTAGACAAGTAGCTTTTCAAATCCGATTTAGCATGATGCCACATGTCCATAGCCCCGTGGGTTGAGTCACAAACGGTCGAAAATCCATGGTCAAGCAGTAGTTCTGCAATAGCTCCTGCAAATACAGAATCCTCAAGATTGAATAGGTTTTTCCAAGCAGCACAAAAAATCACGACATTTTTCTGCTTTTGAATTAATAGATCGGCAAGTGCTTGGATATTGGCAAATGAACCGACGAGCACTTCTTCGGCATCCCTAGCCATATTGATGGTTTTGGTGCCGTTTGTAGTCGAGAAAACCACCGACTTTCCTTTTAGGTCTTCGCGCAAAAAGTCTGAAGCTGAGTTGCCAATGTCTGCAAAATCCATGATTTCACCATTTCGTTCGCACGCCACAAAATAACCCTCCTCCTTCATAGCCTTTGCCTCTTCCAATCCCGAAACCGGAATAATACGCTCAACTCCATGGTCAAAAGCGGCGCAAATCGAGGTGGTAGCCCTGAGGATATCTGCAACGACAGTCACGAAATTTTGATTGGTAAATTTGTCTTCATACAGCTTAGGTGAAAAACAGACTTCGACGGTTGGTTGTGTATGCATATTTTTATTTAAATGGTCAAAGATAATCAACATGGTGAATTAATATGGCCATTTTCCATGAAGTCATCTTTTTAATTGCAAGGTATAATTGTCTTTATTAGATAATGAAAGTACATTTAATTCAACGAAACGAATTCACAAACCAATTACATGAAAAGACGTAGGGAATTTTTAAAAACTGCTGGGGCGTTTGCTGCAGGAAGTCTCATTACCCCATTTGGGTGTACTTCGGAGAAAGTGTCCAAAGATATTGGCCTCCAAATTTATACCCTTAGAAACGAAATACAGAAAGACGGCCTAGAGGTTTGTATGGAAAAAGTTGCCGCCACTGGCTATAAGTGGATAGAGGCTTTCGGCTATCAGGATCGGAAGTTTTTGGGCAAATCGCCAAAGGAGTTTGCTAAAATTATAACCGATCTCGGTATGAGCCTGCCTAGTGTACATGCTGTTTCCGGAATCCCTAAAACGTTAAGCAAAGAAGAGGCTCTAGACCAAATGAAAATCACTGCTGAAGATACTGCTGCTACTGGCGCCAAATATCTCGTGTGGGCTTATTTGCAACCAGAAGATCGTACCAGCATGGAAGATTATAAAAGACATATTGAGCAATGGAATATTTTTGGAGCAGTTTGCAAGGATGCCGGAATTCAATTTGCCTACCACAACCATGATTTTGAATTTCAGGATTTAGACGGTTTGAAGCCTTACGATGTGATTTTAAAAGAAACCGATCATGGCCTAGTGCAGTTTGAACTAGATCTTTATTGGATCACAAAATCAGGCAATGACCCTGTAGCATATTTTCAGAATAATCCTGGAAGATTTCCATTGTGGCATGTAAAGGACATGTACGCCAAAGACAACCAATTTGCACCGGTTGGTAAAGGTAAAATTGACTTCAAAAAAATATTTGAAGCCCGAAAAACATCCGGAATGAAATATTTCTTTGTAGAGCAGGATTCAACAAGGGAAGGAGCTTCGCCTTTTGCCACTATTAAAACAAGCTGGAATTATCTAAATAATGCGGATTTTATTTTACCATAAAAACCTTTGTCCGTCTTATAGATACTTAAATGCTCTAAAAAGCATCATTTTTCCATGAATCTTGTTTTGCCAGCGGCTATGACCTTGAGCATTAAACCATATTCCTGTAAGCCCAGTGCGTAAATCTTTGCTATTCGCTAACAAGTATCCCTTTTAACTATTAATTTTACGTTAATACTGAAGAAAAAATTAAGCCCATAAGATTCATGCTACGCTCTATTTCATTTGTTGTATTGCTTTGCTTATCCATCAGTTCAATGGCTCAGAATATCTCCTCCCTTACCGGCAAGGTAAGTACTGTGAGTGGCGAAGGCATTCCGGGAGCAACGGTTCATTTGCTCAATACTCATTTTGGTAGTGCGACTGATCTGGACGGTAACTTTAGCATAGCCCAAATACCTACTGGAGACTACAGATTAGAGGTTTCTGCCATCGGATTTGCTGCCATAGAAAAACCAATAACTATTGACCAAGAAAATCAAACCTTAAATATGACCCTTGTCAAGGCGACCACTCAGCTGGACGCGATCGTCGTAACAGCCCAAAAAACCGAAGAGGAAGTGCAGAAAGTGCCTTTTGGTATGAGTGCCATACCTTCACGTCAAGTTTTAGAATACAGGATTTGGAATAGCAAGGATATCACAGCCATCTCCCCAAACCTCTATTCGGCCGATCCGGGTGACGGTAGAAATGTGACTTCTATCCGTGGCATCGCGACCACTTCTTATGACCCTACAGTAGCCACGTATATTGATGGCGTAAACCAATTTGGGCTCGATACTTATATTGCCCAGTTATCTGATATCGAAAGAATAGAAGTATTGAGAGGCCCACAGGGAACGCTATATGGTCGAAATGCCATGGGCGGCGTGATCAATATCATTACAAAACAACCAACCAATCATGCCTCCGGGTTTGGGGAAATCAATGTTGGCAGCCACGGCCAACAGCGATATAGTGCCGGTGTTCGATTGCCATTGGTCAGGAACAAACTTTTCCTAGGTCTGTCGGGAATGTACGACCGCACTGATGGTTTCTATACCAACGTATTTGACAACTCCCATTTTGATGAAAAAAATAGTGTGATGGGCAATTATTATTTAAAATATATTGCCTCTCCTTCTTGGGCGTTTATTGCGAATGTAAAGCACAATACAAATCACAACAACGGAACATTCCCTTTGGAAAGCAGTGTTGATGCAGCTTTTGCAAACCCATTTACAGTAAACCAAAATGCCACAGCCACCATGGTGGACAAAACATTCAATGCTTCTGTTGCTGCAAACTACGTTGGATTTACATTTAATTTCTCATCTCAAACAACCTATCAATCCAATTCGCGATTGTACGATGCTCCGTTGGATGGGGATTTTTCACCAATCGATGGCGTAACTATTGTTAATGATTATGGTGGCAATTGGAATAAGGTGGATGTGGTCACTCAGGAATTTAAATTCACCTCGCCTGCAAATAACACTTCTCCTCTTCAATGGACTTTGGGTACTTATTTGTTTTACCAGCACAACCCAGTGAAACAAGGCACTCACTTTGGTGATGATGCAGCCTACATCGATCCAGGCGCTATGCCTGGAAGTACTGTGCTCACAACAGCAACTGGCAAAGGCTCGGGCTTGGCATTTTTTGGCCAGGCCAATTATAAACTCAGTGACCGGTTGAGCCTGATCGCTGGCTTACGCTACGATTACGAACATAAGGAGCAGAGTGTATTGGGTGAGTTTTATGTGGATGGAAACTCTGACCCTGTCTTTGTAACAAGATCGGATACTTCGGCAACCGCAAACTTCAAAGCATTTTCGCCCAAGGCAGGGTTGGCATACCAAGCCAGTGAAAACAGCAATCTTTACGTCACTTATTCCCGTGGTTTTCGTGCCGGAGGTTTGACCGCCATCTCTCCGGATCCTTCTCAACCTCCGCTTTATGCCTACAAGCCGGAATTCAGCAATAATTTTGAGGCTGGTATAAAAAATATGTTTTTGGACAATCGGTTGAAATTAAACTTTGATGCATTCTATATAGAATCTACCAATGTACAAGTGCCAACACTGATTTTGCCAGAAGGGTTTACCATTACCAAAAATGCGGGTGCATTGGATAGTTATGGTGTGGAATTGGAAACCTCGGCCACGGTAATTAAAAGCCTTCAGATCGATTATAATTTCGGTTATACCCACGCTACTTTCAAAACCCTTGATGTGCCAGAAGATGGTGGAGAAGTGGATTTAAGTGGCAATAGACAATTATTTTCACCAGAGTTCACATCCATGCTCGCTGCGCAATACAGCATTAATCTCTCGGCCTCGGGGCGTTATAAGTTTATTGTTCGTGGCGAGTGGCAAGCACTCGGAAGCCAGTTCTTTGACCTAGCCAACAATATCGAACAAAAGCCTTATAGCTTGTTAAATACGCGACTGGGATTTGCGGGTGATGGCTTCGAACTGATGTTTTGGGGTAGAAACCTGACGGATGAAAAATATATCTCTTATGCCTACGATTTTGGAGCGACCCACCTTGGAAACCCCAAGAACTGGGGCGTGACCCTTCGCAAGAATTTCTAAATTTTACCATCAAAAAGCCCTCAAAATCCATGGATTTTGAGGGCTTTTTGGGTCATTATCTTGAGGTAACTTATCAATAGTTATAAAATTATCTATATGATAGATTAAAAAACTTATTTAAGTTGTTGTCCAATAACAAGGTTCGAAGGTTTTGAGATTGGACAACTTTATCGACAGAACATTAAGTAGAATTAATCTTTATCACATTTTTTTTGTGGTAATTATTGTTGTTTTGTTTTCACTCGGTTTTGCAAAAAACCTAAATGAACCCATAAAGCCTGAAGTATTAGAACAAATTAAAAATGATAATCCTTCAGATATTCATCTTTTGGAAAAAAACAGATTGCAAGTGCTGTTTATGAAGGAAAGGAGCTGGTTCTTTATCTTTACGGCATCATTGGTATTATCAATATTGATATGGATAAGTCTATCCAACCGTAAACGAAGCCGCAAATCATATACTGATTATAAACATAATTTAACCGACAAGCTATCAAGAGGCATCAAGGAGCAACTTGATTTTCAAGAGCGTCTTCGCTTAAAATTTGTCAAGTTAACTACCAATGATATTCTAGTTGCGGAAATGTTAGTAGATGGATTAAGCAGTAAGGATATTTCTTCAAAATTAAACATATCTCCTGCAAGTGTCAATACGGCTCGCTACAGATTGCGAAAAAAAATGATGCTATCTGCAGACACTGATTTGCTTGACGCTTTAAGGCAAATTTGAATCTGTCTATTCAAAGTCTATATGGAGTTTTTGGGGCACCCAATTTGGGTGTTCATTTTTGTATAATAAACAACAATATTATGCGACGACTATTCCTTGTTCCCATTTTCTTTATTGGTTTGATAAGTTCCTATGCTCAGGAATGGACCAAAAAAATTGATTCTGTACTGACAATTGTCTCTCAAGACGAGCTGTTCCATGGGCAGGTCCTAATAGCCGAGAATGGAAATATTACCTTTCACAATGCCTATGGAAATAATGAAGACAATCATAAAATCACTGAGGAAACCCCTATGGCAATAACCTCTGTAAGCAAAACTTTTACAGCACTTTCTATTTTGATCTTGGAGAATCGAGGACTTCTGAAACTGGGCAATAGATTAACAGAATACTTTCCCGAACTTCCTTATAAAGATGTAAGCATAAAAAGCCTTTTGACTATGACAAGCGGGTTACCCAGGTTTCAGTCGACAATTGAGGAATATGGCGACAGCTCAAAAGTTTACACCACTGATCAAATCATAAAACTGGTTGCCAAACATAAACCAAAGTCAATTTTACAAAGAGAAGTGTTTGCATATAATAATGACAATTACGTGCTGCTTGCAGCCATAATAGAAAAGGTTTCAGGGATGCCTTATGCGGCCTTTGTTAGAAACAATATTTTTGGACCGCTTAACATGATTCATAGTTATGTTTATAACCCAGCACAAGCAATTGACGGAAAACCGTTGTCGGCAAATGTGGGTCCGACTTTGGGTGATGGTCATATATTTTCTACAGCTCATGATTTGTACTTGTTTGATCAAGCTTTATATACCGATCAACTGCTTTCTCAAGATATACTAAAAAAGTCTTTTGAGTTTACCCAATTAAGCGATGGCACTTTGAGCAATTATGGTTTTGCATGGAGATTGCATAAAAATGACGACGTAAATGAGGCCTACGTGGTAGGGGATGGAGAACATACCAGAGCAAGCGTACAACGGTATATGAATACCAGAAAAACATTTATTTATCTTCACAATATTTCAGGTTCCAATTGGAAAGGCGTTTATGGCGCTGTAAGGAATATTTGGGAAGGAAAGCCTTTTGAAGTTCCAAAAAAGCGTATCATTTACCCTATAGAAACTAATCTATACAAGAAATATGTGGGTACATATCTTTCTGAGGTATTTGGTTTATTGCACATTACTGAAAAAAACAACAAGCTTTATCTTAGACCTGATCCTGTTCCGGGAAATGAAGAATTGGTACCATCTTCAGAAACTACATTTTACTTTGCTGAACAGGCATTGGAATGGGAATTTTTTCTGGACGAAAATGGAAATGTTAAAGGTTTAGGATTAAGGGGGAAACCAGAAACTATTGGACCTAAGCAATAGAGAAGCCAATATTCGTAAAATTGTAGCTGTCATTATCTATTTATATCCATGGGTTTTGAAGGCTTTTTAGCTTCACTAAGCTCGATCTAGAAAAGGGACTTCAGAATATTATCTTTGAAATTTTAGAAAGATAACTCTGGTTATTAGCTTTATGGAAACAATTAAAAACCATGATGCCCTACAACAACTCATCCAATCCTACTAAAAAAAAATTTCTAACTTTCTGTTTCATGGGTTTTTGTGCCTTTTTGCATGCTCAAGACCTACCAACATCACTGCCCGAAATCAAATATCACTTGGCATCACCTGATTGGCAACCCCTCAATACACTGAAAGAAAATTACCTCGATGCTGTGGAAGGAATGGCCAGGGTGGCC
Organism: Bacteroidia bacterium; assembly: GCA_030426345.1. Classification (GTDB taxonomy): domain Bacteria; phylum Bacteroidota; class Bacteroidia; order Cytophagales; family Cyclobacteriaceae; genus JAAUQL01. The sequence continues at coordinate 20,626 of JAUHYU010000023.1, forward strand.
AGCACTTTTCAAAATGAAACAGGAGCGATTATCGACCCGTATCTACATCGCGAACATCAATATTCCACACCATATTATGCATTTGCCATTGGCACTCTGGTCTCTGCAGACAAAGCAAAAGATTTACTTCCTTCGGGAATTCTGGCGATGGAAAAAGCACTCACCGATTTTTCTTACGGAATAGACAGCATCCCCGACAAGCATGGGGAATTCTACATCGCTGCATTGGCCGGTGCGATGGAGTTGTATCAAGGCCATGTCCTTCCCGACAAGTATAAAGAATGGAGGAGAAAGATGGCTACACCACTAGATCAAGTTTGGGGTGGACCAGCTGGTCGGCTTAACAACTGGCGCACTTATGCCATGAAAGGAGAATGGGTTAGGGCAAGTCATGGGTTTATTGATAAGAAAGAAGCCGTTGATTTTATAGAAGATAATTGGAAAAATGCCACACAATATCAGCGAATCGGCCTGACAAAATGGAGCTTGTACGAAGATTGGAGCAGCGATCCCCAATCACTTGCTGTGGAATCTGTCGGCAGGGGAAACCTAACTGCCCTCGCAGTGAGCGGCTATGATGGTCCGTCTGCAAATCAACTAAAGGAGATTGTCCGCAAAGGAGGAAAGACTTCTATGCTGTTGATGAGCCCAACAGGACAATGTCCTCCAAATGGCCGCACCGATGACCATGTTTTCAATGATATTCTTTATCAACTAATATTTGAAGTGTTGGCAGAAGATGCCATTCAGCAGCGCAATCCTTACCTTGCCGGGCAATATCGCCGTTCTGCAGCATTAGCTTTTAAAAGCATCGACAGGTGGAAGCGCACAGATGGGAAATGGAAGGCTTCATATTCCATTACTAAAAACCATTATGACATGGGTGACCGAATCGGCTATCAGCCGGCGAGCCAATGGGGTAATTACAGTGGTGCGATGATGTATCATCTGGCCGAAGCATATTTATCCCATAAAACAAATATTAGGGAAGTACCATCTCCGGTGGAAATTGGTGGATATGCCATTCAAACGAGAGACCGATTTTCCACGCTCACTGCCAATGCCGGAGGCATGCAGATAATGATCAACCTCCGCGGAGCCTCTGTTCCGAAATATGGTGATTACTGGACACCCCTGGGTGGCGTTCGTTTTTCAAAAATCAATTGGGATGACCGACTTGGGCCATCAGACGGCATTCGAATGAATGCAGCTAACGATCCTTCGCTAAAAGCCATTGGAAATCCATCGGATGATGTCTATCCACAAACAGGATTGACCTTTGGTCCGACCTGGATGTACGAGGGCAAATGGGTGCGCATTGCAGACTTGGCCAACCACTATCAGGGTACAGTGACTACAGAATTTGTGCATCCTCTGTTGGTGAAGTTTAGCGTAGACTATAATTACATTGATGGATTTGGTGGACCAAATTTCCGACAAGAATTCATCATTACGCCAGATGGAGTGATGACTTATCTCACCAGCCCACAGAATATTCCGTTTGGTGTCACTGTTCCGTTGCTCTCTGAAGATGGCCGGCCCCTGCAAACTGAAGTTGGCAATGGGATGGCAAGTACAGGATATCCTGATGGAGGTGATACGCAAAATTTTATTGGTTTGAATCAAGATGTAAAAGTCAGTCAGGATGGCGCCGGAATTAAAAGTACCTATGGCACTTTGCTCCCTGTTAAGTTTCAATCTACGGAAAGCCAAAAAGCCGTTTTTATCTATCCAAAATCCATGAAAGATGCTAGCCCCGAAAAAGTTAAAGAGAGTTTTGTATTGACAGACCATGGATTTTCATCCCTTTTGGGAAAGGTAGAAGGGACCATCTACATAGGAAATAAGACAGCTGGGGGATTTGGCAATGCATTGGACATGAATGAAGACGGAACACCTGAACTTACTTTTAACGTCCCTTGCGGATTTATCATCCAACACGTCAATGGAAAAATCTCCGCCGTAGAAACAGATACTGAAGTGACTCTATCGCTGCATGGAAATCCAGTCCATTTAAATGCTTATGAGCCATTAGAGATTCGTTAAGAGTATTTTATTAGAAAAGTAAATTTTTGCTACAAATTTATAATGAATCCAAAAAACAGAATAGAACTGAAAAATGTATCGATCGCTGTTGGGCCAACCATTGTCCTAAAAGACATCAATTGGACAGTCAAAGCGAATGAGCATTGGGTAGTTACGGGAAATTGCGGCACAGGAAAAACAGTTCTAGCAGAAGCCCTCGGACAAAAGCATCGAGTAGCATCCGGAACACTTGCTTTCCCATTTTTAGGAGAGGATGGTTCATATACCGTTCTAAGGGAAGGCATCCAAATGATTTCATTCATGGATACTACCAAACTTTTCCGAAGTGTAAATGCAATGCACTACTATCAACAGCGATTCAATGCCTTTGATTCAGACGGACACTTGACTGTCCGTCAATATTTAGAAGATGGAGGATTTGATATAGACCAACATCATGAGATATTGGCAACCATCGGAATCGAGGATTTATTGGATTTGGAAAGGATAAAGCTTTCGAGTGGTCAAACCCGTAAAATGATGCTCGCCAAAGTGATGCTTCACCGGCCAAAAATCCTGATCATGGATAATCCATACATTGGACTCGATCATGGAAGCCGAAAAGTCCTGAATGATCTTTTGGATGATCTAGTGGCTCAGACAGATATGACACTAATATTATCCGGGCATCATCTCAAACTACCATCTTGCATATCACATCGGCTTCATATCCATGAAACAGGAATTTTCGAAAAAGATAAACTAGAAGACTTTCATCCAACACCATCTCCAAAAAACATTAACAAAAAGGCCCTAAAATCCATAAAAACACATTTTAAGAATAACATCCCTTCAGAAAAATTTACAGATATAATACGGTTTGCGAATGTAAGTATCAGATATGGTGACAAGCAAATATTAAAAAATATAACCTGGAAAGTAAAATCAGGTGAAAAATGGGCAGTTATCGGCCAGAACGGTTCCGGCAAATCAACTTTGTTGAGTTTAATCTATGCTGACAACCCACAAGCCTATGCTAACGAAATTTATTTGTTTGACAAAAGGAGGGGACAGGGAGAGAGTATTTGGGAGGTTAAGAGAAGAATTGGTTTTACGTCGCCTGAATTACATGCTTATTTCCGTGAAAACCTTACCGCAAAGGAAGCTGTCCTTACCGGCCTGACCGATACATTCATTGTTCTAAAAAACCCTTCAGACCATCATTTGAACTTGACAAAATCGTTGTTTGAATATTTTGGAATAGAAGCAGAATTAGATACAAAATTCAGCCAATTGTCAACCGGAATTCAGCGATTACTGCTGTTCATGCGAGCATTGGTCAAAGCAGCCCCCGTACTTTTATTGGATGAGCCGTTTCAGGGAATGGATGCCAAATTGGTCTTTCGCTGCAAATATTTAATCGGAAATATTCTGAACGGAAACCATACACTACTTTTTATATCACATTTTGTAGACGAAATCCCTAAAAGCGTAAGACACGAACTTGCTTTAAAAAGTTGATTTTTGGTACAGGAATTAAGTTTTAAGCAAAAAAGAAATTCCTCAATAATACGTGTTAAAATAATTGTGGCTACTTTTATGCATATCAACAACACAAATTATTCAATTTCTATTTGATGGATTCACTTTACCCTGAAAAACTTAGTCACATCAATGACCTAATTCAACTATCTAAAATAGATGGCGCTGAATCACACATGGAATTAAATTTTATTAATTCAATTGCTGCCAGATTGGGTATAGAAAAATCGGATGTAGAAAAAATCAAAGACAAAAAACTAGATATCCCTTTTTCCCCTCCAAAAAAAGAATCGCAGATCATTGAGCAATTTCATCGGTTGATCCTATTGATTGGAATTGATAAATCCATTTATAAAGAGGAGGTTTCATTTTGTGTAGAATTAGGTGTTCGCATGGGCTTAAACTACAATGCCATCACCGAAGCACTTCGTAAAACAGTACGAAACCCGGCTTACATCATGCACCTTGATGAAATGGAATCTATTTTTAGAAAGTATTCAAACTAGAAAATAAACAAGAACATCAGAAAGAGCACCGTCCAGGCAATCGTGTTGAAGTGCCAATAGGACACTAGGTTTTCCAGTTTGATTTTTTCTGTTGGGTTGGTTGTCACGATCAATGTTTTCACAGGATCATGTTCGATCAACATATAGTTATAAAACAAAAACCCTGACATAACCATACCTGCCAATATAAACGCAAGGTGTAGTGCCGAAACCACAAAAAGGTAAGGAATAATATTATTTACTTTTGGAAATACTTCCTGTTGCAATAGCTCCATCCACGCAATGGACTGGGATATAAAAAACAATACACCTCCCACAAACATTATGCTCAATGTTTTTTGAATTAATGAAATGTCTTCGTTTTGATAGGCCCTTTTTAATTGAGATGAAAAATATACCGAACAAACAAGCAACAGGGTGCTTACAGTAAAAAAATTTGGTAAATTAAATTCGAAATTTCCATGAAGCTCCAAAGCCAAATACTTTATAAACATAAAAGCAATAAAAGCATACAGCATTCCAGAGATAGAAAGAATCAAATAATTGATCATTTTGAAAGGATGCATCCTCTCAAACCTCTCAAAGACAGGCTTTTGAATATTTATACCGGTTCGTTCGTAGTAGGGTTTCATGGATTATTGATACATTTCTAACTAATTTGGGCACAAAGGGTTTTTTAAAAATACGACTATTTTTGAATAAAATGATGGCTTTGGACAAATTTAGAATTGTAAATTTGATGCACATAAAATTTTTGATTTTTGAAAGTTAAATCTCTCGTAAAACAATATCAGGATGACATCATTTCTAGATCTCTTGCTGAAATTTTAAAACCCAATTCGGCAGTGCGGGTGCACCTCCGGGGGTTGTCTGGCAGCCTGGATGCCGTCGTAGGTGCTGCAATGGTTTCCTCAGATTTGCACAAAGGCCACTTGTTTGTGTTGCACGACCGCGAGGAAGCGGCGTACTTTCAGAATGACCTTCAAAACCTGCTAGAAAAAAAGACAGTGTTTTTTTTCCCTACCTCCTATAAACGTCCATATGAATTTGAGGAAATTGAAAATGCCAACGTGCTTCTGCGCACAGAGCTGATCAATAAGCTGAATTCTAAAGGATCGGACGGTACCATCATAGTGACATATCCTGAAGCGCTGTGCGAAAAAGTAGTCAACAAAAGGGCACTAAAAAACCAAACCATTTCTCTAGAAGTCGGTAAGGAAATAGAAGTAGAATCACTGTTCTCTCAACTTATCGAATTTGATTTCGAAAAAGAAGACTTCGTCTACGAAGCGGGTCAATTTGCCATGCGAGGTGGCATTGTGGATATTTACTCCTATGCCAATGAATTGCCTTATCGAGTAGAATTGTTTGGAAATGAAATTGAAAGTATTCGCACTTTTGATCCTAATACACAATTGTCACTTGAACATGAAAAATCTATTGGAATCATCCCTAATTTGCAAACCAGGTTTAAAGAGGATACAAAACAATCATTCTTGAACTTCCTCCCCAAAAACACAAAAATATGGTTTAAGGACGTACAGCTTACCTTGGATGTTATATCAAAATACCACGAGACTGCCACGACGAGCTTTAAAGATATCATGGAAAAATCCAACAATACCCAGGTCATCCAAAACCCGGAATTACTGTTCGAAACCCATGATTCTTTATTAACTGATTTGGGAAAACACGACATTGTTGAATTTGGAAATCGCTATTATTTCAAGCCCGATTCAGATTTTTCATACAATTCAGAACCACAGCCATCCTTTCATAAAAATTTCGAATTGATCGCTGCCAACTTATCTGAGCACCAGCAGGCGCATCAGGTAATCATTGCTTCAGGGTCTTTTAAACAAATAAATCAACTGACTTCTATCTTTGGAGAAATAGATCCGGAATTGAAATTTGAAGCGCTAAATATCACTTTACGCAGCGGGTTTATTGATAATGACAACAAAGTTCTTTGCTATACCGACCATCAGCTTTTTGAAAGATATCACAAATACACCACAGGCGAAAAGTATTCAAAATCCAAGGCACTCACATTAAATGAACTAAAGTCACTTCAAACAGGCGATTACGTCACACATATTGATTATGGAGTTGGCAGGTTTGTGGGCTTAGACAAAATTGATGTTAATGGAAACCAGCAGGAAGCCATGCGGCTGATTTACAAAGATGATGATATTTTGTACGTCAGTATCCACTCTCTTCACAAAATTTCTAAATATTCCGGCAAAGAAGGGACTCCCCCGACCATGAGTAAACTCGGCTCACCCGACTGGGAAAATAAAAAGACCCGGGTCCGCAAGAAAGTAAAAGACATTGCCAAAGACCTGATTGCACTATACGCAAAAAGAAAGGAAGCCCCGGGTTTCGCATTTTCTGAAGATAATTATTTACAAGCGGAGCTGGAAAGCTCTTTCATTTTTGAAGATACTCCAGATCAGGCTGCATCTACTTCCGATGTAAAAAATGACATGCAACTCGCACACCCAATGGACCGACTCGTCTGTGGCGATGTTGGTTTTGGAAAAACGGAAGTAGCTATTCGTGCCGCATTTAAGGCTGTGCTTGATGGAAAACAAGTTGCTATTTTGGTTCCAACCACTATATTGGCTATGCAGCATTACCGTACTTTCAAAGAACGCCTTGAAAATTTTCCGGTGGAGCTGGCCTATATAAATCGTTTCAAATCGTCCAAAGAAATAAAAGAAACTTTAGGCAAAACTGCCGATGGAAAAATAGACATTCTCATCGGCACTCATCGCATTGTGAATAAAGATGTGCACTTCAAAGACCTTGGATTGTTGATAATTGATGAGGAACAAAAATTTGGTGTGAGCGTTAAAGAAAAGCTCAAAAATTTTCGCGTGAACGTGGATGTGCTTACTCTGACTGCAACTCCAATTCCAAGGACATTGCATTTTTCACTGATGGGAGCCCGTGATTTAAGTGTGATTGCTACCCCACCTCCAAACCGCCAACCGGTTACTACTGAGATTCATACTTTTAGTGAAACCATTATCCGTGATGCCATCAGTTTTGAATTGCGTCGGGGAGGCCAAGTGTTTTTTGTTCATAACCGTATAAAAGACATTGAGCAAGTCGGCAACATCATCTTAAAACTAGTTCCTGATGCTAAGATTGTTGTAGCACACGGCCAGATGGAAGGCAAAAAATTGGAACAAATCATGATGAAATTCATAGAGGGACAGGCGGATGTTCTGATTTCTACAAATATAATCGAATCTGGTCTGGACATACCTAACGCCAATACAATCATAATCAATCATGCCCACATGTTTGGTCTTTCTGATTTACACCAAATGCGAGGTCGCGTTGGCCGATCAAATAAAAAGGCTTTTTGCTATTTGCTTTCTCCGCCAACCATTGGACTAACTTCAGAAGCTAGAAAGCGACTAAAAACCCTTGAAGAATTTTCTCACTTGGGCGATGGGTTCAAAGTAGCTATGAGAGATTTGGATATTCGTGGAGCTGGCAACTTGCTCGGTGCAGAGCAAAGCGGGTTTATCAATGATCTGGGCTTTGACACCTACCATAAAATCTTAGATGAGGCAGTACAGGAACTAAAAGAAAGTGAGTTTAAGGAGTTGTTTCAAAAAGAGATAATAGATGTCGAAGACCTATTTAATACAGATTGCATGATCGATTCAGATTTTGAGCTATTGATTCCTGATACCTATATTACCAATATATCAGAACGTTTGCGTGTTTATAACGAATTGGACAATCTTAATAAGGAAGCAGATTTAACTGATTTTATAAAATCTATAAAAGATAGATTTGGCCCTATGCCCTCAACAGTAGAGGATTTAATAAAAATGGTTCGAATGCGCTGGGATGCCGAAAAATTGGGGTTCGAAAAGCTGACAGTAAAAAATGAAGTGATGAAAGCATTTCTGATCTCCTCGAGCAATGAGCAATACTATAATTCAGCGGTTTTTGGCAGCATTTTAAAATTTGTACAACAGCATCCCACATCCTGTAAGATTAAGGATGGCAAAAACAGAGTAATATTCATGGTAAATAATATTGGTTCTGTGGACAAAGCCGCAGAGGTTTTGAAAGAGATACTGAATTTAAAATCATTACAGATGCAATAAATAAAGCGTTTTTGAATTTATTTTAAATAGAGAACACCCTAACATTGATAAAGTAAGAAAGGAAATACATATACGCTTTTTAACGTTATTCAAAGCATATTTGGTCAGACGTTAATAGATTGTATTTTTATTCTTGTATATTTTTGGTGTAAATTTGTGTATATGCTGCGATAACTAAGGTGTACTTTATCGCAGGATAAAAAGTTAATTAAAACAGGTTATGAAACATTTTGTGAAGTTATTTTACACAAGCCCGTTGCTTATTGCAACAATCTTTTTTCTCGGATCATGTAAATCGGGAAGCAATCCTACCGCAACAAACCCGGGAAGCATTAGTACTGCTACAGGATTGGAGTACAATGCCGATGAAGGTTTTCAGGTACTCGACTTTAGAGGCCAGCCGGAAGGACCGAATTTGGTATTTATAGAAGGAGGTAGAACAGTTCTGGGATCATACGAAGAAGACATCTTCAATACCCATGACAACTTGGAGAGAGCGGTTACAGTTGCTTCGTTTTATATGGACGAAACAGAGGTGGCCAACATTCACTGGTTGGAATACCTTTATTATGTAAAGCTGGATTCTTCCAGAGAGTTTTATGAGTCTGCCTTGCCTGATACTGTAGTTTGGGCCAGAGACTTGGCCTACAACGATCCTTATGTAGATCACTACTTAAGGTATCCTGGATTTAGATATTTTCCGGTTGTAGGTGTTACCTGGAAACAGGCTGTTGACTATTGTGGTTGGAGAACCTCAGTAGTAAATATGAAACTTGCAGAAGATGCCGGATTGGAAGAAGTTCCTGCCGAAAGTACCGGCAATAGAATTCCATTGGAGTCTGGTGTTGTGCTGCCGAACTATCGTCTCCCTTCTGAAGCAGAATGGGAATATGCTGCACAAGCATTAATTGGCACGCAATGGCTGGATGAAAATCAAACTCACAAAAGATTGTATCCTTGGGATGGCCATTCACTGAGAAATCCTTATGGAAAAAAAATGGGAACTTTTATGGCTAACTTTAAACGAGGTCGAGGTGACTATGCGGGTATCGCTGGTAAACTCAATGACGGTGCCATGATTACAGATTATGTCTATAATAACCCACCAAATGATTTTGGTCTTTATAATATGGCTGGAAATGTTAACGAATGGGTGTTTGATGTCTATCGTCCGCTGTCATTTCAGGATATGGATGATCTGAACCCTGTGAGAAGAAGTGCTGAAGATTTGATTGGAAAATCTACTGTGGACCCTAATATGGACGATCCAGAAATTGGATACGACTACATAGGTTTTAACTCACTTATCTCCGACAAAGCAAGAGTATATAAAGGAGGTTCTTGGAAAGACATCGCTTATTGGCTATCACCAGGAACACGTAGGTTTATGGAACAAGACTCTGCTACATCTTCCATTGGTTTCCGTTGTGCCATGATAAGAGCAGGTTCTAATTACTAAAAATACCTGAACAAATTTATACACAAAGGCTTCGATGGATTTCGAAGCCTTTTTTATTTGGCCAAGGCGATCGTTGCAAGGCTCAATGCGGATGCACCATTTTTAAGTATTTCATTTCCACAAGCTTCTAGGGTCGCCCCTGTGGTCATCACATCATCCACGAGCAATACATGCTTGTCTTTGAAGCATTCAGCTGTTTTCACGTGAAACGCTCGTTCTACACTTTTCCACCTTTGTTCTTTTGATTTATGTGTCTGACTTGCTGAAAAGTGAACTCTTTGCAGGTTATCAAAATCGGTGGGAATATTGGTTAGTTCAGAAATACCTTTGGCGAAATGCCGGCTTTGGTTATATCCTCTTTTTCTTTCTTTCTTCTTATGTAGCGGAACTGGAACTATTAGATCTAAATTCTTATCCATGCCGTAATTCAAAATATCATGTGCTATCCAGTTGCCAAGTAGTAAGCCAATTTCAGGCTGATTTTTATATTTCAATTGATGTAGGAGTTTCTGTGTGATACCTGATTTATAAAAATATAAATATGCCAACCCAATTTCTATATTCAACTTCCCGTAGATTCGATGTACTACTTCATTGTCCTTAGGATCTTCAAATTTTGCCTTTGGGAGTGTGCTCCTACAGTGAAAGCATATGAGTTCTTCGTTTTTGGTTAGACCTTGGTCACAAATGCAGCAAACCTTTGGAAAAATGATATTTAAAATGTCTTCGAATATTCTCATTTATGGATATATACCTATTTTATTATACCTCCAACTTCTATATTTGCCAATTAGATTGACATAAAAAGCACTTCAACCTAAAAGAAAGGAAAATTTTCATGATTAAGAAAGATTTTGAACAAGAACTCAAGTGGCAGGAGGTGCTCCAAAAGCTGGAAAACGTCATTGGAAAAAAACCCTCTGACCTCAAAAGTGTATTGTTTCTAATCGGTGTGCAGGAGTTGGGAAAAGGAGTAAAAGATTTCAGCAAGGAAGAAAAGCGTGATTTGATGCACATTGCTATTTGTAAAGTTTTGAGTCTTTCCGGGTTTTATGAACTGGAAGGATTGGATGAAATGGGTTGGCCGCATTGGAAGTTGCTCAAAAAGTTACCTTATTTTGACATTTTGGAGCAAGAAAAACTATTGAAAATGCATGTGATAGAATATTTTGAAAATGAAATTCAGATATAGGTCTGCATTGAATAGTAGTAAAATCACTAAGTTTTATCTTTTTGGTTTATATCGTATTCGGGTATTACATTGATTTTCTTATTCCAATTTTTACGAAATTACAACCATTAGAAAATTCATGGATTTTGAGATATATTTACCAAATAGAGATTTTAAATTACTATCTGACAGCTAATTATGAAACTATTTAGTAAAATCATTTTTTCAGTTATCGCGTTCAACCTGTTAATTTCATGCGGAGGAAATCAGGCAAAAGAAGAATCCAAAGAAGCAGGCCTGAAGGAAGCAAACGGCGATAAATTTTATGGGGGAGTTTTCAAAATTAATGAATCTGAATACATCAAAAACCTCTTTCCTCACAACATCACAGATGCCTATTCTTATAGAATCGCATCTCAAATCTACGAAGGACTTTTCAAGTTCAATCCCGAAACACTCGAAGTTACGGAAGGGCTTATCGATTCTTATCAGGTAGATGATTCAGGAACGATATATACTTTTTCCTTGAAAAAAGGGGTGTTTTTCCATGACGACCCATGTTTTGCAGATAAAATCGGCCGTGAGGTTAAAGCCAGTGACATTAAATATTGTTTGACTAGGCTTTGCACCAAAGATATAAATAACCAAAATTTCTCTATTTTTCAGGGAACACTTAAAGGAGCAGACTCATATTACAAAGCCAGTCAGGATGGCAACACTCCAGACTTTGAAGTTGAGGGAATTAAGGTGATTGATGATTATACTATTTCTCTGGAACTGACAGAACCTAATTCATTGTTTATAGTAAATCTAGCAAGACCAGCGTGTTTTATTTACCCAAAAGAGGCTGAAGCAAAATATGGAATAGACATGAGAATTCATGCCGTCGGAACCGGGCCATTTTCCTTGAATGTACAAGATGTAGAAGAAGATATCTCTATTATTCTTAAGAAAAATCAAAAGTATCATGTCAAGGATGAATCCGGAAACCAATTGCCATACCTTGATGCCATCAGCATACAGTTTATCAAGGACAAAAAAACGGAACTCTTTGAATTTAGAAAGGGAAACCTCGACATGATTTACCGATTGCCAACGGAATACATCATAGAAATATTGGAGGAAACCATGCCGGGGGCTAATGGCGAATATAGCCAGTTTCAGCTTCAAAGGTCTCCCGAGATGATGACACAATTTTTGACTTTGAATAATCAAAAGGGTGTCTTCAAAAATAAAAATGTGAGGAAAGCATTTAATTTTGCGATTGACCGAACTAAAATTTTGGATTTTGTATTAAATGGAGAAGGGTTTGCCCCAGGGAATCACGGTATCACCCCACCAGTATTTTCCAATTATGATATTGAATCCATACCCGGATATTCGCTAAATATTGATTCCGCTAGATACTATCTGAACAAGGCAGGATATGCTGGAGGCAAAGGGTTTCCAAAACTTGAGTTCCTACTAAATGCAGAAGGAGAACGAAATACCAATGTGGCCGTGGAAATCCAAAAACAACTGAAAGACCATCTGAATGTCGATTTGGAACTGCAAATCCTACCATTTGCCCAATTATTGGAAAAGAGTTTTAATGGAGATTACAACATTTTAAGGGCTGCTTGGGTAGCTGACTTTCCAAGTCCTGAGAATTTTTTATGGATTTTTTCTTCAAAAGATGTCCCAAATTCCGCGAATGAAGTATCTTATCCGAATGTGGCACGTTATAAGAGTAGCGCATTTGACAAACATTATCAAAATGCGTTAAAAGCAAAGTCCTTGGATGAGGCAAATGCCAATTTCAAAAAAGCAGAAGTTCAATTGATGAAAGACGCTCCGGTAATTGTACTTTGGTATGATGAAGGATACAGGTTGATACAATCTTACGTAAAGGATTTTCCCAACAACGCGATGCAATACCGGGATCTTGGGAAGGTTTATTTTAAACGAGCCGAGACTTTATAAAAAACTTGAATAAGGATTTAAACTATCGATTATACCGCTATAAGCGAAAATATTATTTGAATCTTATTTTTAAAGGATTCATTTATATCCTTGCGGTTTTACTTTCCGCATTTCTCTTTTTTAACCTTGTCGAATACCAATTCCATTCTAGCAAAACTGTCCGGGCGATTCTTTTCTTTACTTATCTGATAATCTGCAGTTTTGTATTATACAAGTGGCTTTTTGTACATTTAATCAAGCTATTGTTCAAAGGCCAGCAAATCAGCGATGAATTGGCCGCAAAAAATATTGGCTCTTATTTTCCCGATATTAACGACAAATTGCTAAATCTGGTTCAACTTAGAAAAATCCATTCGGACAATAGTTTGTTGCTTGCTACCATCGATCAGCGCTCAGATCAAATGGAACTCGTACCTATAGAAGAGGCAATTCAATTGAAGGAAAATATAAGGTACATCAAGTATCTCATTTTCCCATTTCTAGCTGTGGCGATATTGGGCATAATCTCCCCGGATACTATTACGGAACCAGCCAAAAGAATCATCCAGTTCAATAAGGATTTTATTCCACAAGCCCCATTCAATTTTTCCATTCAAAATAAAAATTTAATGGCATTCCGAAATGAAGACTTTATCTTAAACTTACAATTAAAGGGAACAGAAATGCCAGAAAGCGTGTATTTAATCATGGAAAACAGAAGGGTTAAATTAAAAAATTCACGGCAGCAAAACTTCACACATACATTCGAAAAAATTCAAGAATCCTCCATGTTCTATTTTGAAGCAGCTGGATTTTCTTCCAAGGAATACACTATTAATGTAGTCAATCGTCCGAATATCAATAATTTTTCTGTGTCTCTTTCCTATCCCTCATATTTAAACAAAAAACCGGAATATCTCGACAATATTGGAAATTTTCAAGTACCAATAGGCACTTCGGCCAAATGGATTTTTAACACAATGGATGTGAATGAAATTGGGTTAATATTTGAAAGGGATACGACCAGCTCATTACCCAAATATATTGACGATCAAGTATTTGAATATGAAAAAAGGTTATATCATTCCGATGAATATACGGTCAAATTAAGAAATGAATTCAGCGAAAACAAACAGGTAATTCAATATCATGTAGAAGTAATTCCCGATGAATATCCCAAGATTAGGTTAGAACAACTGTCCGACACAGTGCTCTTTCAATACCTGATTTTTGGAGGAAATATCTCCGATGATTATGGCCTGTCTGATTTGGCAGTCTTTTATAGGTTCTATCAGGAAAAGCCTGCAGAAAATTCATCATTCAGTCGGATAAACCTGAACGTAGATAGATCAAAAACCAATCAATCCTTTTATTACAATTGGAAATTGGACAGTTTAGATTTACAAAACGGAGAAAAGTTAGAATACTATCTTCAGGTAAGGGACAATGATGCAATTCATGGAAAAAAAGCTACTTCAACTTTACACTATACTTTTGAAATTCCATCAGCTAAAGAATTTCGTGAAGAATTGAATATATCTGCAGAATCATCTGAAAATCAAATAGATAAGACTATTAAAGAGGCCAAAGATATAAATCAGGAATTGGACAAAATTGACAATAAGCTAAAGGGTAAAAAGGAAATGTCCTGGCAAGACCAGCAGCAAATGGAAGATTTGATCCAAAGAAAAGATGCACTGAATGAAGCCATTAAAAAACTTCAGGAACAGTTTAAAGCAGCTTCACAAAAAAGAGAACGTTTTCATAAAGAGCCTAACGAAGAAACAAAAGATAAACTAGAACAACTTCAGAAGTTAATGGATGAGTTATTGGATGAAGAAACGAAGAAATTGTATCAGGAATTGCAGAAACTTTTGGAAGATCAGAAGAACATGGATGAGCTGAAAAATGTGATTAATCAATTAAATAATAAAGAAGACAATCTAGAAAAAGAACTTGAGCGCACCCTCGAGCTATTCAAAAAAATGAAGTTTGAGTTTAAGCTCAATGATAATATAGAACGGACTGACGAACTTCAAGAAAAACAAGAAAAGGCGGCTGAAAATTCAGATGAAAAAGCAATGGATCAAGAATCCCTTCAGAAAGAGCAGCAAGAATTGAATGAAGAATTTAAGGAGCTTCAGGAAGAACTAAGTGAAATGCAAAAACTCAACCAAGACCTGGAGAGACCACAACCCATTCAAGATTTGTCCGAAGAAAAACAGGCCATCGAAAACAAACAACAGGAAGCTACAGAAAACTTAGAAAACAATAAACCCAAAAAAGCCAGTAAAGCCCAACAAGGCGCTAGTGATCAAATGAAAAAACTAGCGGAAAAGCTACAGTCTATGCAAAGCATGATGATGCAATCGCAGACAAAAATGAATTTGAACCAGTTGCGAGATATACTTGATAATCTTATCAAATTATCTTTTGAACAGGAAAGCACTATGGTAGAATTTAGGAACGTACATCAAAGTGATCCTAGGTTTCTGGAACTTTCTCAAAAGCAACTATTAATTAAAGATGAGGCAAAGGTCATTCAAGATAGTTTGATATCTTTATCCAAAGATGATTTTAGAATTCAGTCCATTGTCACTAGAAAAGTTGATGAAATGAACCGTTATTTGGATGAATCAGTAGCCATGATCAAGGAAAGAAAAAAGGGCGAAACTGTTGGCAAGCAACAATTTGCCATGACATCGATGAACGATTTGGCATTAATGCTTGACGATGTTATGTCTCAAATGATGAATTCAATGGGAATGGGAGGTAACAAACCACAAGATGGTAAAACGCCAACTTTATCTGAACTGCAACAACAGCTCGGTGAAAAAATAAATGAATTGAAAAAAAGTGGAAAATCAGGCAGACAACTTTCCGAAGAATTGGCTAAAATGGCGGTAGAACAAGAACGTATTCGCCAGATGCTAGGTGAAATGGAAAAGGAATTGAATGATGGCCAAAATGGGAGTGGCAACAAATCATTAGAGGAGATTAAGGATAAAATGGAGCAAAATGAACTTGATCTAGTCAATAAACGTTTAACTGATCAATTGGTAGAGAGACAAAAGGAAATAGTAACAAGAATGCTAGAGGCCGAAAATGCACAAAAAGAACGAGAATTGGATAATGAACGAGAGGCCCAGCAGGCAAAAGAAAAAGAAAAAAATATCCCAGAGGCATTTGAAGATTATATCAAGACTAAAGAAAAGGAAATAGAATTGCTCAAAACAGTTCCACCAAAACTAAATCCTTATTATAAAAAAGAAGTAAATGAGTATTTTAGGCGCTTAGGAAGTTAATATGACAATGGACACGATTAAGATAGTTATCCCCTCAATCACTGAAAACATCAGGATTATTGAAAGTTTCATAGATAATGCTAAAGAAAAATTTAATCTCAATGATGACATTTATGGCAATATTATGATTGCAGTGACTGAGTCAGTAAACAACGCAATCATGCATGGAAATAAAAATGACAAAACTAAAAATGTCACACTCAGCCTTTCCTTAAATGATAATGTGATAAACTTTATGATTAAGGATGAAGGAGCAGGTTTTGATTATAGAACTCTTCCCGATCCTACATCACCTGAAAACCTCGATAAGCCTTCAGGTAGAGGAATTTTTCTAATGAAACATCTGTCTGACGAAGTTAATTTCGACAATGATGGCAGCGTAGTAGAATTGTCTTTCTACATGAGCTGACATGGAAAAAATACAGTTTTTCCCTGAAAACATAGACTTTACCATCAAACAAAAAAAGAAATTAAGGGGTTGGGTAAAAAAAACCATTGAACACCATCATAAGAAAATTAATACGATCAATTACATTTTTACTTCAGATGCTACTCTATTATCAATTAATAAGGAGTTCCTAACACACAACACATATACTGACATCATAACTTTTGACCAGTCCTCTGACCCCAACCAAATAGAGGCAGATATTTATATAAGTGTTGAACGAGTTAAAGAAAATGCTAAAAAACTAGCCATTTCGTTTGAAGACGAATTGCATAGAGTAATGATCCATGGCATTCTACATCTTCTTGGCTATAGCGATAAAGAAAAATGTCAGAAGGAAGAAATGAGGAAAAAAGAAAATCATTATTTAGCTTTGCGCTTTTAAACCAATCAAATTGTTCCACGTGAAACATTGTCGCTCTTGCAATCGGTGTTCCACGTGGAACAATTATATATAAACAAAATGTTTACAGAATACGATGTAATTGTAGTTGGCGCAGGACATGCAGGGTGTGAAGCTGCTCATGCCGCAGCTACCATGGGTTCCAAAGTCATGCTTATCACCATGAACATGATGACAATTGCCCAAATGTCATGCAACCCTGCAATGGGTGGCATTGCAAAAGGACAAATTGTACGGGAAATCGATGCGCTTGGTGGTATGTCCGGAATAGTATCTGATAAATCCATGATACAATTTAGGATGTTGAACAAGTCTAAGGGGCCTGCAATGTGGAGTCCTAGAACACAAAATGACCGCATGCAATTTGCCCAATATTGGCGTGAAGCATTGGAAGCCAATCCTAATGTAGATATGTGGCAAGATATGGTGACGCAATTGCTTGTAGAAAATAATAGAATTGTTGGAGTAAAAACAGGAATCGGTCAAGAGATTAGATCAAAATCCGTTGTACTAACTAATGGCACATTTCTAAATGGGCTGATACATATCGGTGAAAAAAGATTTGGTGGCGGCCGTACTGCAGAAAAAGCTGCAACCGGCATTACCGAACAGCTTATTGAATTGGGCTTCGAGTCTGGCAGAATGAAAACCGGCACCCCGCCTAGACTAGATGGTAGAACCATCAATTACAGCATTCTCGAAGAACAGAAAGGAGATGAAATCCCAGGAAAATTTTCCTATATACCTTCGCATAATATCAAAGAACAAAAGAGTTGCTTCATCACTTATACTAATAAAGATGTCCATGAAATTCTAGAAACCGGCTTCGAAAAATCGCCCATGTTTACTGGTAGAATCAAAGGTGTAGGACCAAGGTATTGCCCATCCATTGAAGATAAAATAAACCGATTCTCAGAGAGGGACAGACATCAAATATTTGTAGAACCAGAAGGCTGGAACACTGTGGAAGTTTATGTCAACGGTTTCTCTACTTCACTCCCAGAAGATGTGCAGTACAAAGCCTTGAAACAAATAAAAGGATTTGAAAACATCAAAATGTTCCGTCCGGGATATGCCATCGAATACGATTATTTTCCACCAACACAACTAAATCTCACACTTGAAACAAAGTTGTTCGAGAACCTATATTTTGCCGGACAGATAAATGGAACTACAGGATATGAAGAGGCTGCAGGGCAAGGTTTAATCGCAGGCATCAATGCATCTCGAAAAACAAATGACTTAGCGCCCTTAGTCTTGAAAAGGAGCGAAGCGTATATCGGCGTACTAATTGATGACCTTATCAATAAAGGAACAGATGAACCATATCGCATGTTTACTTCTAGAGCTGAATATAGAATTCTTCTTCGCCAAGATAATGCTGACCTTCGATTGAGTAAAATTGGATATGAAATAGGACTGGCATCTAAAGAGAGATTAGATCTTGTATATCAAAAAATTAAGGGGATCAAAACGCTAACTAATGATCTTAAACATAAAAAAATAGATCCGGTTAACATTAATAGTAGCTTGGAAAGGATAGGTTCCTCACCAATAAAAGAAAAAACAAGTGTTTTTCAATTGCTAAAAAGACCTGAATTAAATACTGAAAAAATATTACAGTTAGATAGCTCCCTCAAAGGTTATTTATCAAAATACGATAAGGAAGTAATTGAGCAAGCAGAAATAAATACGATATATGAAAGCTATATTGAAAAAGAACAAAAACTTGTTGAAAAGGTAGAACACCTAGAAAATTATATTATTAAGGAAAATTTCGACTACCGAAAAATAAAGGCGCTGTCATCTGAAGCCATGGAAAAATTGAGCATTACAAGGCCTAAAACCATTGGGCAGGCGACAAGGATCAGCGGGGTTTCGCCAGCTGACATTTCCGTAATCATGGTATATCTTGGAAGATAGATGCTCGAAGAAATTAATCTTTGCCCCATATGTGACCATAATTCAATTGATACTTATGTCACTTGCACAGATCATATGCTATCAGGAGAAAGCTTTGCTATAGCCCAGTGCGCCAAATGCTCCTTTCTATTCACCAACCCAAGGCCCGCTGAATCAGATTTGGGCAAATACTATAAATCAGAAGCCTATATTTCTCATGCAAACAAAGCTACTAACCTCGTTAATCTAGCTTACAAATTGGCTAGAAATTATACTTTGACTAAAAAGATCAAACTGATAAATTCCATTTCATCAGAAAAAACTTTATTGGACTATGGCTGCGGGTCAGGAGAATTTCTCCAAGCCTGCCAAAAAAAAGCATGGAAAATCCATGGTTTTGAACCCGAAAATACTGCCAGGGAAAAAGCAATATCTATCACTAAAAATAACATTTTATCGGATCTAGAAGAACTCAAAAATATAGATCAGGTGTCGTTGATTACTTTATGGCACGTATTGGAGCACATCCCCAGTCTGAATTCAACTTTTGATCAGTTAAAAGCCAAATTGACCATCAATGGAAAATTTCTAATTGCTGTTCCCAACTATAAATGCTATGATGCCCAATACTATAAAGAATACTGGGCCGCTTATGATGTACCACGGCATTTGTATCATTTTTCCATGGAAACAATGAAGGACTTTTTACAAAAGCATGGATTGAAAATCCACAAAACAATTCCAATGACCTTAGATGCCTATTATGTAAGTCTACTCAGTGAAAAATATAAAAATGGAACTAATAATTATATAAATTCCATTATAACTGGCTATAAATCAAATACTTATGCTTTAAAAAATCAAAATAACTATTCCAGTCTCATTTATATTGCCGGAAAATGATCAAATACGCATTATCTATAATTTCAATTATCCTGGCCTATCAGCTTTTGGTTTCTTGTGCAAATGTTACAGCTCCAACCGGTGGTCCAAGGGATACCATCGCACCCGTAAGAATCCACACTATTCCCATAGACAAAAGCATTAATTATGCAGGTAAGACAATCACAATGGAATTCAATGAGCGAATCAAAACAGATAAAATAAAAGAACAGTTGATCATTACCCCACTTATTGAATCTGACTATGAATTTAAGATCAAAAAAAATACTATCAAGCTAACCTTTGAAGAACCCTTCCAGGACAGTACCACTTATACACTTAATTTTCGCGAGTCAATTCAAGACATCACAGAAGGAAACCCCACGAAGGAAAACAAATTTACTTTTAGTACCGGAAACTATTTAGATTCCATGTCCATAAAAGGATATGTGAAAGAACTACTGACATACGACACTTTAGAAAGTATTGTGATCGGAATGTACAAGGCAGACGACACCGTCACAATTGCTAATGGGTCTCCTTATTATTTTACTGAAATAGAAGAGGACGGTACTTATCTAATTGAAAATATAAAAAATGGTAACTATCTAATATATGCTTTTGAAGATGCAAACAAAAATCTGAAACTCGAAACTGACAAAGAAATATATGGTTTTGTAAAAGACACCATTCGTCTCGATACCATGATGGTTCAGCAAAATATAGACTTGATTCATCTTGATCTATCCAAATTCAAAACAATGACTGCCCTACCATCAGGTCAATATTTTGATATCAATTTCAATAAATATATTACCGATTACGATGTAAAACCAATCAACAGTCCTCACCGGTTATTAGTCAATTCAGCTAAGGAAAATCGATCACTAAGGATTTATAATAACTTCACAGATATCGATAGTTTGCAAATTTCTTTCACTGCAATAGATTCCATAGATACTCAAATATCGGATACGCTATTTGTTAAGTTTATAGAAAGCAAAAGAAAAAAGGAGGAATTTAAGTGGAAACTTTTACCAGAAAACAAAAGTAAAATCGAACCAAAGTTGGAGGTGACAATTGATTTTAATAAACCGATCGTTGAAGTCAATACAGATAGCATGTTCATTCAATATGACACTACCCGGATCGAATCAATACATGATTCACTTTTGCATTGGAATAAACATAAAGACCAATTAACCTTCCTTATCGAAATAGATAAAAGCAAAGCAGACACCATAGCAAAGCAAAGAATAAGATTTGAGGAAATGAAAAAAGATTCTTTGCAAAAATTAAATGAAGAAGCTCCAGCCAAAAAACAAATGGCCAAAACACAACAGAAAGATCTTCCTAAAATTAATCGTGGCCTTCAATTGTATTTTGGTCGTGGCACTTTCTATTCCGCAGATATGGATACTTCCCGATCAAAGGGATACAACTATGAATTTATCAAAAAAGAAGATTTTGGAATACAAAAAATAAATGTACAAACTGATTATACCAGCTACACAGTTCAACTCGTTTCAGAAGACTTCAAAATCATAGATGAACGTGAGAATCAAAAGGAAATTATATTTAAAAATATACCTGCCGGTAAATACAAAATCCGTGTACTAATCGATTCCAATAATGATGGAAAATGGAGTCCCGGCAACATGCTAAAACAAATAGAACCCGAACCCGTTTACATATTTCCTGAGCTACTTGTAATACGAGCCGATTGGGAAACAAGCCTCGATCTCGCATTTTAACCCGTGTATAACTTATGGATAATCTGAGGATAACCGTTGTTATAAACAACGACAATCTACATTTGAATTATTGAATAAAAACTGTGTGTATAACTTTATGAAACTAAAACTAATGCACACCATTATCTACATCTCAATATCTATGTTCGCATAGTTACTAAAAATTAAAAATATGTGCACAAACTATAAACTACTGATTATTAAAAACTTAGTTGTAGATTAAATGTGGATAACTAAATACTTATTCTGAAGTAGTACACATTGGTTTAAACCAAGAAAAAAAATGACTATTTATCCACTTATCCACAGTCCTAATATTTAATAATAATATTTATATATATGTATTATATTATTATTACACTTATGTATATGTTGACAACCCTGCGATATCGGTTTTTAATTTTGTCAAGTTGCCTGCTGTTTTCTTCGCTACAGCTCGTAGGTCAGAATGTGTCTGAAGTACAACTGGCCAATCAGTATTTACAGCAGGGAGAAAGTGAAAAGGCACTGACTCTTTTTGAAAAGCTTGAAAAGAATTCAAAAAATATACCTCTAATCCATGAAAAGTATTATCAGTTGCTACTCATGACCGGTCGCTTTGACCATGCAGAAGATTATATTGACAAAACCATCAAGAGATTCCCTTCCAACCTTTATTATCAAATTGACAAGGGGATGATCTATGTGCAGCAAAACGATGCTGCTTCAGCAAAAAAATATTTTAATAACCTGATAGCACAAATTTCAGAAGATCCCTTCAAAGTTAGGATTACTGCTCAGCATTTTGCCAAAAATCAACAACTGGAGTACGCTATAGAAACGTACTTACAGAGCAGAAAAAAGATGAATGATCCTTACGCATATTCCATTCAGATGGCAAGCATGTACAGGATGCTGAACAAAAAGAAAGAGATGATTGAGGAGTATCTCAACTATGCGACTCAAAATCCCAACAATGTCAGTTCCATAAAGAACCTTTTGCAAAACCTCCTGCGTGAAGATGAGGATTTGGAACTTTTCGAAAATATGATGTATGCGAAAGTTCAAAAATATCCCAATGACATGATTTATAACGAGTTGTTGATTTGGGTGAATGTGCAGCGAAAAAATTTCCATTCAGCCTTTATCCAGTCTAGAGCAATTGACAAACGGAAACAGTTAAATGGTACAGAAGTCATGGAAATAGGCCGAATTTCCATGGTGCACAAAGATTATAAAAATGCAGTGCGCATTTTTGAATATATCATAGACTCATATCCCAATACACCAAACTATCAAATTGCCAGAAGGCTGGTGATCAGTTGCCGCGAAGAAATCGTAAAAAATACATTTCCGGTGCAAGAGGTGGATATTAGAAAACTAGTCAATGATTATCGACAGTTGGTAAAGGATATTGGATTGAATCAAAACACCATAGAGGCCCAGCGCAGTGAGGGTCTGTTATATGCCTTCTATCTCCATGATCAGGATTCGGCGATTATGATATTAGAGCGCATCATCACAACTCCAAGAATCAGTAAATCCATTATTGACAAAACCAAGTTGGATTTAGGTGATATATATCTACTCATCGGTGAGCCATGGGAATCTACATTATTGTATTCACAGGTAGAAAAATCGAGCAAGGATACGCCGATAGGCTATGAGGCAAAACTGAAAAATGCGAAACTTTCCTATTATCGAGGCGATTTTGCACTGGCTCAAAGTCATCTTGATATTTTGAAAATGGCAACAACCCGTGAAATTGCCAACAACGCCATGGCGCTCAGTATGCTGATCAAGGACAACACACAGCTGGATACGAGCGATGTAGCTATGAAAAAATTTGCAGATATTGATTTGCTTATATTTCAGAATAAGAAATTTGCAGCGATGGATTCCCTTCAAGAATTAAAAGCCGAATTTCCATCCCATCCTCTTGCAGATGAGATTTTATATCGACAAGCAAACCTCAACATGGAAATGGGAAAATTTGAAATGGCGATTTCTGAACTGCAGCAGGTAGTCGATAAGTTTGGAGAGGATATTTTAGGAGATGACGCACTTTTCCTGATAGGGACCATTTATGAAGACCAGCTTAAAAATAAAGATAAGGCTAAGGAGATCTATCAGGAATTTCTCGTCAAATACCCCGGAAGCAACAAGGCGGCCGAGGCCAGAAAGCGCTTCCGAACCCTACGCGGGGATTTTTTATAGCTTGAGCAGCATCTGATCATTTTTTTCATAAAAAAAGCCTCTAAAATCCATGAAGTAATTGCATAGTTCAACTTTGCCTCTCAATTAAAAAAGCGTAAATTTCAAATGTGTTTTTACACGTTGTCTTTGCACAAGATTATTTCCACTGCTATGAAAAAGATATTTACCTTAGTCTGTTTTGTTCTACTTACATCATGGGCATTTTCACAAAATGAGCCGATTAATGTAATCGTATTTGGTGCACATCCCGATGATTGTGATTTGGATGCCGGAGGAACGGCCATTCTTTTTGCCAAGATGGGACACAATGTCAAATTTGTATCGCTGACTAATGGAGATGCCGGGCATCAAGACAAGGGCGGTGGTGAGTTGGCAAGAATCCGGATTGCGGAAGCAAAAGAAGCAGGCAAAAGATTTGGTGTGGAATATTCGGTTCTGGACAATCACGATGGTGAATTGATGCCGACCCTGGTCAATAGATTGAAAGTGATCCGGGAAATCAGAAAGTGGAATGCCGACATCGTCATCGCACCACGACCAAACGACTACCATCCCGATCATCGCTACACAGGTATTTTGGTGCAAGATGCAGCGTACATGGTTATCGTGCCAAATGTTGCTCCGGAAGTGCGACCACTTACTAAAAACCCGGTTTTTTTATATTCTGAAGATGGTTTTCAAAAACCAAATCCGCTCACACCAGACATTGCTGTAGATATAGATGAGGTATTTGATCAAAAAATATATGCGCTATCGGCTCATGAATCACAATTTTTTGAATGGTTGCCATGGACTATGGGTATATTAGATCAGGTACCATCTGACGAAAAAGAAAGATTATCTTTTTTGGCCAATTGGAGAAATAAGAAACCATCGTCTTCTACGACAGAGTGTTTGAAAAAATGGTATGGAGATAAAGCGGCTATAACAAACCACGCAGAAATTTTTGAAATTTGCGAATATGGCAAGCAGCCAACCGATGAAGAAATATTAAAACTTTTTCCGATGCTCAAAAAATAATTTCATTTCAAATATAAATCATGGAACCAAGACCATTTATACTAGCAGAAACCAACTTGAAAACCATCAAAGCCACAGACTACGAAGTGGCTGTTTTGCCTTGGGGAGCTACAGAAGCACATAATTATCATTTGCCGTATGGCACGGATAGCATTCAAAATGAATTTATCACCGCCCAAGCAGCTAGTTTTGCCTGGGACAGGGGTGCCAAAGTAGTGGTGCTTCCGAACATTCCCTTTGGGGTCAATTGTCAGCAATTGGATATCCCGCTGACGATAAACCTCAACCCGTCCACGCAGTTTCAGATTCTGAAAGACATCGCGGGTTCGCTGAATGGTCAGGGGATCAAGAAATTAATTATTCTCAATGGCCACGGGGGCAATGATTTTAAGCAGATGATCCGTGAACTGAGTGCAGAATTTCCCGAGATGTTCATTGGTCAGATCCATTGGTTTATGGTTGATCCACATTGGGACAAATATTTTGACGATCTTGGAGATCACGCTGGCGAAATGGAAACCAGCATCATGATGAAGATCGTTCCCGACTGGGTGTTGCCAATGTCTGACGCAGGAGATGGAAAATCCAAAAAATTAAAATTCAAAGCACGGGAAGAAGGTTGGCTTTGGGCGCCACGTGAGTGGACTAAAGTGACACCCGATACCGGAATCGGCAACCCCGAAAAATCTACCGTAGAAAAAGGTGAGGCATTTTTGAATAAAGTAATTTCCAAATTATCAGACTTTTTGGTGGAGCTTGCCAACACAGATATGAAAGATAAATATGTCGATCAATAGGCCTATTTATGAAAAACAATGCCTGAAAAGCATTGAAAATCCATGGATTTACTTTTTATAAAATCAATTCGTAAATGAATACGCTTAAGATTTGGGAAGAAGAATTCCGAATACGTACTTTTCATTTAGACCCAAAGAGAAAAATCCACCTGACTGCGATCTGTAATTTTTTGCAGGAAGGTGCCAGCATGCATGCAGAGCAGGCCGGTTTTGGTTATGAAAATATGCTCAAAAACCATCAGGTTTGGGTATTGGCGCGAATGAAGGTTGAGATACAGCACTATCCCGAATGGAATGAAAAATTGAAATTGCAAACCTGGTCGAGAGGCAATCAGGGCATTTTTTATGTTCGTGATTTTAATATTGATGATGGCCATGGAAAATCAATAGTTAAGGCGACCAGTTCGTGGACAGCAATTAACACGAAAACCCGAAGGCCTGAATTGGTCAAAGATTTGGAAGAGGGCTTATTTACCTGGAAGGATAAAATGGCTATTGATGAGACACTCAACAAGATTCCGGCTTTGAAATACCCGAAATTGATGCGTAACCGACGCATAGAATATACTGATATTGATCTGGTATATCATGTCAACAATGTGAAATACGTTGAGATGATCATCAATAGTTTTTCGAAGGAAACGCATCATGAAATGAGCATTCACACACTTGAAATAAACTATTTGGGGGAAGTGATGCTCGATGATGATGTGCTCATTTATGCTGAAGAAATGGGTTCAAAATCCATGAAAGTCAATATAATCAGGCAATCGGATGAAAAGGAAGTATGCAGGGCAATGCTGGATTGGAAATGAGTTGAGGCTATTTTTTCAGTAATTTTTTTATCTTCCAACCTTTTGTAAATTGAAATGCAATCTAACCGAAGGCTACATGGCTAAACCTAAAGAGCATCAGACCATTTTTTTGCGGAAAATTGGGAAGATAGAGTTCATTCTCTTCGTTTTTACTTTTGCCGGAATCATCCTCAATGTGTTGGATATCAAAGGAGGAAAACTGGTTTTAGGATTGGGGATGAATGCCTTTGCCTTGTTGTATTTATTTGTGGCGATTTCTTTTAGAAGCATCAAAACGAAAAATCAATTTGATCGTGTTGTCTCGATTTTTTCCTATCTGTTTTTGTCCGTATTGATCATCGGAATTCTATTTACAGTCCTGAAAGTTTCAGGAACAGATTTGTTGATTCACGCAGGGATGATTTCTGTTTTGATCATGATGTTGATTATTCAAATCAGAAAAGTAAAAATCGGATTGATGAGCAGCGATACTACTTCGCTGTTGTACCGGCTCATGATATTTTGGGTGGTGAGTTTGGTCACCTACTATATATTGCCGGGGCCTATTACATAAACCCCTCTATGAATAGAAAAAACCATATTAAACCCATGAAAACTTACGAATTAGCCAACGAAGACAAAATGCCTGCACTAGGTCTTGGCACTTGGAAATCCAAACCCGGCGAAGTCTATGCAGCAGTGCGCCACTCCATCAAAACAGGTTATCGCCACATAGATTGCGCCGCAGCTTATGGCAATGAAGCAGAAATCGGAAAAGCCTTTACCGATGCCTTTCTCGAAGGGGATGTGACAAGGGACGAACTGTGGGTTACCTCTAAGTTATGGAACAACGCACATTTGAAAGAAGACGTCAGGCCGGCCTTAGAGCAAACGCTCAAGGATTTGAGCCTCGGCTATCTGGATTTGTATTTGATGCACTGGCCCATTGCCCTAAAGCCCGGAGTGGGCTTTCCCGCATCGGGTGATGATTTCCTTTCTCCGGACGAAATTCCGGTGAGTGTCACTTGGGCGGCCATGGAGGAATGCGTGGACGCCGGACTTACAAAACATATCGGCGTTTCTAATTTTAGCATCAAGAAACTCAAAGCACTCAATGCCAATAGTCGTATCAAAGTACAAGTCAATCAGGTGGAGTTGCATCCTTTTTTGCAACAAAACAGTATGTTGGAGTTTTGCCAAAAGGAAAAAATCGTGCTGACTGCCTATTCGCCACTGGGTTCTTCAGATAGGCCGGCCGTATTTAAGGCTCAGGATGAACCAAGCCTGTTGGAAAATAAAACGATTATGGAAATTGCGGCAGCAAACAATTGCTCTGCTGCTCAGGTTTTGATCAGTTGGGCGATACAGCGGGGAACCTCCGTAATACCTAAATCTGTTAATCCCAACAGGATCGAACAAAACTTCCAAGCGACATCGATCACGCTGAACGATGCCGACATGCAAATAATTGCCGGCCTGGACAGGCATTCACGATATGTGGTTGGGGAATTTTGGGCCATGCCGGGATCCGGGTATTCGGTAGAGACTTTGTGGGATGAGTAGGATCAGAATGGAAGTATGGCAATAAAACTGATCTAAACCGTCTGAAAAGCACAAACTAGATAAGTATGAATACAAAATTTGAAGCAGGAATTAACATTGCGATAAAAATCCCTAAAAATAAATATGAGAAAACCGTTGCTTTTTACAGGGACATTTTGAAGTTGGAAGTCGAAGAAAAGCCCATTGATAATCCAACCGTTTCGAAAACACACGAAGTAAAGTTCGGAAACAATATCATATGGTTAGACTGTGTGGACAACTATACACATTCAGAAACTTGGTTACAGCTTGCGGTTCCTGACGTAGAAGTAGCGACAAACTATCTGGAATCAAATGGTGTGGAAACTTGTGACGAACTTGAAGAGCTTCCTGAAAATATGCATTGGATCCAGGACCCAGCGGGAACCGTATTTAACTTGCAAAAGAAAGAAACCAAATAACTTGAATAAAAAACGACACCACAATGGCTATAATTAATGGCTAGTTTTAGCTTACTTACGAAAATCCGCGAGGATTTTCTATTCGGTTTTATTTGCTAAATTCCTTGCTTAACCACGCCACTAATCACATACAAACACGTTATCAAAAGGGAAAAGAGAAAGCTCTCCAATGTACTCTCAAACGAACTATTCTGAGTTTCCCAAGCTGCTGGAAATTACCTCAAAATATGTTGTTTTTCTCAAAGCAAATAACACATAGCTATGATCACGAGCATAATTATTTTCTAAGCCGAAGCTGCCCTTAAGTTGTTTCTATTTTAAATTCATGGAATTTGAAAGGATTTTTACCCGTCTTTCAACGACATTATTAACCCGAAAAATTGTTTCTAAATATTTGTTATTCTATAATTGCTACATTATTCAAATTTTACCTAACTATTAACTTAAAAGCCCTAGCATGAAAGAATTCAAGGAATTTATTAGTAAAGGAAATGTCATTGACATGGCTGTTGGTTTGATCATGGCCACCTACTTTGGCGCCATTGTCAAATCTTTGGTCGATGATATATTAATGCCACCACTTGGCAAATTATTGGGTGGTGTGGATTTTTCAGAATTGAAATTTGTAATTCAGCCTGAGATGGGTGACACGGCAGAAGTTGCGATCAACTATGGCCTGTTTATAAATTCTATCATCACCTTTCTGATCGTGGCCTATGCTATTTTCATGGTTGTGAAACTATACAATAATATGAAAGCAAAGATGGCGAAGAAAGAAGAAGCAGCGCCAGCAGCACCTGCACCTCCATCAAAAGAAGAAGTGCTTTTGACGGAGATTCGAGACCTTTTAAAGAACAAGTAAAATATAAAAAAAGGCCGTGTCATAGACACGGCCTTTTTTTATATGATTTTTCCATGGAAATTCCATGGATTTTTGGCGGTTTTTCACATCCAAAATATAGCAGAAGTACTATGAACCATCGGGTTTCTTTTTGGGAAGCCTACCAGATTTTTTCAGTGCTTCATGGATAATCCACTCTATTTGGCCGTTGGAACTGCGAAATTCATCTGCAGCCCATCTTTCAATTGCTCCGAGCAATTCCGGATTCATCCTCAATACAAAAGGCTTTTTTTTTGGCATAACAACTAACTGTCGTATTTGTCGATCCTTTGCAGTAAAACGGATTTATTCCCATGATCCGATGCCATGGAAATTGGTCTCCATCCTTGCCTACATATCTCGTTGAGTTTTTTTTCAAAGGCATTTGCAGATTCAAAGGTCTTCTGGTTCAATATTTTATACTCGTCCATGATACTATTGATGCAAGGTTCCGGTGTTGATTACAGGTTGTGCGTCGCGGTCTCCACAAAGCACTACCATCAGATTGCTCACCATTGTTGCCTTTCTTTCTTCATCAAATTCAATAATGTTTTTTTCAGAGAGTTTTGCCAACGCACCCTCTACCATGCCCACGGCCCCTTCCACTATTTTGTATCTTGCCGCGACGATGGCTGTGGCCTGTTGCCTTCTGAGCATGGCCTGGGCGATTTCGGGAGCATAGGCTAGATAACCTATCCGCGCTTCCATCACATGGATTCCGGCGATATTAAGCCGCTCTTCAAGCTCTTTTTCCAAAGCCACATTTACTTCGTTCAGACCTGATCGCAAAGTAATTTCAGACTGGTGATCATCAAAATTGTCGTAAGGATAAGAGCCCGCCAGTTTTCTGACGGCTGCGTCCGTTTGTACTTTCACAAACTGAGCGTAGTCATCTACTTCAAAGGCCGCTCGATATGTTTCCTGGACTTTCCATACGAGGATTACACTTATCAAAATGGGGTTGCCAACGTTGTCATTTACCTTCAACCGTTCACTATCAAAATTCCGCGCCCGCAGTGAAATATTTCGCTTTACGTAAAAAGGATTTGTCCAGAAAAAACCATTCTTTTTAACTGTTCCTTGATAAGCCCCAAACAGGATCATCACTTTGGAATGATTGGGATATATAATAAAAAAACCTGCTAAAATCAACAGGAAAAGTACAATGGCGATAAGTGCCAAGGCATTTTTTAACACAATTAACCCAAATAACCCAACGGCTAAAAGCAATAGCTCCAGCACGGCAATCGGATATGCACTGATAGGCGATATGATGGTTTCTTTTTTCATGGCGAGTAGGTTTATTTTGATATTATTTTGATATCATATTTTATGAACGTGACATTGACGGAAAAGGTTTTTATTTGAAAACAATTCTTCATGGGTTTAGCATGCTTTAATTGCTCTTAGCACTCCTAAACCTTAAAACAGGAGGTCATGAAATAATAGTCGAAAAACGTATTAAAAATTTTTAGTAACTTAATGGGCATATGCTTCAAACCCCAAACACATAATATGATGGCATCTTTTGTTTTCTCCTTGATCGCACTTTTCATCAACAGCTTGGATCCCGCACCAAAATTCAAAGCTCAAACCATTGATGCCAATATTGCCATCGGCTATGGTCTGGCCATTGGCGACGTAGATGGCGACAAGAAGCCCGACATTCTGCTGGCCGATAAAAAAGAATTTGTGTGGTATAGGAATGGCGACTGGAAGCGATTCGTAATGGCTGAAAACCTCACCGCATCTGATAATGTGTGTCTGGCAGCGCGAGATATTGACGGTGATGGGATGGTGGAAGTAGCTGTGGGCGCACAATGGAATCCGGGTGAAACAACGGATGCTGAGATCTCC
The DNA here is from genome assembly GCA_030426345.1 of Bacteroidia bacterium. GTDB lineage: Bacteria > Bacteroidota > Bacteroidia > Cytophagales > Cyclobacteriaceae > JAAUQL01. The sequence goes on from JAUHYU010000023.1 coordinate 51,644, forward strand.
GGAAGCGTGCATTATCTTGTTAGGCCCAAAGATCCTACGAAAAAATGGACCGCAATAAAACTGCATCATGAACCAACCGTTCACCGAATGCATTGGGCCCGAACTAGTGGCAACCAATATCAACTTATCGTGTTGCCGCTTCACGGCAGAGGCAATAAAAATGGCGAGGGCAATGGTGTCAGAGTTTATGCATATCTGCCACCAAAGGATCCAAATCAGCCATGGAAAACTACCTTAATCGACCAATCGATGCACCTCACACATAACTTTGATCTTCTTGATAATGGGAGAACAGATCGGATGTATATTGGAGGAAAGGAAGGGGTAAAAATTTTTTCGTATGAGAATAAAAATTGGACAACACCTGCCAAAGGCTTTATATCAGAGCATAGTTTTGGGGAAGTGCGTGTTGGTAAAATTGGGAATGAAAATTTCGTGGCAGGTGTAGAGCCCATGCATGGAAACCAACTTTCTGTGTATTTATCTGACCACAACAAACGTATAATGCTTACTGATGAACTAAAGCAAGGCCATGCGCTGGCCACTGCTGATTTTCTAAATTCAGGGGTTGATCAAATCGTGATCGGCTGGCGGGAACCAAATTCCGAGCAGAAGGTGGGTATTAAGATATTTATTGCAAACGATAAGCAAGGAATGACATGGTCCGGCTATTGGGTTGATGAAAATGGAATGGCATGTGAGGATTTGAAAGTAGCCGATCTGAATGGAGACGGCAAAAGGGACATCATTGCCTCTGGGAGATCCACGCACAATTTAAAAATTTATTGGGGGGAATAAGTACATCATTAACCTGGGTCTGATTATTATTCACCAAAGGTAAATCAGAATGACCAATACATGGATTATGTACTGATCATTGTTGATACAGCAAAACCACCAAAAACCCATGAAATCCATCACTTGGCAAATGCACTTACCAAGGTTGACCTTCCCCTTTCTCGCAGTACGACACCAGACTACTGACGAAATGCTCCCATCCCTGTTTTGTCATTTCAAACGGATCCTGTCCGCCCCATTTTTCATCGAAACCGGCATGGGAGAAAACAACGCTACAGCCATCTGCCCGTCCTGATATTTCAGTTATAATTTTAGTGCCGATCCAAGCCGGGTTGGCATTTTCTGTACATTCCCAAACCACCTTTTTGTTTGGGGCTAGAGACAGAGTCTTAAAACCCATTTCGACGATGGCACCCTGTTTGTCAAACTTCAACACGGAGTTACCGCTTTCGGTTTCTGCTACAGAACAGTCCTTCGACCACCAGCTGCTTATTCCTTTTTCCGTCGCTACCGCATTGTAAATTGTTGTGGGAGTAGCCTTGATCTCCAAATTGTGTGTAATGTCCATTTTTTGATTATTTTAAAGGTTCATTTTCTTAAAGACAAACAGAGGGGATAAAAAGGGACAGGAATTGAAAAAATCTTTTTAAGAAAAAAGTATCCATTGTTATGCACCTATTCTTACCTTCAGTCGACGCACATTTTTTTAGCTAATAATATGATTCAAATCATCAAAAACTTAAAATCATCGGCGTATAATTGATAAAATTTAGAAAGAATAATTTATAACTATGAAAAAACAGATTTCACAAAATAGAATTTTTTCTATTCTAGTTGTTGCCGCAATTTTATTTTTATGGTCTTGCTCCAAGCAAGAGAAGGCGGTTGATCCAGCATCAATTCAAGTCTCCGGCGAGCTGAAACCGGAACTTACCGCGCCACCTAAAGTTCCTTTTCCAGTAGGAAACAGGCCTGCTAAAAAGTTGATTATTGACATGGAAATTCTGGAACAAGAAGGTGAAATGGTCAATGGTGTCAAATATATCTATTGGACTTTTGGGGGAAGTGTCCCGGGAAGTTTTATCAGGACACGGATTGGTGATGAAGTGGAATTTACGTTGAAAAACCATCCTGACAATAAACTCCCTCACAATATTGATTTGCATGCTGTCACCGGACCCGGCGGAGGGGCGGAGTCTTCTTTCGTAGCACCAGGTCATGAAATAACATTTTCATTTAAGACGCTCAATCCTGGTTTATATGTATATCACTGTGCTACTGCACCTGTGGGGATGCATATTGCCAATGGTATGTATGGGTTGATTTTAGTAGAACCAGAAGGAGGATTAGCTCCTGTAGATAAGGAATACTACATCATGCAGGGTGATTTTTATACCAAAGGTGCCCACGGACAGCCGGGACTGCAGCCATTTGATATGCAGAAGGCTGTCGATGAAAATGCCGATTATGTAGTGTTTAATGGCAAAGTAGGAGCTCTAAATGGAGACAATGCCATCACCGCTAAGGTTGGGGAAACGGTTCGGTTATTTGTTGGTAATGGTGGACCAAATTTGGTTTCTTCTTTTCATGTAATAGGGGAAATATTTGATAGGGTACATATCGAAGGTGGCAGTGCCATCAATGAAAATGTACAAACCACGCTGATCCCTGCCGGTGGAGCAGCTATCGTAGAGTTCAAGGTGGATGTGCCGGGAACGTTTATTCTTGTAGATCACTCTATTTTCCGAGCATTTAACAAAGGTGCTTTGGGAATGCTGAAAGTTCAAGGTGAAGAAGACAAAACGATCTATTCGGGCAAAAAACAAGAAGGTATCTATAATCCGGAAGGGCGTGCTTTGCAATCTATGCCTGGCGAAGCACCTGCAATACCAACTGCCACATCAGCTGCAGAAAGGGTAAAACTAGGAAAGCAAATTTATTCGCAAACTTGCTTTGCCTGCCACCAGGGTGAAGGTCAAGGAATACCAGGAGTATTCCCTCCTTTGGCAAATTCGGATTATCTCAATGCAGATGTTGATCGGGCCATTGACATCGTACTCCATGGAAAAACAGGGGAAATTACGGTAAACGGAGAAAAGTACAACAGTGTGATGACAGCTCAAACCCTCAGCGATGAGGAAGTTGCCAACGTACTTACATTTATTTACAACAATTGGGGAAATAATAAAACTGAAGTGACTCCGCAAATGGTTGCTAAGGTCAAAAAATAAAGATTGATGATACGACTAACTGCTATGTTAGTATCTTTTCTTATTTCTTTTACAGGAATAAGTCAGCAATTGTCAGAGATGAAGCAAATCAAGGGGGGGGCTTTTGTCCCCCTTTATGGTGCTGATTCTGCTGAAGTTCCCATTGCTGATTTCAATTTGGATGTTTATCCCGTAACCAACCAACAATTTCTGGATTTTGTGAGGAAATACCCTAAGTGGCAGCGGTCTAAAGTGAAAAGGCTATTTGCCGATAAAAACTATTTATCTAAATGGCAAAACGACACAACTCTCGCCAAGGAGACATCTCTAAAATCTGCAGCCACTACTGTTTCCTGGTATGCCGCCAAGGATTATTGCGAATGTCAGGGAAAGAGGTTGCCAACCATGGATGAATGGGAGTATGCCGCGATGGCCAGCGAAACCATGCCAAATGCACAAAGGGATAGCGTATTCAATCAAAAAATTGTAGCGGGATACGAAATTCCCAAAACCTATAAAAACGAAGTAGGTAGCACCTACAAAAACTATTGGGGCATTTACGACATGCACGGCTTGGTTTGGGAGTGGACGAGCGATTTCAACTCGGTACTGATCTCAGGAGAGTCAAGACAAGATGTTGATACGGAAAGGGATCTCTTTTGCGGTAGTGCAGCAATAAATGCCACCAATCTCATGGATTATGCGGCATTTATGCGTTATGCATTTAGGGGAAGCATCAAGGCAAACTACAGCATCCAGAACTTAGGTTTTAGGTGTGCCAAAAACATACAATAATGAAACGATATATAATTTTCACAGCAGTATTATCCTTTTTGAT
>JAUHYU010000024.1 GCA_030426345.1 Bacteroidia bacterium
CTGTTTATTTAGGCAATCAAGACCTAATCCATAAAAAAACCATCATGAGGATGTTCGATGGATTGGCATGGCTTATGCAAATCGTACTATTCCTGACGTTGGGACTGTTGGTTTATCCGACCCAAGTACTTCCCGTAATTGGCATCGGATTGCTTATTTCACTCTTTTTGATCTTTGTTGCCAGACCAATAAGTATTTTTATCAGTATGCTGCCTTTCAAGATGAAGAATAGGCGAAGGTGGTACATTTCATGGGTTGGATTACGCGGGGCCGTTCCAATCGTATTTGCAACTTACCCGCTCTTGGCAGGGATAGATAAGGCAGACATGATTTTTAATATTGTATTTTTTATTTCTATCACTTCTGTACTCATACAAGGTACAACACTTTCTGTTGTCGCAAAATGGCTTAAGGTTGCATTACCCGAAGAGGCAAAGCCGCTCGACATAACTGAAGCTTTTTTATCAGAACATCCTAAAACCGCCATGAAGGAAATAAAAGTTACAATGGATTGTTACGCTGTAGATAAAAAAATTGTGGATTTGGCATTTCCTAAAACTGCCATCATTGCCATGATAAAACGAAATAATAAATATTTGACCCCCAATGGATCAACAATAATTGAAGCCAATGATGTACTTATCGTCCTTTCTGATACATTGGAGGCCATTGATAAAGTCTATGAGACACTAAGGATAAATGTTGCTAAAGAGGCCTGATTTTAAACGCAATAAGGTTCAAATGGAGAGGAGATTTTTTTGAAAATGTTTTAATTTAGTCTGGAGTTTTGGTTGATTTTGGAAACAGATGATTTTGAAGAAAAAAGCAAGGCCTGAACTACAAGTCCGATAACAATAAGAATGATCAGTTCCACCTTTGATGCCATCTTGCTAGAGGCAACAATTTGTTTTGATTTGTCAATTAATCTCAATCCTTCTTCTTGCTGAATATTTGAAAGTTGATCCAAATTGGTTGAAATCTCATCAAGCATCTCACTCGCTTTCCCCGAAGCTTTGAGATAATCTGGTTGACCAACTTGAGAAAAAATAGATTTTTCAAGTATAGACAATTCGGCTAGCTTCTCCTTTAACTGAGAAAAAAGGATTGACTCCTTTTCTGTAAGTACAGTGTTTTCATAATCCTCAATCAGGGTGTGCACTGAACTATCAATATTTTCATCCAGTGCTAGAATCGAAGAGATATTGTTATGGTCTATATCATTCCAAAGTTGTTTTTTTTCATGCAGTTGATTCGCTATTTTATAAATGTAAATCTGAACCAATAAACGATCCTCATAGACAGATGAAAATGATTGTTGAAGTTCTCCGAAATGCCTTTTATTTAAAAAATTGGTCATTAAGACCATGACAATAATTACGGTTAGTGATACTGCTACTTTGAATTTTTGGGATAGAAGATAAGTCCATTTCATAAAGAGGCGAGTTAATTATTGCCACTTGAAATTAAAAAAAAAGCTGACCATTTTCATGATCAGCTTTAGTATATCTATAATAACTACAAATCTCTTACAACTGAATGCCCATGAAAGACATGAATGCAATTCCCATCAGCCCGGTTAGTAGCATCGTAATGCCAAGTCCCTTCAATCCATCAGGAACATCACTATACTTTAGTTTTTCGCGTATGGCTGCCAACGCAATTATCGCTAATAACCATCCAATACCTGAGCTAAATCCATAAACTGTGGCTTCTGCAATTGAATAATCTCTTTCTGCCATAAAAAGCGAGGCGCCAAGTATGGCACAGTTTACTGCGATCAAAGGAAGGAATATACCTAAAGAACCATAAAGTGAAGGCGAGAATTTTTCAATTATCATTTCAACCAATTGCACCATAGCTGCGATTACTGCGATGTACATGATGAAACTAAGAAACATCAGATCAACGGTAGCCAGATCACTACTGATGCCAGCCAAAGCACCTTCCTTTAATACATATTCTGTCAATACCCAGTTGAGTGGTACCGTAATAGTTAATACAAATACAACCGCCATACCAAGACCAAGTGCCGTACTTACCTTTTTAGAAACGGCCAAGTATGAACACATGCCCAAAAAGTAGGCAAAGATCATATTTTCTATAAATATTGATTTTATTGCAAGGTTAAATAATTCCATTGTTTTTAATTTTAATGTTCTACGTAGCCACTTTTATTGCGCTGCACCCATATGATCAAGCCTAGAATAAAAAATGCTCCAACTGGAGTAACCATTAATCCATTGGTTGGAAAATTTTGAATCCCAATTGCTTCAAACACAGGCCATCCAAATAGTTTGCCCGAACCTAAAACTTCTCTAAAAAAGGCTACTGCCAATATTATCCAGCCATACCCAAGTCCATTACCCACTGCATCTAATATCGAATCCCATGGTTTGTTTGCAAGAGCAAATGCCTCCAATCGACCCATGACGATACAATTTGTAATGATAAGACCAACAAAGACAGACAACTCTTTGTACATATCGTATTGATAAGCTTTGAGCACTTCACTTACAAGTGTAACCAAGGTCGCAACTATGGCAAGTTGTACGATGATCCTCACACGTGATGGGATCATTGCCCTCATCAAGGATATGATTAGGTTGGAAAAGATCATCACGAAAATCACTGATATAGCCATGGTAAGCGTAGGCTTCATTTGTGTTGTGACAGCAAGCGCGGAACAAATTCCCAGTACCTGTACTGTTATTGGGTTGTCATCGCTGAGCGGGTCATTGATAAACTTTTTCCTCCGTTTGGAAAGAGCCGCCTCTGCGGGCTTCTTTTCGACTGCTTTTTCTAATGTTTGTGTACTCATTTTGCTATATTTCTTTTAGTGAAGTAAAGCCACTTTTTGAGATGTATTGTTTTTAACCTTTTTGATATATGCCTGATAGTACTTGAAATAACTTGCGAGCATTTCATTCATTCCATTTGCAGTAAGTGTAGCACCAGACATCCCATCTATGATATGTTCATTTAATTTGGAAGGGGCATTGTTTTCACCCTTCAACATCGCCACAGATATTAATTTTCCTTGATCGTCAAAAACCTTTTTTCCATTATATCGATCACTAACTTCTGAAGAAGTAATGCGAGCACCAAGACCTGGAGTTTCTGATTTATGATCGTAGGAGACACCTTTGATTGTTGTTAAGTCAGTTTCGAGAGCAATAAACCCCCAAATAGGACCCCAAAGTCCTTTACCATAAACTGGGAAAATATATGCTTCCACCGCGTCTGGGCTTCCCTCCTTGTGGTATTTGAATACCGGGTACAAACGATCCTCGGGGGCTTTCTTGTAGTTTTTCGCCACATTTACATCTTCAGCAACAATGTTATTCCCCTTTTCATCCTTTTCTACCGGCTCTCCATTAACATTGACTACCATAGATTGTATAGATTTTCCATACAAATCTATAATCTCTGCGCCTTTTTTATCACCAAGATCCATTACGGCTCCAAGAATTTTTTTCTTGGTATCTAGCTCTACAGATTTTTCCTGCATCGGCTTCAACCCTTGGTTGGCCAATGACAGCAATCCGCCTAAAACGATAGTCAGTATGGCGGAAAATACGATAATATAAGTGTTAGACTGTTGCACGTCGAATCCTCCTTTGTTTGTTTGCTTTAACTATATAAAAATCGATCAATGGTGCGAAAACATTCATTAGTAAAATTGCTAGCATTATTCCTTCTGGATAAGCCGGGTTAAAAACACGAATGATAATTGTCAGAATACCTATCAGAAAACCATAAATCCACTTTCCTTTCTCGGTTTGCGCTGCTGTAACTGGGTCTGTCGCCATAAATACTGCTCCAAATGCTAAACCACCAATTACTAGGTGGTAAGCTGCAGGCATTAGCATAAACTCATTCACCCCTATTATATTGAATAATAATGCAGTTAAATATGCGCCTCCAAATACACTTACTATAATTTTCCAACTACCAACTCCCGTAATAATTAGTATTGCAGCTCCAATGAGTACCATTAGCGTAGAAGTTTCTCCAATAGACCCCGGAATAAATCCAAGGAATAAATTTGAAAAGCTAAAGAAATCAGCACTAATGGCGGTATTGGAATGAGCGAGTGCATCTATCACACTGCTAGAATCCGCGACTGACGCTTGATTTGCTATAGCAAGAGTCGTACTGCCTGAATATCCATCAATCGGAGTTTTATCACCTAAATAAGTCCAAACTTCACCTGATATTTGTGAAGGGTAAGCAAAGTAAAGAAAAGCTCTTGCTGTAAGCGCCACATTTAAAATATTCATCCCGGTACCCCCAAATACTTCCTTTCCTATTACCACGGCAAAAACCGTAGCCAGTGCTACTTGCCAAAGTGGAATATCTGGAGGCATTACTAACGGAATAAGCATTCCTGAAACCAAAAATCCTTCATTGAGGGCATGCCCTTTTTTGATGGCAAAAATGAATTCTACAGTAAGTCCTGCCCCGTATGATACTATAACAATAGGCAATACAACTAAAGCGCCGATACCTACTTGCTCAAGGAATGTCATGGTCTCACCAGTTGCCAGCGCATGTTGATATCCCACATTCCAAATACCAAAAAGCAAGCATGGAATCATGGATATAATCACTGTCATCATCAGTCGTTTCAAGTCGACAGCATCCTTGATCTGTCCACCCTTGGCCGGAGTCACCTCATAGGGTACAAAAGCCATTGTTTCAAACGACTCGAACAAAGGCATGAGCTTTTCGAATTTCCCCCCCTTTTCAAATTGGGGTTTGTTCTTGTCGAATATATCTCTTAATAATTTCATTTATTATTAACTGTTTTTAATTATTTCCAAACCTTCCCTTAATATCTTTTGTAAATTGTTTTTAGACACATCTATGAATTCGCATAAAGCGATATCCTCTTCAATCAACTCATAAATGCCTAAATTTTCCATGTCATCGAAATCTTCAGCAAGGATTCCTTTGAACAAATATGTAGGAAGAATATCCATTGGAAGTACTTTTTCAAACACGCCTGTTTGTACAAATGCCCTGTGTTCTCCTTTGGTATTTGTATCTATGACATATTCTTTATTCTCTCCATTCAAAAATGATAGTAATCCAAATGCTCTGTGAAAGCTAAGCTTTTTAGTAGTAGGAAGAATCCACCCAAAGAATTCGCTGTGATGACCTTCAGGAATTACAGTTATTTGTTGGTGATAAAAACCTATGTGTCCATCAGATTTTAATTTTTCACCAGTCAGCACGTTTCCACTTATGAGCCGGACATCATTGTCAGAAAGATTATTTTCAATCAGTTTATCGATGCATGCACCGGTATAGGTTTTATAATAGGCCGGATTTTTCACTTCGGATCCTGCTAATGCGATGATTTTAGACGCATCATATTTTCCTTCTAAGAATAATTTTCCTATTTGTACTACTCCAAAAGGACTGATAGTCCATACTAAATCACCTTTGCCAATCGGATCAATATGATGGATGTGTACACCAACGTTTCCCGCAGGATGTTTCCCGCTGATTTTATGCGATTCAGCGTTTTCTGCTTGAGAAAAAATTGCGGCTATTTCGTCTCTGCCATCTAATCCCAGATGAACTTTTCCTGAAGTTAGCTTATTAAGTATGTTAATTCCTGTTTGGAAATATTTTTCCTCACCAGATAAAGCAAATCCTGGGTCTGCAGCCAAAGGATGGGTATCGAATGTAGAAATGAAGATGGATTTTGGCGTGTCATTGGGGTTGGCGACAATTCCATATGGTCTTTGAATGATATTTGGCCAAACACCACTTTTAATAAGTTGGTCGATCGCCTCTTCCTTTTTTATTCCGGGTATATCCGAAATTGGGAATTTCCTAAATTCTTCATGGACCACCTCCTTGTCTGCAAGGATTTTGATTTCCAACAATTTTCGCTTTTCCCCTCTTTTTATTTCCACAATTTCGCCGCTTACCGGAGCGCAGTACTTCACATCTTCCATCATTTTACAGAAGAAAATGGGATCGCCCGCTTTGACAGTATCGCCTTCACTAACGATAACTTTGGGCCGCTCAATACCGAGAAAATCTGTGGGTTTTAAAGCAAAAGTTTTTGGTTGGTCACATTCTGCAAGTTTTTTTTGTGCTTTTCCTGCCAGGTTTATGTCAAACCCTTTTTTTAGCTTTATCGTATGTGACATCTAAGAATTGATTAATATCCTGTTTTTTTAAATCGCAAAAATAACTAAATTTTCATTAAACCACCTTCATAGGAGGTCTTTTTGCAACTTTTAAAATATTTTTTATTGAATTTACTTATGTATGGATTTTTAAGCATTTTCAACTGATTTTTTTGTTGTCTCATCGATGCATCGTGCCACGTCTTCCATCAGCCACATGGGAGTGGATGTGGCTCCGCAGATTCCAATAGAGTCATCTTCGAGAAACCAGCCTGGATTGACTTCAGAGCTATTTTCTATAAAATAGCTTCTATCATTATGGGTTTTACACACTTTGTACAAGGCCTTGCCATTGGAGCTCTTCTTCCCACTTACAAATAGTACAACGTCGTGCTCTTTGGCAAATTTTTCCATACGAGGCTCCCGATTGGAAACTTGTCTGCAAATGCTGTCGTGTGCATCAAAGCACTCTTCTGCAACCACTTGCGACTGATCTCCAAAGCGGTTTTCTATTTTTGCTTTAATATCATAAAACCCCTGTGTGCTTTTTGTTGTCTGGCTAAATAGCGATACTGGCCGGGTATAGTCTATCTTGTCCAAATCGGATTCGTCTGTGACAATGATGGCGCTATTGCCTGTTTGTCCCGAGAGGCCGATGACTTCTGCATGGCCTTTCTTGCCATATATTACTACTTGGCCATCTTTCTTATTCATCTTTTCGAAAGCATGTCTTACCCTGTTTTGCAGCTTTAACACAACAGGACACGAAGCGTCAATCAATTCGATGTTATTTTTTAGTGCGATGGAATAAGTTTCTGGAGGCTCTCCATGAGCACGGATCAATACCTTGCAATCGTGTAGTTCCCTGAGTTGTTCATGGTCTATGATCCGCAGTCCCTGTGCATTGAGCCTTTTTACCTCCATGTCATTGTGTACGATATCTCCCAAACAATATAATTTGTCTGCTTGCTCCATCTCATCTTCTGCCATTTGGATGGCAAACTCCACACCAAAGCAATATCCAGAATTTTGATCTACAGTGACTTTCATATTACGCGGGTTCTATTTCATGCCGGATCAATTGAAGTATCTGATCTACCTGTTCTTCAAAAGTAAGGCGACTTGTATCAATTTCATGGGCTCCTTCTGCTTTTTTCAAGGGGCTGTCTTTTCTAGTAGAGTCGATGCGATCCCGGTTTGCTAAGTTTTCTTCAATATCTTTCAGGTCAACAGACACATTTTTATCCATAAGTTCTTTTTGCCTTCGCAATGCCCTGACCTTCAAGTCAGCAGTCATAAAAATTTTTAAATCTGCATTAGGGAAGACTACTGTTCCGATATCTCTGCCATCCATGACCAAGCTTTTGCTTTCACCAAGCTTTCTTTGCTGGTTAACGAGCTGAGTCCGTACTTGTGAAATTTCGCTTACTGCACTGACCAGATCCGATACTTCCATCTTTCGTATCTGGTTTTCCACATTTCTTCCGTTAAGATAAGTTTCGTTATTGCAGGTGGTTGTGTTATACTTAAAGGAAATGTCGATTTGCTTGAGAGCCTCTTTTACATCCGATTCATTTTTCAGATCAATCCTATGTTTGATGAAAAACAAGGTAACCGCTCTGTACATTGCTCCGGTATCGATATAAATAAATTTCAAAGCCTTAGCGAGTGCTTTTGCAGTTGAGCTCTTGCCGCAACCCGAATTACCATCAATGGCGACGATGATCTTTTTCATAGAAAATAAATTCAATAATGAATTGGCACACAAAAGTACTTATAGTTTGACTAAGAGCCATAATATACTAAGGAAAACTACAAATAAGCTTTCAGTATTTTACTTAGCAGTCCTTTACCGGACATGGGATAGGACCATGCTTTGGCTGACTCCGTTTTTTGACTTTGGTAGAAGCACATGATGTAGCAAATAAAATGAGAAAGATAAGCAATGAATGGGCAATGATTTTTTTCATGGAATTTTTTATATACAAATATAATAGGGATTTGCTGAAATTGTTATTTCTATTATAACAGGCATATTACATTGCCTTGACAATATTGATTTCATGGATTTTAGATAGTTTTTATGAGCATCTATTTAGCTGACTATTCATACATATATTTATACCTTTACAAAAAAAATAAAAGTCATGAGCGATCAGGAATCCAAAACAAAAAAAGTAATCAAAGACTTGTCGCAAAAAATCGATGAGCTATTGGAACAATCAGAGATTTCCAAAGAGGATGTAAAAAAAGGGATCGATGCCCGGATCCAGGAATTGAAGAGATCGAGGGATGAGGTGAATGAGGAATTCAAAAAGATAAGGGAAGACAATAAAGAAACCATCGACAAAGTGGAGAAAATGGCAAAGGATACTTTCAAAGATGTGAAATCTACTTTTTCTGATTTCTTTGGGTCAAAGAAAGATGATGATTCAAAAAAGGATAGCGATCAATAGATGAATTATCTTTCTGTAGAGCAACTATCTAAAAGTTACAACGAACAGCCGCTTTTCAATTCCCTCACTTTTGGTATCAGCCAAGGGCAGAAAGTTGCCTTGGTTGGAAAAAATGGTTGTGGTAAATCCACGTTGCTAAAAATTATTGGTGGCTTGGAAGCTGCCGATAGTGGGCATGTAGTTTTTAGAAAGGGTATAAAAATAGGTTTTTTAACCCAAAATCCAGAGTTTCAGAATCACCTTACAGTTCGGAATTTTATTTTCAATCATGACAATGAACTGCTTTCTACTGTTAGTGCCTACGAACAATTTATGGAAGGGGATAACCCTGATGTGGGCAGTAAGCAGTATATGAATTTATTCAATAAAATGGATATGCTTTCCGCTTGGGATTTTGAATCTCAGGTAAAGCAGATTTTGGGTAAACTCGGTATTCATGACTTAGATGCTTATGTGGATGAACTTTCTGGAGGGCAAAGGAAAAGGGTAGCTCTGGCAGCCACACTTGTAGAAAAGCCTGACTTTCTGATTCTCGATGAGCCAACCAACCACTTAGATATCTCTGTAATTGAATGGCTGGAAAAGTACCTCTCCACACAATCCATGTCGCTTTTGCTCGTAACACACGATAGGTATTTTTTGGAAGAGGTCACGAATGAGATCATCGAGATAGATGACCAGACCATTTACACCTATAAGGGTAATTACTCTTTTTATTTAGAAAAAAAATCTGAGCGAAAGTCGCAGGAAGCCATGGAAGTGTCCAAGGCCAAAAACCTTTTGGTAAAGGAACTGGACTGGCTTCGTCGAATGCCAAAAGCAAGGGGGACCAAAGCAAAATACAGAATAGATGCTGCCCATGACCTAATGGATGTGGCCGCCAAAGACCTGAACGAAGATTCACTCACTTTAAAAATAAATACCAAGCGGCAAGGAAAAAAAATACTGGAACTCTCCAATCTCACAAAAATATATGACGGGCAGAAATACCTTGATGGCTTTAGCTATATATTCAAGCGAAAGGACAGAATAGGGATTATTGGCGAAAATGGAGCAGGGAAAACCACTTTTCTAAATGCGATAACAGGCCAAATAAAGTTGGAAGGAGGAGAAGTTGATCTCGGCGAAACAACCCAATTTGGTTATTATAAACAGGAGGAAATCCAATATCCTGTTGGTACTAAGGTGATTGACGTGGTAAAGGAGGTGGCCGAAGTGGTCAAACTTTCTGACGGTGCAACCATCACTGCAGCCCAGTTTTTAAATCATTTTTTGTTTCCTCACGAAATGCACATGACACCCGTTGTGAAGCTGAGCGGGGGCGAAAAACGAAGGTTGCAATTGCTGAGAGTTTTGATTTTGGCTCCAAATTTCCTCATTCTTGATGAGCCAACCAATGATCTTGATATCCTCACGATGAATGTGTTGGAAGATTATCTGTCCAATTTCGAAGGCACACTCATCGTCGTTTCGCATGATAGGTATTTTATGGATAAGCTTACCGAGCATCTGTTTGTGTTTAAAGGAAATGGGGAAATCATGGATTTTCCAGGCAATTACTCTGACTTTAGAAACCATCAGGCACAGGAGCAGAAGGGAGCATCTAATAATAAAACCCTTAAAGCCAAGGACAATGAAAAAAAGGCTCCAAAATCCATGGAAACTGCAAAACAAAAGTTGAGTTTCATGGAAAAGAAGGAGTTTAAGTCGTTGGAAAGTGAGATCGGAAAGCTAGAATCCCAAAAGGAAGAGTTGGTTGCAAAGTTAAACGGAGGCTCTGCTGATCATGAGGAGCTGACATCTTGGGCTTCGGAAATCGAAACTCTCACACATCAAATAGAAGAAAAGGAAATGCGCTGGCTGGAACTTTCAGAAATGGACTGATTTTTTGGTTATTCAACTGGGATAATTCCCTGAGGCAAAAATGGCAATAAAAACAAAATCCATATAAAAACCTGATATGCGATATAAGGCTTATCGGGTTTAATATTCACATAGCGGCAAGTATTATGCCACCCTGTTGGTAGTCTTTTTTCTCAAGTTTTCAGCTGTGCTCACTTCAATAAATGATGGGCCGTGAGATGGTCCAAAATTTCCTGCTAACACAACTACACGATCATTTTTACGCAATTTATATTCTTTTTCAAGAGCATTGAGTGCATCACGGAGAAACCCTTCAGTTGTATCATTCATAGTAGAATAATTGGGGTTCACACCGTAAGATAGTGACAATTCTCTCATGACGCTTTTGGCATAACATTGGGCAAAAATCATCTTATCTCCTCGATAAGCGGCCAATGCTCTAACAGTACGTCCGGTACTTGTGTCTGCAATGATGGCTTTGGAATTCAGCTCAATAGAAGCCTTGACAGCTGAAATGGCCAAAAAAGCCGTGATTTCATCATTGATAATTAAATGAAGCGTTTCCTTCATTGGTGGTGTAGCAGACTCTATTTCTCTGGCGATATTTGCCATTGTCTTTACCGCTTGGATAGGATAATCTCCATAAGCTGTTTCACCACTCAACATAATCGCATCGGTGCCATCATATACGGCGTTGGCTACGTCGCTTATTTCCGCTCGGGTTGGTCTTGGATTTTGAATCATCGAATGCAGCATCTGGGTAGCCGTGATCACAGGCTTCCGCTTAGCAATGCATTTATCAATAATCATTTTTTGTACGATTGGTATCCGCTCCTGTGGGATTTCCACCGCCAGATCACCTCGGGCGATCATGATACCATAGACATGATCCAGAATTTCATCAATATTATCTACCCCCGCTTGGTTTTCAATCTTTGCAATTATTTTGATATTGCTTCCTCTATCGTCCAAAATATCCTGAACAGCTTGGGCATCTTCCTTATTGCGGACAAATGAATGTGCGATAAAATCCAGATTCTGATCGACTGCAAAATGAATATACTCAATATCTTTTTGGCTCAAGGCCGGGAGTTTGACATGGACAGATGGGATGTTTACACTTTTTTTACCGTTGATTTCACCGTTATTTGTTGCCTCGCAAAGCAGTGAAGACTCATTCTTTTCTTTCACTACCAGTTCTATTTCTCCATCATCGATCAGGATGCGGCTCCCAACGGATAGATCATGTACGAACCCACGGTAATTTACATATACGCATTCTTTGCTGGTAATGCCATCTGGGTCGCCTATTACTTTGATGGTGTCCCCAAATGATACGGGAATGCTTTCACTTGATTTTGTGGTACGGATTTCAGGGCCTTTGGTATCTAAAAGAAGAGCGATTTTTTCAGAAACACTTCTGACGTTATTTATAACTTTTAAGGTGTCTTCATGGGTTTGATGTGCTGTATTTAACCTTACCACATCCATGCCGGCATCTTTGAGTGATTTGATCAATTCTATATCACATTTCCTGTCGGAAATGGTGGCTACAATTTTTGTCTTCTTAAGCATAAAAAAATTTGATTAAGTCGCGAAATTAAAAAGATTTACTGTAATTATTCACTAATTGTGTATTAAGTCTGAAGGCGGTTGCGAAAAAATGATCATACTTTTATGATTTTTATTGATAGGTAATATCTAAGTAAAATTTTATTTATTACTTGGTGGAAGAGGATATGGTATTTGTTCTAGCGTCTATATTCAGTATCTAAATATAAAATCAAAAAAACCACTCAAAATCCATGAATGCCATGAAAATCCTTTATTCTCTATATTTTGAATTGGTTGGCGAGCGTAGATAGGGGTGTTATTTTGGGAGAAGGCAGAATGGTGGATATGGAATTAGCGAATTATAAGAGGTATTAAGGAATTTTAAATATGAAGTATAGATTGTTTCTTTTTGGAGTTTCGTTGTTGATTTTTTCATGTACAGATAATCCTGTCAAGGAAATTCCGAATCGTAAAGGTTTTGTCGCCGAAAAGGCCATGGTGGTTTCAGCGCATCCATTGGCTTCTGAAATAGGAATGAACATTTTGAAAGATGGAGGAAATGCCATTGATGCAGCTGTGGCCGTGCATTTCGCGTTGGCAGTAGTTTATCCTAGTGCAGGTAATATCGGCGGTGGGGGTTTTATGATTTACCGCACAAACGAGGGAGAATTCCATACGCTAGACTATAGGGAAAAAGCTCCTGAAGCAGCAGGTCGGGACATGTATTTAGATGAGTCAGGAGAACCTGACAGCGATAGAAGCCGAATGGGCCATCTGGCTGTTGGTGTGCCGGGATCTGTGGATGGCATGAGTACCGCCCATGAGAAGTTTGGAAAAATGGACTGGGCTGAATTATTGCAGCCAGCCATCCGGTTGGCAAGGGGGTATATACTTACCGAAAAGGAAGCTGCGAAATTGAACAATGCACATGAACAAATCCAAAACGTCAACACTATCACCCCAACTTATTTTTTAAAGGAATCGTGGAGCAAGGGAGATGTCATCCATAATCATGATTTGGCCATGGCGTTGGAGCGCATCGCCAAAGATGGTCGAGAGGGGTTTTACGAAGGTGAAACGGCAAAATTATTGGTTGATGAAATGGAGCGAGGAGGAGGACTGATTTCTCTAGATGATTTGAAAAATTATCAATCTATTTGGAGAGATGCTGTTCAATTTGATTACAAAGATTTCACGATTACATCCATGGGGCCACCATCGAGTGGAGGGGTAGCTATTGGGCAACTATTCAAGATGATATCAAATTTTCCGATTAAGAAATGGGGGATTAATGATGTGAGAACAATCCATACGATTACAGAACTTGAAAAAAGGGTGTATGCAGATCGGTCGGTATATCTTGGTGATATCGATTTTGTACATGTCCCCATAGCACAACTATTGGATGATGATTATTTAAAAACCCGGGTGCATGATTTTGACCTTACAAAGGCAACAAGGTCTGAAGATATTTTGGCAGGTGAGATTTCCCAAGAACATGAACAAACGACACATTTTTCTATCATAGATGGGCAGGGGAACGCTATATCTTCTACAACCACGATTAATGGAGCATTTGGAAGTTATGTGATCGTAGGTGGGGCAGGTTTTTTCCTAAATAATGAAATGGACGATTTTTCTGCGAAACCGGGCTCTCCAAATATGTTTGGATTGGTTGGGGGTGAGGCTAATGCGATAGAACCCGGCAAAAGGATGCTGAGCTCCATGACGCCTACGATTATGGAAAAAAACGGTGATTTATTCATGGTGCTGGGGACGCCCGGGGGTTCCACGATAATTACTTCTGTATTTCAGACCATTATAAATGTTGTCGAATTTGGATTGAATATGCAGGGGGCGGTTGACTTTCCTCGATTTCATCACCAATGGTTGCCAGACTATATCCAATATGAACATGGTCGATTTGATAAAACACAATTGGATGAATTGCAAAAGTTTGGGCACGAAACTAAGGAGCGGTCTTCTATCGGGAGTGTAGATGCTATATTGGTGCTACCGGATGGGAGGCTAGAAGCTGGTGCGGATTCAAGAGGCGATGATACAGCCTATGGATTTTGAGGCATTTTTTGTATTCGATCGACACTTGATTATATTTATTACCTTAATACAAATCCACAAATTATGAAACGAAGAAATTTTTTAGCAGGTCTTGGTCCACTTTCCCTTGCTCCTCTAGTTGCTTATCCTGGGGCAAAAAGTACCATTGCCGATGATCAGCAGTATATCGAGTTATTAAAATATAATCTGCCACCTGGGGATAATAAAGGAAGGGTTGAGAAATTTTACGCCGAAGCGGCCATTCCAGCCATGGAAAAATTGGGCATTACTAATATTGGCGTGTTCAATGTGACTTATGGCCTTAACAATCCTTCGCTTTATGTGCTGATTCCTCATGATAGTTTGGATTCCGTAATGACGTATCGCGATAAACTGATGGACGATAGCGGCTATAAAATGGCAGGAAAAGACTTCCTGGAATCTTCAATTTCCAATCCAGCTTATCTGCGTGTAGAGCGCGGATTGATGAAAGCCTTTAAAGGAATGCCGAAAGTTACTTCACCAAAGGCGGCCATGGGAAATGAGCGCATTATGGAGTTGCGAACTTATGAAAGCCACAATGTCATGAGTGCCAAGAAGAAAATCGACATGTTCAATATTGCGGGGGAGATACAGGTTTTTCATGATACTGGTCTGACCCCTGTGTTTTTTGGCGAGACTTTATTTGGCCAGTTGATGCCCAATCTAACTTATATGCTTGTTTTTAAGGATATGGCGGAACGTGACAAAAACTGGAAGCAATTTGTGAGCAGTCCGGGATGGGCGGCGATCAAAGATCTGGCAGAATACAAGGACACCGTCTCAAATATCACGGACTTTATTTTAAAACCAGCCCGTTGCTCGCAGATATAAAACCTGATTTATCAAATTAAACACATAAAAGCCTTGTCACAATCTTGCGGCAAGGCTTTCGCATTTGATACTGGAAATACCTTATAAATCCATGGATTTTTGAGGCATTATTTTATGTTAAAAATGGAAAATGTAATTTTGCAAAATTATAATTTTGCCGATTGCAAACTTTTCCATCTCTCTCAGGTTTGAGAAGATGTGATGGAATAATTTCCTTCGACCATTTCAATACTGCGAGCGATGAGTCAATTTTTTTACTATTTGGTTTTCAAGCCATTGTCATACCTGCCATTGTCTGTCTTGTATTTATTTTCAGATGTTGCTTTTTTATTGGTGTATCACGTGACGGGTTACAGAAAATCAGTTGTGCTAAAAAATCTCACGAATTCCTTTCCGGAAAAATCGGTAAAGGAGATCAAAGCCATTCAAAAGGCGTTTTACCGGCATCTTTGTGACCTTCTTATCGAAAACATAAAACTTGTGAGCATCTCAAAAGAAGAGATGCTACGTCGGTTTAAAGTGGAAAATCCGGAAGTTTTTCAAAAGTTTTATGATGAAGGACGCAGCGTTATATTGTCTGCAAGCCATTATAACAATTGGGAATTTCTCGCCAAAAGCATGAATTTCTATTCACCCCATCAAGCGATCAGTATTTATGCTCCATTAAAGAATAAATTTTTTAATGACATCATTGCTAAATCGAGATCTGAATATGGCATGGAAATTCTCTCTAAAAGCTTGGTGCCAAGATTTTTTATTAACAATAAGGACAGGCTAACCATGCCGATTTTTGGTGGGGATCAATCACCAACCTACACCAAAAAAGTTCATTGGGGCATTTTCCTGAATCAAGAAACTTCCTTTCACCTCGGAACCGAAACTTTCGCTGTCAAATACAATTATCCCGTGGTTTATATCAAAGTAAACAAAGTGAAAAGAGGATATTACAGTTGTGACCTGGAAGTGTTGCACGAAAACCCTGCCACTACAAGCGATGGCGAAATCACCGAATTACATACCAAATGCCTCGAAAAATTAATCATGGAAAATCCACCCTTTTGGCTCTGGTCTCACAATCGATGGAAGCGAAAGATGACAGATGAAGAACGCCAAGCACAGGCACTGGGAAAAGAGCAAATTATCTAACTTCTACCAAATAGTAATTCTTCTTTCCTTTTTGCACCAATAGATACTTGTCCTGCAATAACTTGTAAGTAGGGATTTGATCTACATTTTCAATTTTGGTTTTATTGATTGAAACGCCACCACCCTGGATCATCCTGCGCGCTTCTCCCTTTGATGTAAAGATTTCTCCCTTCGTTACGTCAGAGAGCAAATCTATGGGATTTGAGGTGCCTTCAAGGTCTGATTTAGAAATGTCAATCATAGGGATTCCCTCGAAAACAGAAAGCAAAGTTTGCTCGTCGATGTTGTTGATTTCGTCTGTGGCTTTTTTTGCAAAGAGAATCTGTGATGCGTGAATGGCCTTGTCCAATTCTTCTTTGGAATGTACCCGCGTGGTAATATCCTCGCCAAGTGCTTTTTGCAACAACCTCAAATGCGGTGCCTCGTCGTGTTCTTTTTCCAGATCTTCAATTTCCTCTTTCGTTTTGAGGGTGAAAATCCGGATGTAGTTTTTGGCATCATCATCAGAGGAGTTGATCCAATATTGATAAAATTTGTATGGTGAAGTTCGTTTTTTGTCGAGCCACACATTGCCTCCTGCAGTTTTGCCAAACTTGGTGCCATCTGCTTTTTTAATCAGCGGCGTGGTAATGGCAAAAGCCTCTCCATTGTCCATTCGGCGGATTAGTTCAGTCCCTGTTACAATATTCCCCCATTGGTCAGATCCTCCGAGCTGAAGCTTGCAGTTTTTATTTTTATATAAATGGTAAAAATCATACCCCTGCACGAGCTGGTAACTGAATTCTGTAAATGAAAGACCAGATTCCAATCTTGATTTTACAGAGTCTTTCGACATCATATAATTGATTGTGATGTGCTTGCCAACATCTCGGATAAAATCCAGAAAGTTAAAATTCTTGAACCAATCATAGTTATTGACCATTTCGGCTGAATTTTCTCCGCATTCAAAATCTAAGAATTGCTCTAGTTGAGCTTGCACACCTGCCAGATTGTGATCCAGTATTTCTTTGGTTAGCAGATTTCGTTCAGCGGATTTCCCGGAAGGGTCGCCCACCATGCCGGTAGCTCCACCGACCAGTGCCAATGGTTTATGCCCTGATTTTTGAAGGTGAACCAATATCATAATCTGAACCAAATGCCCAATATGCAGCGAATCAGCCGTAGGGTCAAATCCGATATAAGCTGTGGTCATTTCCTTATTGAGTTGTTCTTCCGCTCCAGGCATGATGTCGTGGATCATCCCCCTCCATTTCATTTCTTCAAAAAAATCAGCCATTATATTATTGTTCTGTGGTCCTTCTAAAATAAGCCGCAAATATAGTTATTCGTGCTCTTTATGTTTGGTAGGAAAGGAAATTAATTCATGGATTTTAGATGGTTTTTATGATACAATATCCTTGGAGGAGGGAGAAAATCAGCAACCATCAATTGCCTCAAGCAAGATGTCGCAGGCTTCCTTAATTTGCTCCATGGAGATGATTAGTGGCGGGGCGATTCGGATGGAATTGTCACAGAACAAAAACCAATCGGTAATCAGTCCCAAATCCATGGATTTTTCAATGATTTTTGACACCTGATCAAATGATTCAAACTCAACGGCCATCATCAAGCCGAGGTGTCGGATGCTTTTGATCTTTGCATGCTTCAAAAGCCTTCTAAATTCCATGGCTTTAGCTTCTGCACTTTCGTGAACGCGGGTTTCTAAAATTTCGGTTAGGGTAGCTAATGAGGCTGCACAACTCACCGGATGTCCGCCGAAAGTAGAAATATGTCCCAAAACCGGATTGTTCTGTAGAACTCTCATGATTGATTTTGAAGATATAAATGCACCAATTGGCATGCCCCCACCCATTCCTTTGGCGCAAGTGATGATGTCAGGCAGGATGCCATAATGTTCGAAACCCCAGAATTTTCCTGTTCTGCCAAATCCGGTTTGAATCTCGTCCATGACCAGCAGCGTGCCGGTTGCCGAACATCGTTGTCGTAGTTTTTGATAATAATCCTTTGAGGCAATTTGAATTCCGGCTTCGCCTTGTACAGTTTCTATAAAAACTGCTGCAGTATTGTGATTGATTAGGTTTAAATCATCTTCTTCGCCAAAGCGGATATGCCGGATTCCCGGAAGCAACGGCACGAAAGCTTGCTTGAAAGATTCTTCTGATCCCAGCGATAAAGTGCCTTGAGTGGCCCCGTGGTAGGCGTTTTTGCATGCGATGATTTCGTGTCGACCTGTAAATCTTTTGGCCAATTTCATAGCGCCCTCCACGGCTTCACTTCCTGAGTTGACGAAATACACATTGTCCAGCGGATCGGGAAGGGTGTCGCTCAGCGCTTTGGCCAGCTTGACTTGTGGGCTTTGCACAAATTCCCCATATACCATCACATGCATGTGTTCGGCAGCTTGTCGCTGAACCGCCTCAACTATTTTTGAATGCCCATGCCCCAGAGAACTTACCGCTATCCCAGATATCAGGTCGATGTATTTTTTTCCATCCGTTCCAAATAGATAGATGCCTTCGCCTCGTTCGACTTCCAGTTCCATGGGAAAATCACTGGTTTGAGCAAGGTGCATGCGAAATAACTGTTTGTTGGTAAGGTGAGAATTCATGGATTTGGAGCATTATTATTTAATAAAAACAAAAATGAGGGAATAGTTTTATAACTAAAAGAAAACATAACATTTATGGACGGTTGCTAGAGAAGAATGAGAAAAAGGCATGAAAAACCATGTGATTTCCATGAATGGTTTAGTGATCTGTAGCTATTAACCCTTCGCACCTTTTGATTTGAAGGCTCATTGAATACATGAGGCTTAGCGGTATTTTATTCCTTCAATTTTGTTTTGAAATATTTGATAAAGCGTTATTTAGAACTATTTTTGAGGCCAAAATTCAAACAGATTTATGGCGGAAGTAATTAGAATGCCCAAGATGAGCGACACCATGGAAGAAGGCGTAATAGCCTCGTGGTTGGTCAAGGTGGGTGATACAGTAAAATCGGGAGATATTTTAGCTGAAGTAGAAACAGATAAGGCTACTATGGAACTGGAGTCTTATGAAGATGGAACTGTTCTGCATCTCGGTGTAAAAGAAAAAGAAGCGGTAAAAGTGGATGGCGTTATTGCTATTGTTGGCGAGAAGGGAGAGAAAATAGATGATTTGCTTCAAGATGCTACACCGGAAAAAGCTACTGAAATAGAATCATCTGCTGATGACGAAAAAAGTGAAGAATCCAATTCAGAGAGCGAAGATAAAATAGATACAAGTGGAATTAACGCCGCATTGATCACCATGCCAAAAATGAGCGACACCATGACTGAAGGGGTGATCGCTACTTGGTTGAAAAAAGTAGGTGATGAAGTGAAATCTGGCGATATACTGGCTGAAGTGGAAACCGATAAGGCAACTATGGAATTAGAAGCGTATGAGGATGGAAAGCTATTATACATTGGAGTAGAGGCTGGATCGGCTGTCGCCGTAGATGGCGTTATTGCTGTGGTAGGCGAAGAGGGTGCTGACTATAAAAAGTTGATTCAAGCACATGATGCCGGCGGCAAGCCAAAAGCAGCATCCAAGCCTGCTGAGAAAGCTCCTGCGTCAACTGAAACCCCAAAGGCAGAAACGAAATCAAATAATACATCTACAGCATCTGCGGACGGAAGGGTGAAGGCATCACCTTTGGCCAAGAAGTTAGCAGAAGATAAGGGTTATGACATCAATGCCATTTCCGGATCCGGCGAGGGAGGAAGGATTGTGAAAAGGGATGTAGAATCCTTCACGCCATCTGCAAGTGCTCCATCAAAAGCATCTGGTGCACCATCTGTACAATTACCATCAGTGGTAGGAGAAGAAAGCCACGAAGATGTACAGTTGTCTCAAATGAGAAAAACAATTGCCAGAAGGCTTACAGAAAGCAAATTTACGGCTCCTCATTTTTACCTGACCATGGAAATAAACATGGACAAGGCAGTAGAAGCTCGTAAAAGCATGAACGAACTTTCGCCCGTAAAAATATCGTTTAATGATATCGTATTAAAAGCCACGGCGGCTGCGCTTAGGATGCATCCTAACGTGAATGTTTCATGGCAGGAGGATACATTACGATATAACAAACACATTCACATCGGTGTGGCTGTTGCGGTGGACGAAGGTTTGCTTGTTCCTGTAGTTAGGTTTGCAGACAACAAGTCACTATCTCATATTTCTGCTGAAGTAAAAGAACTGGCAGGCAAAGCAACCAACAAGCAATTGCAGCCTTCAGACTGGGAAGGAAATACGTTTACTATTTCTAATTTGGGCATGTTTGGTATCGAAGAATTTACAGCGATTATCAATCCGCCTGATGCTTGCATTTTGGCGATTGGCGGGATCAAAGAAACTCCGATTGTGAAAGATGGTCAGGTCGTCCCGGGTAATGTGATGAAAGTTACGCTGTCGTGCGACCACAGGGCAGTGGATGGAGCTGTTGGAGCGGCCTTCCTCAAAACATTGAAAGGATTGTTGGAAGATCCTGTTAGGATTTTAATATAAACCATTAGGACGCAGATTCGTTAGTCCAATTAAAACTTAAAAGGCTGAGTTTATTTTTATATAGATTCGGCCTTTTCAATTTAAAATAACAATGACAAAAATTAGATCAACTACCGTCATCGCCATTAAACATAATGGTGAAGTAGCCATTGGCGCAGACGGACAGGCTACTATGGGAAATACCGTGGCCAAAAGCAATGTTAAAAAAATACGAAAGCTGCAGGATGGCAAGATCGTAACTGGTTTTGCGGGAAGTACTGCCGACGCTTTTACACTTTTGGAAAGATTTGACGAAAAGCTAAATTCCTATGGGGCAAATATGAAACGCTCCGCCATAGAATTGGCCAAAGACTGGCGCATGGACCGTTATCTTAGAAAATTGGAAGCTATGCTGATCGTGGCCAATAAAGATGAAATTTTGATTCTCAGTGGCACCGGCGATGTGTTGGAACCGGACAATGATATTGCTGCGATAGGATCGGGAAGCATGTACGCACAAGCTGCTGCCATCTCACTAAAGAAGCATGCGCAAAACCTATCGGCAGAGGAAATGGTAAAGGAAAGTTTGCATGTCGCTGCTGATATTTGCATCTATACCAACCACAACATCAACGTGGAAAAGATTTAATGGATTTTGACCCTTTTTATAGCTGAATTATGCACGCCGTAGATCAATTTACTACAGGTTCTTTGCTTGCCCTCATTGTAGGGTTGATCATTTTTGTAGTCGTGGCTTACCTGATTTTCAGGAAACGAGATTAGGAATTTGCCATAAACAATTATTCTGGCGTCTTTAATCGGCAGACCATGATTCCTGATTGGCTTTTGTTGCTCATCAAATATTCACTCAGTGGTTTCATGGAAATTACCACCTTTTTGGAGGTTGTACTGGCATGAAGCAGGTGAATCCTTCCATTTTGTTCTATGGCAAACCCCACATGGGAAATGTCTAGATTATCCATGGAAATAGTGATGGCGATTAAGTCGCCAGACTTTATTCTGTCTTCATGGATTTTGACCGCTTTTTTGGGGATATAATAATAGGTCCTGCCCTTGATTTCCGCTTCGCTCAATTTGATTTGATCAACGAAATCTGCATTGCTCAACTGAGGATAGTACTTGGGATTCTCAGACATAAATGATGGATTGTTGACATACACTTCACCACCAATTTCTTTTGTAATATCACTCAGGACACCTTTTTGCTCATTGTCATAGATCCAATCTGAGAAATAATGCAACCTGGAAGGATAACCATCCCTGATGCCATCCCTGTACCTCAGAAATTCAAGCTCCTTTTCATAATCTTCAAACGTATAATGCCCCATTTTAGCCAATCTAGCGAGCACAATGACGGTTTCTAGATAGGTGGTACAATCAAGACCTGTTAAATTGACCACCAATTTTTCGTCGCCTTCAAGTTCCAATGTTTTCTCAACATAGGGTGTGTTGAGAAACCAGGGGCCTATTTCGACTGTCAGGTCATTCATGGATTTTTGACCGATTTCAATATGTGAAAGCGCTGCTAATGCAGAATCCAGACATTCGCGACTTTCGGTCGTGCAAATAGTTTGGGCCATCGAAAAACTGGGTATCAAAACAATGAGTAGTGTTATTAGCCGCATTCGATATTCAATATTTAATTTCTCAAAAGCACGTTATTTAGAGCTTATCCCCAGAAGCTCTATAGGATTGATGTCCGGTGGAATTTCCCTCAAGTATTTTATGACGATTTTGTGGTATTTGATTCCGGTGCTTATCAATTGTTTCAGCATATTGTGATTCGCCCGCAACATTGTTCCATTCATGAG
Source organism: Bacteroidia bacterium (assembly GCA_030426345.1). Taxonomy (GTDB): domain Bacteria; phylum Bacteroidota; class Bacteroidia; order Cytophagales; family Cyclobacteriaceae; genus JAAUQL01. Next base: position 22,437 of record JAUHYU010000024.1, read on the forward strand.
GATCAATAGAATGGTCATAAAATTCTTCCGATCCATCGACATACTGGATAAACCTATATTGCTCAGAGACAATAGCATAATTCCCCGGCCCAAAACTTACTCTGGCGAAATGTGGCCATACTGCCTCAGGATCTTTTAGGAGCGGGACAAGGGAATGGCCTTCATGAGCTGAGTCTGATTCTAATCCTGTCAACTCCAACAAAGTAGGATATATATCCAATAGCTGCACGGGCTTATTACTTGTTTTTCCCTGTCCTATACCGGGTCCAACTATAATCAACGGAACCCGAGTTCCGTCCCCCCAAAGACTGCGCTTGGCAAATCTTTCTTTTTCGCCAAGGTGAAAGCCATGGTCACTGAATAAAACTACATATGTATTGTCACCATATTTACCTTGCTCCAAGGCTCTGAGCACTTTGCCAACTTGATTATCCACAAAGCTGACACAAGCCAGGTAAGATTGTACCAAAGGTTTCCATTCGTCATTTTTCAGCACCCATTCATGCGTTGGCGCAATATGCTTAAGTCTAGTGATGTCACTTCCGTAAGATGATATGTCCTCCATGTCATTGGGAATCGATTCAGGCAATTGAATGGATTCCAAAGGGTACATGTCAAACCACTTTTTTGGTGCATATTGAGGAACATGAGGGCGGTAAAATCCAACACCCATCCAAAACGAACTGTCATAATTCTCGTTGAGTTTATCCATTGCCCAATTGGCAATTTTATAATCAGGCATCAAGGAATCATTTTCTGGGTAGGCTCCCCAATCCCACAGGCGATTACCAACAAATCCAGTGAGTTTTGTTTCCGGCAATGGCCCAAAACCACCAAATTGCCCTCCGTAGTTGGGAATATACGTTTCATTTTGCTCTCCTCCATTATGAAAAAGTTTTCCAGCACCTAGCACTTGATATCCTTCTTTTTCGAATCGATCCGGCATTAAAGTACTCTCCATTATTTCCGGCGAATTTTTGGGATGTGGACTTAAAAAATACAAGCCGGTTGTGCTGGGATAGAGTGAGCTCATCAGGCTGGCTCTGGAAGGGTTGCATACCGGAGATTGGCAATGTGCATTGGTGAATAGCATGCCTTTGGAAGCAAGACGATCAATATTTGGCGTCTGGGCCTGCGGGTGTCCACCCATGATGCCTACCCAATCGTTCAAATCATCAACGGCTATAAATAATACATTGGGTTTGTTGACTTTGCTCTCAGGGGTATTTTGGCAGGTTGTGAACAATGCTATTGCCAATATCATCCATAGTCCGGTGCGCTTAGTATGTGTAGTTCTATCCATTCTTCTCGTTTATGATGACTAAAATTAAATATTTTCTTTTTGAAATAGAGCTGGAATATATCTTTTTGGCTTGTGGCTCCCCCTGTTCTTATGAGGGGCTTTGGCTTTTTTTCTTCTTAAAAACCCTTCAAAATCCATGGATTTGGTTCATGGAAAAACAGGGCTTTTTGATTGGGTTATTTACCGATTAGACCCTATAGGTTTCCAAAACATACAAGGTCTTGGCATGGAAATAACTTCCGCGCTAGAGGTGCATGACCTCCCATGACAAATTTAAGTCTCTTTACAATCACCCCTTCAAATCCTGATCTTTTTTCTTCTTTATGTACTGTTTGGGCAATGATATTTTTGATTTCTGAAGTCTTTTCAACTGTAATTAAGCTACTAAATTGAATGGTTAGTATTGTGATAAAAAAAGATATATGCATAGTTGTTGTTCTAGTGTATGTACAACTTATCCATGCAAAGTTACTCATATATTCACATATCTGGAATCATGGACTTTAGATGCTTTTTCTCATTTCCGAAGTTCATGGATTTTAGAGGATTTTTATGGCTATATACGTGAAACGATTTTCTATTTGTTTGCTACTCTATTTTTTCAATATCGCCAAGTTGCCATGTTTTATCAAAGAAAGCCTGTTCGGTGCCATAGGTTCTAAATACAGGAAACCAGCCTTCACCTTCATTGGTTTGCACCCAGTTGCTCTCTTTTCCTTCAGGAGATGTATGGCCTATGTACAAATCAACACTACCATCAGCATTTGTTTTTAACGCTTTATCTCTCGAGTCAATACTGGTGGCCCTGAGTTTATCTTTAGCATTTTTATTATCTATAAAACAGCGTGTGTTTTCACTGTATAAAGTGAACGCCCAGAAATTAGAGGCAGGCATATCTGCTGGTATATGGATTTTGTATGTATTTGACCCGAGTAAAACGTTGCCGTCTTTATCTTTCTTATTCGTTAAATAACTGGTCGTACCAGGGCCAGGAGTATTTGATTTCATTCCCGCAGTTATAGTTACGGCTTCGTAATAGTATTCATTGCTTTCATCTAGATAATAATCCGTCTTGGTTGTTTTGGTCAATGGGATATTAGCCATCAATCGATACCAAGTGGTGTTATCATAATAAGGCTCATCGTGTCTTGGCTCTATCTGGTTAGCTCTATTCATGAGATCGCCCAAATTAGCTCCTTCAGTTAAAGTTGTTTTCAACGCTTCTGATGGATTGAAAGCTTGTCCGTTTTCAATACCTAAATATCTCATATAAGTATAGAAGATTTTGTCTTCTTGTTTTTGTGGCTCATCCTGAATAAACTGGTGTACCAATTCAAAATATTGTAATCCACTGGGCGGTGTACCCTCAAAGCGTTTATCTGTATTGGAAATAAATTTTGCTGGCTTTAAGGTTTCTCCATATTTACCAATCAAAAAGCTTTCTTTCATTTTTTTGATTTCTGCTGCATCGGTTGATAGAAACCTAGTTCCAATCATTATTTTATTGGTTGTAGCGTTTACCACAAAGTGCCCTTTTGTATTTAATTTTGAAATATCGTATCCATTTGGAACGATTAGATATTTACCACCTTTACCCTTATCAGGTCCCATTAAACCTAAATCGCCCAACGAAAGTTGGAAAAAGTCCAATATGCCTCCAGCAGAAGGACCTGCTGGATAATCAATAACTACTGGCCCCGATTTGGCAAGGTTTGCCCAAGCTATCACATATGGCGTGGTAGCGTTAGCAGTTAGGATACCTACTTTTTCATTAAACGATTTGGATTCTACAAAATCCATATCAGCGCTACCATAAACTTCATTCTGCCCATTATACCACTTTTGAAAACTCACTGCCGGAAGTGCCCATTGATATACTTCAATTGCTCGTTGCAAACTCAATTGGTTATTCAGTTTGTCTATTGAGGACTTGGTTAGATAGCTTTGGTTCAATTGAATATCACCAAAATTGGTCTTGATCAATTCATCGCCTTGTAAGGTTGCTTCTGAGAGTGCCACAGCATGATCATTTGTGGTCTCTTCATTCGATTGAGGTTGATTGCAACTGAAGGTTACTGCTGCAACCGTAGCAAGTAACAGGGCTTTGATTTTGTGGGTGTGTTTCATTTTATTGGTTTGTGTTATTATTAATTCCCTCGAATTTTTATCAACTTATGCTAATATTTGTCACTCTAAGTTCACAGGCCACTCCTAATGTACGCAATATTGCTATAACAACCGCATGGGTTTTGGAAGCTTATTACCTCTGATCTATAGATAAACATGCAGCTATCCAATTTTAATTCTTTAGCTCCTTTAGTCCTTATTAGTTTGTAGCAGCAACACCGCTTTCAGTTTCTCCGTGCTTGGAATGACCCCAAGTAAAGAACTCAAGGCGGTAATCAGAAAAAACAATAGCGTAAAAGCCACGGCCAGGTTTTGGTCGATGGCAAATAGGCTGCTGCCATAGACATACACCATCTCGCGCGCACCCACGCCTCCAATTGTAATCGGGATGACCGAGACGATCGAGGAAATCAAAAACAGTTGTAGGTACAGGATATAGTCACCTTGTAACCCAAGTCCTTGCAAGATGCAGAGCGCTGTAAGCACCTGAAAGCCTTGAATTCCCATAGAGGATAAATAGGCAGGAAATGCAGCCTGCGAAAAGCCTTTGAAAATCCATCGCATGACAACAGAGTAAGCCACAACCGCCAGCAGGCATCCAAAAAGCATCAAATTTCCATAGGTGGTGACATTCTCTGGAATCTGGATCAGAAGCAAAATAGCCAGCAAACTGAACAATCCAAAAAGCCCGTTGACCCGGTCGTGTAGCAGGGCGGCAATCAGCTTTTTGACGGGTGTTTTAAAAATATTATTGAGTAAATAGACTTTATATCCATCGCCGCCAAGACCTCCAGGCAGAAACAAATTATAAAACATGCCGATGTAGTAGAGAAGTAAATTGTCCCGGTATTTTATTTCAATACCAATCGGTTGAAAAAATTGCAGCAGACGTTTGGCGCTAAGCCATTGTGAGGCATTGAAGAGGATAATAGCCAATAAAAGCCACATAAAATCCATGGATTTAATTACCTCAAAGGTTTCCTGAATATCGATTTTTCGCGAGACCAGATAGAGTGCTGCCGCGCTGACGATGATCTTGAGGAGTGGTTTAAGCGGTTTCTTCCAAGTTGCTGTCTGTCCCAATGAGAATATCTTTGATTACATAGGTCTTTTTGTCCTGCGATTCGAAGTAAGTGCGCACCACAATTTCAGCCACAAAACCAATCGTGATCAGTTGCACGCCACCCAACAAAAGTATCACACCCAATATAAGGATCGGCCTTCCCCAGATGTCGTGGCCCATGATTTTTTCCACGAGAAGATACAAGTTGATTAACATGCCTAGCCCAAATGCCAGGATGCCTGCCCCGCCAAACAGGTGCATCGGACGCTGAAAGTATTTTTGAAAAAATGTCATCAGCAACAGATCACTAGCCACTTTGAGTGTTCTGCCCAATCCATATTTGGAAGTGCCATAAATTCGAGGATGGTGGTTGACATCCATCTCAGTGATCTTGGCTCCTTGAAGTTTGGAGAGAATCGGAATAAATCGATGTAATTCGCCATAAAGCCCCAAACCCTTTGCAATGTGTCTTTTGAAAATTTTCAGCGAGCAACCATAATCATGGATATGAACCCCACTCGCCCAACGGATAATAGCATTGGCTATTTTGCTTGGGATTTTGCGAATGGCATTGTCTTGTCGATTGGCGCGCCGCCCGGCAATCACATCAAAATCTTCTGTTTCTATCCGTTGCAGCAAGATCGGAATGTCCTTTGGGTCATTTTGCAAATCCCCATCCATGGTCACGATGTATGTGCCAGAGGCCTGTTCTATCCCTGCGGCCATAGCTGCGGTTTGTCCGTAATTTTTTTGAAGAGAAATGGTCTTTATGCGATTGGAAGCGTGTTTTTGAAGATTGGCGATGGTCTGATCCGTGGAGCCATCGTCCACAAATAAAATTTCATAATCAATTCCCTGCAGCGCATCGTAGAGTTGCTGAAGCAATGGTTCTACATTTTCTTCTTCATTGAATACCGTAATGACTACAGATAGTTTCATGGGTTTTAATAGGATTAATTTAACTCTAAAAGGTATGCATTGGCGAGGGCTTCATTTCGTGTCGAGGGATTTAGAAACTGGCCTGTCACCATCGAAACATGGAAATGCGGTCTGCTGATTGATTTTTTCCAATGGATGCCATTTTCTTCCAATATTTTTTTGTTGTCCTCATACACGAAAAGCCATATTTTTTCATCGTTGGCGATCTTTTCTTTTAGTTCACCTAAGGTGAGGGATGGGGTTATTCTTTGCGAATAAAAGTCCAATGACCGGCTGTATCCATCATTTAGAATATACGTATGCTCGAATCCGATTCCTTGTTCTTTAGCCAATTGCACCAACTGCCCGCCACTTTGATATTGGAACAATTTGGGGTAGAAATTCGTGTTGAGTACAAAATTCAGCAATGCCGCTGCCAAGGCAGATCCAATAATGATCTTATGGATATTTGACTGTTTTTTGAATACCTGAAAGAGCAGAACCCCCAAGAGTGCAGCATCGATGATTCCCAGCCAAATATTGTCGATAGGAAACACCCAAAAGCTCAATATGGATAATAGAATCATCAGCAGCACAATCACCACCATCTGCATGATTCGAATTACACGCAATGCTTTTTTATCTTTGGTATCGTATAATTTATACAAATAACCGGCAGTGATGATTGCGAAAAGTGGAAATAGAATATTGATATAATGTGGCAGTTTAAACTGCGAGAAATTAATGATATGGAAAATGACCAGGATTCCCCCAAGGGTTAGGAATTCGTACCCCGGCTTTTTAATAAATTTTATTTTATAAAAATCCTTTATACCTCTGCCGATGGCTGCGATGGCAATAAAGCACCATGGCAAAAATGCCCAAAGAAAAGTATGGTAAAAGAAGAAATAGTCTGGGTTGTCAACCATACCTCCTTGTCCCGTAAGCCGTGCGAAACTTTGATCCCAAAATATAAATCTAACACCTGATATGCCTGTTTGTCCATTGATTACCTTTTCAGGATGCAGATCAAATTGCTGGTAATAGGCATAAACCATTGGGCTGCTCACCAACAGGAATACGCCCAACCCGACAAGCACTTTCCAGTTCCAGAATATTTGCCACTTTCGCTCATAAAGCAAAAAACAGAAAACGGATATTCCAACTATAAAAACTGCGATTTGTCCCTTGGTGGAAAATGCAAGCGCTACCCCGGTAGCACCCAATATCATGTGTTTTAATTGCTCTCCTTTGATAAAAGCAATCAATCCCCATAAACCAAAAATAGTCGCGCCCAAGAGCACTGCATCAGTGCGTACATCATGATTGGCAAGGATAAAAGCCTGTGCAGTAACCAGCACGAGGGCGGCAAGACGGCCAACTTGTTCATTGTACAATAACTTGCCAAGCTTGAAGGTAGACCAAGCACCTAATATTGAAAACAAAATGGCAGGCAAACGATACGACCATTCATGCACGCCAAAAATCTTGAAAGAAAATGCTGCTAGCCAAAAGTGGAGGTGAGGCTTGTCGAGATAATCGAAATTCTGTTTGTAGATATTCAGATAGTCATCATGCTGGTACATCCTCAGTGCCATGCCGCCAAATTGGGCAGAGTCGTTTTCCATAAGCGGAAGAAAAAGCCCAGCTATGTATGCCAATGCAACCAAGGCAAAAAGCCAGTAATACGTCTTTTTTTCAATCATTGATTATCGTGAATTTTGCCGGAAAAATGGAAGGTCTCAGCACGTGCTGCAAAGTAAACCAATTTGAATGAATTATGAAAAGTGTTTGAACAGCTGAAATTCAGAATTTTAAAAGGCTGTATTTTATTTTCCATCGGTCAAATATCCGGTCAGTCTGCCTTTGATCCAATCCGGGGAAATGCCTGTGATGCATGGTCTGGTGATGCAGGAAGTCTTTCTATGGTTGAAGGCACTCACGCATGGAGAGCATGGCAATCTGAGATAAAATGGTTCTGCATTGCCGCCTATAGGTAAATACAGATCGGGGGTCTCTGGCCCGAAGATCACAAATACCTTCAGGTCGGTCACTGCCGCGAAGTGGGCCGGCCCCGAGTCGTTGGTCAACATCAATGTGCTGATGCTGTACAGCGGCACGAGTTCCTCAAACTGAAATACCCCGGCAGAATTGACAAACCGCTCGTCATCTACCATACCAACTACATTTTGCACATATTCTCTTTCGGCTGGCGCACCAGTTCCTATCAGTAGCACATCATCAAACTTTCCCAATAAGTGTTTGGCTACTGACGCAAAGTTCTCAGGCATCCATCTGCGCTGAGGTAGCAAATCAGATGCATTTACATTAAGCAAAACCAGCTTTTCTCCATTCCATTTGGGAAAGAGGTTCGATATTTTTTGTTTCACTTTGGTGACATCCGCTTCATTGATTTCTGCCTTTTCCAATATCAATTCTTCTGGTTTCACGGCAGTGGTAGCGTAAGGATTGTCGTGTTTGCCCAGTGTGGTATTGACGAGCGACATGAAATTTACCGAAACATGCACGTGCGAATTGTATCGAACGGGGAAGTTGATCAGGTTGCCTCGGTAAAGCCCTTCGTCGTGGTGAGAGGCATAACCGATCCTTGCCCTTGCTCCACTAACAGCACAGAGCAAAGCAGTAAATCTGGAAAATAGTTCTAAGTCGATCACGGTGTTGATCTTCTTTTTGCGGCACCATACCATAAATCTGACCACGTCTAAGGCCAATACAAACAAATTGTCTGACCGCATTTTAAAAGTGTTCTCTTCTGGGACGGTCTGCAGGATTTCAAGGCTTTTGTAGTTGCTTTCAAAAATGGCAAAAAACAATTCTGTGTTGCCTTCTTTTTGCAACTTGCGCATGGCAGGATCTACAATGATGGCACTGCCCATTTCCGATAATTCGATAAATAATGCTCTGGAAAGATCGGGGTTTTTCTTTTTGATAAACCGGATTTTGGTGGATACCCAGATCACGATACTCATCAGAAAACAGAGCGGCACGCCAATCCTCCTGTCAATCTTACGCATAGCATCTACATTCATATCAAAAAGTGTTTTGTGTTGAGATGGCCGCAAAAATACAATAATCTGCTGCAAGTAGGAAGATGGAAATTACAAACCTTGAAGGTTTGTGCGAGGATGGGCTTATTGAGACTTTGAAGCATTGTCTGTTAAATTCTAAAGGACTATGCTTGTTGAAAATGAGAAAAAAGCCTCTAAAATCCATGATTGGGATGTCATGGGTTTTAGAGGCTTTTTAGAGATAGATACCGAAAGCTTTGGTTATTGGCATAAAAGGAATAAATTGAGGAATTATCTTTATCTAAAGACCATTAGAAAGCTCATGAAAAAAAATAATCGAACAATAGATTCTACGCATCTGAAATAATTCTACTTTTAAATATTCAAATTTATGCAGCTATGTGTAAAGGTTTATATTCCTTGCTTTTTATGCTTTTGCTTGTCGAGCAATCTGCTATTTCCCAATCTTCTTTATATTACAATGGAAATATCTTCACCTCTGATCCTCACCATCCATTTATAGGATATTTCATTGTAGAAAACGGTAGAATTTCTGAAATGGGGGATACTTTATCGGCCCAACGCATATCACAATTCACAAACAAAGTTGATTTTCAGGGCAAGACAGTAATTCCAGGCATTGTCGATAGCCATATTCACTTTATAGATGGATCTTTGGGTTTATTGCAAATAAGTTTGAGTGATGTCATGAATTCTGATGAATTATCGGGCAAAATAAAATCGACATGCACACAGTTGCTTGATGGTTTTTACGTAGCAAGAGACTTGGGTTTTTCAGCACTTTCCGGAATCAATTCTCCTCGTAATTTTCTGGATTCACTAATACCTGATTCACCTGTAATTATTTTTTTAAAAAGTGGCCATGCAGCAGTGGCTAATTCAGCTGGATTGCGAAAACTTGGATTTACAAAACATACGAAAATTCCGGATGGCATAATTGGGACAGCTAAAGAAGGAAATCTAAATGGCTGGTTACTTGAAGCGGCTGCCATGGATGCCTTGAAAAGAGTTGGTTCCAATTATTCTGGGCAAACCATTAAAAAGGCCATTCAAAAAGGACAAGAACTGGCTTTGTCCTATGGAATCACCACACTTGGTGACAATACATTCTCGCCTTATAACATGAAAATATACCAGACTCTGCAGCGGGAGGGTGACCTTAATCTGCGGATTTGGACAAGAAGTTATGGCCGCATTGCCCAAACCACAGGCTTAATGAAACCAATGGGGGTAAAAAAACTTGGATTTATTGGTCCAGAGAATAATTTTGAACAGGTTCATTACCACCTCATTAAACTGTTTGAAGACATGTCACTTTCCATCCCTCCCGGAATGACGGGCGATATTGAACCTGGTGGTACGGTTTATCTGGATAAAAATGAAATAAAAAAATATCTGCTGCTACATCCAGATGATAAATTTGCTTTTCACGTTCAGGGCGAAAATGGGCTTCAAAATATTATTGATGCCCTTGAGGAACTTGGACCTAGAAACAACAATCGGCGACATGTGATTGACCATGCCGGATACTGTACAGAAAAGCAAATAGAAGAGTTGGCGAATATGAGAGAAGCCGTAACAATTTTGTCTTCGCAAAGCTTTGATTATCCAACCTTGCTTAGAGAATACAGTAATTCGAATAGTAAGCTCAGGAAGAATGAACTTCTGGATGTCCGCTTAAAATATCATTTGATTCAAGGTGCATTGTCTAGTGATTTTCCTTATGGCATGGATACTAGTTTCGTTAAGTACAAATTTATTGATGGATTGAATCCTTTCCCCAATATGGCTATTAACGTTTCCGGTCAAATGCCAGATGGCAGCCCTCTTGAAGATTTTGAGAATAAAACACTTACCGTTCAAGAAGCTGTTCAATCATATACTTCAAATGGAGCATATGTTTTAGGCGAAGATAATTTTTTGGGACGGATTGTACCGGGTTATGGTGCAGATTTCGCTGTTCTAGACCGCAACATCTTTATCAATGGTCCAATGGATTTGTATAATTGTAAGGTGGAACAAACTTATTTGGGTGGCAAAAAGGTTTATGAACTAAATACGGAAACATCACCGAATGATATTTTTCCTAATGAGAAAATAAGCCCATATGATTATACCCTCAGTCCAGTATTTGGATTTGACCCGACTACAGGATTTGTATTAGGAGCAGCTGGTTTTATTTACCCATTAAAAACACCGGCAAGCTATGGCGATATTCAGGTTATGGCCACAACATCTGGCAAAGTTCAGGTTCAGTCAACCTATAAGGCGTATGGGATATTTAAAAATACCGATTTAAAAATGCCGATCACATTTAGCACTTTTCCTGAATACTATTTCGGTGAAAGCGACACAACCTCAGGAGAAAATTACAACCAGCTATTTTCGAATCGGTATTTTGTGAAGCCGGAATTTATCTACAGTCTACCCTACCATTTTAAAGCTACATTTTTTGGTGATTTCCGTGCCAGAAAAGAAACTTCCGTTCAGGATAAAAATGGTGACCAATTGAATCAAAGGTTTTTTCCGGATGAACAGAACCTCGGATTGGGAATGAGTTTAATGTTTGATACGCGTGACAATCCGGGCTCTACAAAACTAGGTTTCTATGGGTCTGTTTATTACGAGCATATTTTAGACCTCCAATCGTCAATAAATGGCAATACAGGACTTTTGGGGGTCGATTTGAGGTATTTTCATTACATATACACCTCTAAGTTTGTTCTCGCGACGCGATTGTCAGCTGGAAGCAGTTTTGGAAATTCGTCTTATTTATTCCGCTATTCCTTGGGCGGTGCCGAAAGATTACGTGGATATTACACAAACCGGTTTAGAGGAAATCAATTCTACTCAGCTCAGGCTGAATTCAGATTTCCTGTTTACCATCGGTTTTCAGGTGTCTGTTTTATTGACGAAGGTGATATTAGTGATGGAAAGCTGGATAAATTACTTACATCTTATGGTGGGGGAATTAGATTTGCGATAAACGACAATGTTGCTTTACGTTTTGATTATGGCGTTGGCAAAGACCAAAATGGGGTTTTCTTCACTTTTGGTGAAGCTTTTTAATAAAATTTAACAGGATGAAAATTAAGAAAATATTTTTAACTATAATTTTATTATTACTGTCTATTATATGTTAAAGCTGAAAAAATGAAAATAGAAGCAGACTCATCAGCAAAATGTTATGCCACTTCGGAAATAACAGTAAATTCGACGAAACATCAAGTTTTTGAAATATTATCAAATATTAATGACTGGCCCGAATGGCAAAGCAGTGTTACGAAGGCCGAAATAAATGGCAGACCGGAAGTTGGAAAAATTTTTACGTGGAAAGGTGGTGGTTTAAATATTAAATCGCAGTTACATACTGCAAATTCAGATTGGGAGATTGGCTGGACAGGAAATATCTGGTGGATTAAAGCTGTTCACAATTGGTATCTAACGGAAGAAACCGGGCAAACAAAAGTAGTTGTAAAGGAATCGCTGAAAGGATTTGGGTCATCAATGATGCGTAATTCGTTACTAGAGGGGATGCGAAAAAATCTTGAAGAATTAAAGGTTCAGGCAGAAAAAAACCAAGAAAGTGTATTTTAATATATTACCTACCATTCTTCTAATAAAAAAATAGTCAATCAAATTGATATTACACTATTCATTTTGCTGAACTCACTATAGTATTTATAGCTTCACTTTTTATTATTTGTAATTTTGGTTAAAAAGACACCTGTGAAGCGACAGGGCTATTTTATCATGTCTTTTGTAGCGATCTAAGTTTATAGCCGTTACTTTGCGCATCCAATTTTGACCATTGATAATGAAAGAAAATACTCCGCTCGTTACCGTGATCATGGCTGTGAAAGATACGGAACCGTATCTGCCCGATTGTCTGGATTCGATTATTGGCCAGACTTATCAGCATTGGGAACTTATCGCTGTCAATGACCATTCTTCAGACCGGAGCCCGGAGATATTACAGGCTTATGCTGATAAAGATCCTCGCATTAGGGTTTTCCACAGTGAGCGACAGTTGTTGATTCCGGCTTTGCAGGAGGCATACAAACATACCAAAGGAACGTTGATCAACCGCATGGATTCTGACGATAAAATGCCTGAGGACAAGCTGGAGTTTTTGGTGTCACAATGGAATCTTCATGGAAAAGGGACGGTTATTGCCGGGGGGACGGAGCACTTTGTGGATGAAGGGGAAGTGGGTGGAGGTTTCCGGCGATATGAAAAGTGGCTGAACAATGTTGCCAAAAATAGCAGACATTATGAAGAGATTTATAAAGAGTGTGTGATCCCGTCGCACAGCTGGATGATCCATCATGAGGATTTTGAACGCGCAGGCGCTTTTGATCCCGAAGTGTATCCGGAAGATTACGATTTGTGTTTTAGGTTTTACAGTCTGGGATTGCATGTTGTTGGTGTGGACAAAGTGCTGCACTACTGGCGGGATCGCAGCAACCGTATTTCGCGCACTTGGGATTGCTACAAAGACAATCGCTATTTTGACCTGAAGCTAAAATATTTTTATAAACTGGATAGGGATCCCAGCCGACCACTGGTGCTTTGGGGAGCTGGTAAAAATGGCAAGGATATGGCAAAACTCTTGCTCCAAAAAGAGGAAAATTTCCATTGGGTGTGCGACAGTCAACGAAAGATCGGTAAGCATGTGTATGATATTCTCATGGAAAGTTTTGAGGTTATCTCAAGCCTGGAAAAGCCACAGATCATGGTGGTGGTAGCATCAGATGACGATCAGGCAGAGATTAGAAAATACCTGAAAGCATTTGGCAAACAACCTGTCGGGGACTACTGGTTCTTTTTATGAACCATGGATTTTAGAGGCTTTTTTACCATGATTGAGTGTCCCCCGCTGGCGGGGGTGCAGGGGGTGGAATCGTAGTTCTGTTTTATTGGCAGAATGAAAATGCAGGTCAATATTGGTCGTATCAAAGCCTGAGTCAAAATATTTAGAATATAAAAAATCCACCCCCAACCCTCGCCAGCTGGGGACAGAGAAGTATTTAGCTTTTCATTTCCATTAAAATCGAAGTAGAGATTTTTTCTTTAAATTGGAAAGAACTAGAAAGAAAGATCATGGGACAAAAGGGCGATAAAATGACCGGAAGTGCCGCAGAAACGGCTGAGCGGTTATTGGCAAAAATCAATGAATTTGAAACAGTGACCTCCAAAAGGATGTTTGGGGGATTTGGGATATTCCACGAAGGAAAAATGTTTGGGATGGTAGATTCCAAAGGAGTGGCCTATCTGAAAGTAAGGGATGCCGCAGCGGGTCAAAAGCTTGAAGCCTCAAGGGCCATTAGGCACTCCAAAATGCCCTATTTTTCCATGCCCGAAAGCGTTTGGAACGACCGAGTAAGCGAATCCATCATCAGCTCTAAATAGGAGGAGCGAAAGAAATGGGGATATTGCCAATAATGGTTATTTTAACTCTGAATTAAATACGCCATATATTGGATAAAAGGCATTAGTGGGTGCACACAATTTTTGAACAATATTTGACCAATGCTATATAAAAGAAATTATTTGGAATTAAATTCCATAGAAAAGTCAGAATTAGAAAAAGCTAAAAAATTCTACAGCAAGGCTAAACTTCGTAATAACTTTGGAATTTCAGCAGATGAACTTATTAAATATCACGAATTACTACCAAAAGCTAGTTATCATTATAATTCTTTATTCCCCAATAATTACATCTTATTCAACTATGAGATGCACCATGAAAATATTAAGGAAATATTCGATGATTTTAAAAATTTAGTTAAGGATATTAACTCGAATGAAAGAAGCTTGCTAAATTTTATTAAAGAAAATGAAAGTTACTTTATTCTGGAGAGTTTGTTTTATAGTTATGATTTTGGTCATCACGATGCGTATCTTTTTCGAGAGTTTGAATTACCTCCAAACTATCTAGTTGATTTTCTATTAGTTGGGAAAAGTTCTGGAGGTTTTGAGTTTATTTTTATCGAATTTGAAAGCCCAAACAAGGAAATAACTTTAAAAGATGGAAGTTTGGGGAATGGTTTTAGAAAAGGAATTAAACAAATAGAAGATTGGGATGCATGGCTAGATTCTAATTTTTCAACTCTGAAAAATGTGTTTAAAAAATACCAAAACCCGAAAAGAGATTTACCTTCTGAATTTTATGAATTAGACAAGACTAGAATTCATTATTTAGTAATCGCAGGGAAAAGGGAACATTTTAATGGCAAAACATATAAAACGAAAAGAAAAGGAATAAATAATGTTAGAATTAAACATTACGACAACTTAATTGATAAAACAGAATTCTATATAGAAGCAAAACTAAAAGGAAAAAACCTACAATAATACAGGATCAAACTAGGTTTGAAGTTGGGATAGCGCAAGGGAAATGTGAAAGCTTCCCAATAACTTCCCCTCGCTCACTTCAGCAAAATCATACAGCAAAAAGCCTTAAAATTCCATGAAAATGGATTTGTAAAAAGAGCTAAGCTTTCTTTGGGAGAAAGGATAAATCCATATAATAATTCTTTTTTGGGTTGTTTGTATCGATCCAAACATCTACTTCTTTGTCTTTGACCAAGGCTGTCGGGTCATACAAATCCCATGGATTTTTGAAGGTATAAATGGTGTTGTCGACAGGATTGAGCCATTCCGAGATGATCACAAAATTCGTTTTTGATTTCGACACTTCTTTGCTTTCCACGCGATTGGGCAATTTCAAAAGCTTGCCCCTTCGAGGAAGCTCTTGCATCATCTTTTTGTAGTGGGCATGTTTCACCAGGTCGCCAATCCCTACCAAAAGAAAAATTATGGCAATCACGAAGGGGATGGCCACTATTAGCCACATTTGCATGAAACTTGCGATTTTTGCCGTTTCAGGTTTTCCCTCTAAGTACCTAACGGACACATGCTCTCCTTCTGTGTATGAAGAAGATGAGCTTGAACCAATGCTCCCTAAAAAGGTGAAAGATTGCCCTGATCGGTCGGTAAACGTCACTAATGGATAGTAAGTAGATTTAGTTCCAGACCCCGTTTCTTCAAGCCGTTCCACAATCCCATCGACCTCTATAGATTTTGAAAGGAATTCAATTTTATCCAGTGACAAATAGATGCCCAAGCAAACCAAAGCAGTTCCTGCCATGGCCAAAATGATCGCTTTCAAATACTTTGATTTTGGGTTCATGATAAAATGTGATTGGGTAAGGTTATAAAAGGGGTTAAGTCTGAAAAAATAGGCAAGGAATTCAGTAATTAAAAATTTGATGAACATACCAATTTCTGACAATTCTGCACTATAGTCAATAACTCTATAAAATATTATTGCCAAAAACTCAAAAAGGGATCATACTCCGCAAGACCAATAGAGGAATGACATGGATTACTTTTGGTTGTTCTTAGGTGTGTTCGAGCAAAAACGATTAAAAATAGTTTTTTGCATTTATTTTCACATCTTTGCCATTGGCCGATTTATAAGTAGCGGCTACCTATATTTTAAAATAATCCATGAGAAATCCATGAAGGAATAAGGATAGGGGCTGCGGACAGTCTCGAATTTCCTGACGACAATATGACGAAATTTTATACGATAAAAGAGATCGCCAAACTGGCCGAAGTATCTACAGGTACGGTGGATCGGGTGCTACACAAACGTGGAAAGGTTTCGCCTGACAAGGCTGATCGCGTAGAGGCTATCCTGAAAAAAATTGACTACAAGCCTAACCAACTGGCGCGGTCGCTGAAATTGAACAAGCGGTACCGGTTTGTGATTTTGCTTCCCGACGATGAATTGGACGAATACTGGAAACCTTGTTTTGCGGGGGTTGAGGAACTAAAAAGTAACTTTGAAGCCAACGGCATGCTGGTGGATGTGCTGAAGTATTCGCCCCATAGTCCGGATAATTTCGTGGAAATGGCTCAAAAATCCATGGATTTGTCTCCAGATGCCGTATTGTTGGGGGCCTTGTTTTTGAAGGAAAGCAGGGAATATTTGCAGAAGTTGGAAGGGAAAGGCATCCCGTTCAATTTGATCAATACGGAGGTGGAAGGTGTGAATTTCAGTACTTTTGTAGGACAGAACCTGGTGCAGAGTGGTCGCACGGCGGCACATCTCTTTGACACGATATTGCCTCAGGTGAAATCGGTTTTGGTCCTACACATGGAGGAGGAATTTGAAAATGCCATCCACATGCAGCAAAAGGAAATTGGGTTTCAGGCGTATTTTTCCGAGCGCAATCGCACTACAAATATTCAAACACTAAATATAAAAACCAGCAATCCTGAATCTATAGCCGATCAGATAAACCGAGGGATTTCAGATAAAGTAGATGGGATTTTTGTGACAACTTCCAAGGCATTTCTGTTGGGTGAAAATGGGATAGATCTGGGTGTTCCGGTCATTGGATACGATTTGTTGGAAAAGAATATTCACTATTTGAAAAGCGGGAAGATCAAATTTCTGATTTATCAAAACCCTAGATTGCAGGCATTTCAGGGTTTATCCTTACTGTCTGAACAAGTGATGAAAAAGACTCAAAATCCCATGGAAGTATTTCTTCCCATCGAAATTATCAGTTCCGAAAACGTATCTTCTTATCGGTCTTGACCGGATTTCATATTGTTTATGGAATGTGCTTCGTGCGTTGGTGTTATCGAGCACATAATATTTGTGTTCGATAACATATTTGAATTTATTCTTTGGTTTAAATTGTAAGATTCTCCATATTTGAATATAAAATTGAATTTAGAAAAATTATGAAAATAAAAAATGGGGCAAAGCCAACGCTTGTTGTATTGGCAGCCGGGATGGGATCACGATATGGTAGTTTGAAACAGATCGACCCATTTGGGCCGTCGGGTGAGGCCATCATCGAATATTCCATATTTGATGCTGTCAGGGCAGGATTTGGGAAGGTGGTTTTTGTGATTCGCAGAAATATCGAGGAGGAATTTAAAGAGGTATTTGGTGATAAATTTGGCGGAAAGATAGCCGTGGACTATGCATTTCAGGAGCTCGATATTTTGCCAAAGGGTGTTGACGTTCCGGCTGATCGGGTGAAGCCTTGGGGAACGGCACACGCTGTTTGGGTGGCTTCGGAGAAGGTGAGCGGCCCTTTTGCGGTGATCAATGCCGATGACTTTTATGGCGTAAAATCATTTCAATTGTTGGCAGATTATCTGACAAATGCCGATGCTGAGCAATTGAACGCCTGCCTGATTGGGTACCGGCTCAAAAATACATTGTCGGATCATGGATTTGTATCGCGGGGAGTTTGCGAGATTTCTACTGAGGGCAATCTGCTTGCTGTCACGGAAAGAACGCATATTTCAAAAACACCTGATGGAGATGTTTATTATGAAGAGAATAATGAAAAGCAGTCATTGACAGGCGATGAATTGGTTTCCATGAACCTGATGGGCTTTACACCTCTATTTTTTGAGATTCTCCAGAAGGGATTTGAAGGGTTTATTAAAGAGAAAGGCAATGAATTGAAATCAGAATATTTTCTACCCAGTGCACTGTCTGATATCGTAGTGAACTATTCCACAAAAGTTCCCGTTATCGAAACCCCGGAAATGACCTATGGAGTAACGTATCAAGATGATAAACCTAAAGTCAAGGCGATGCTGCAAAAGTTGGTAGATGAAGGTGTTTATCCACATGATCTTTGGGCGTAAGGAGTGATTATGAACGCAGAAGAAATCATCCAAAATTTTCAGATCAATGGTTCAATTACTTCCATAAAACCTTATGGTGGCGGACATATTAATGATACTTTTCATGTTGCCTGTGCATCTGATTCTCCAGACTTTCTATTGCAAAAAGTAAACGGGTATGTGTTTAAAAACATCGAGGGTTTGATGAACAATATCGCCGTGGTTTCGGCGCATCTACGAAAAAAACTGCGGGAGCAAGGGGTAGCAGATGTCGATCGCCGTTCGTTGGAATTGATCAAAACCAAGCAGGATGCATTTTATATAAAAGACGAGGAAGGGCATTTTTGGCGAGTTTTTAATTTTATCGAGGGCAATAAAGTGTATGACGGTGCGCCAAATACAGAAATTGCTTTTGAAGGTGCGCGAATGTTTGGTCGGTTTCTCCAGCAACTTGCCGATCTTGACCCAGGCAAGGTAGTTGAAACCATACCTAATTTCCATAATATCAAATTCAGGCTGGACAATCTTGAAAAAG
The DNA here is from genome assembly GCA_030426345.1 of Bacteroidia bacterium. Taxonomy (GTDB): domain Bacteria; phylum Bacteroidota; class Bacteroidia; order Cytophagales; family Cyclobacteriaceae; genus JAAUQL01. The sequence continues at coordinate 41,099 of JAUHYU010000024.1, forward strand.
CCATCAAGGAAGATCCCGTCGGCAGGGTACGGCAAGCCATAAATGAAATTAAATATGCACGTGACAGCTTCGAAGTCATGAGCGTGATCCAAAATTTGGGTGAAAGCGGAGCTATTCCTTCGAGGATTGTTCACAACGATACCAAGGTAAATAATGTGTTGTTTGACAAAGAAAACAAAGGTTTATGCGTTATCGATTTGGATACAATCATGCCGGGATATGCGCATTACGATTTTGGGGATGGAGTCCGCACTTGTGCGAATACAGGCAAGGAAGATGATGTGGATTTGAAAAATATATCTTATGACTTGGAGATGTACCGGGCATTTAGTGCCGGTTATGTAGATGCTGCAAGTTCGATCCTGACCAAGACGGAACACATTACTTTGGCCAATGCAGCTTTGCTTTTTCCGTTTATTATGGGTGTGCGGTTCTTGACAGATTATATCGCCGGCGACGTCTATTATAAAATTGGGTATGAGGACCATAATATTGTGCGGGCTAGAGCACAGCTAAAATTGGCTGCCGACGGAGAAGCGAAATTCAAGGAGTTAGAGCGGATTGTAAAAAATGTTTAGAAAATAATAATGGAGATAATGGGTTTGAGAAGGGCAAGTATTGGTATTTCATGGATTTTGATAACATTTCTTATTGTCGGAGCGGTCAATCAATCTATCGCTCAGGATATCATTCCGCTTCCTAAGAAATTGGTGAAAAATGGCAGTACATTCACACTGAACAAGGACACCAAAATTTATTATGAAAAAGGCCTTAAAATCCATGCAACACTACTTTTAGATATGCTTTTTCCCGCTACGGGATGGACATTGGAAGCGGTAGAATCAGGCAAGGATCAAAGCAATTCTATTTTGTTATCTATCGATAAAAGTTTGCCTTCAGAAGGGTATCAACTCCATGTGGATGAAAAAGCAGTAAAAATCCATGGCGGAGACGAGGCTGGTGTTTTCTATGGGTTTCAGACGCTTTTGCAATTGCTTCCCCCCGAGATTTATAACAAGCAACTACAAAGGAATACTTCATGGGTTATTGAAGGTGTCGATATTCAGGACGAACCGGAATATGCATGGCGCGGGATGATGCTCGATGTAAGCCGTTATTTTTTCGATAAAGATTATGTCATGAAATATATCGACATGATGTCAATGTATAAATTGAATACACTTCATTTGCATTTGATCGATGATGCAGGATGGCGATTGGAAATTGAAAAATACCCGCGACTAACTTCGATTGGTGCTTGGCGCGGAGAAGGAGCAAAGCGGACTGGTGGCTACTACACACAAGATGATATTCGCGAAATAGTGGCTTATGCCGAATTACGAAATGTACAGGTGATTCCAGAGATAGAAGTGCCGGTACATAACCTCGCTGCAGTTGCTGCATATCCGTATTTGTCATGCAACGGAACGCCTGTGCAAGTGCCAGAACAGCATTTTATCAGCAGGGATCTTTATTGCGTTGGTAAGGAATCCACCTTTGATTTTTTAGAGGATGTGTTTGAAGAAACATTTAAATTATTTCCATCAAAGTATATTCATATCGGTGGCGATGAAGCAAGATATGATCGATGGAAGGAATGTCCATATTGCCAAAAAAGAAAAGCAGAATTGGGATTAGAAACGGAAGCCGAACTTCAGGTATATTTCAATCGACGCATCCAAAAAATGGTAAAAAAGTATGGAAAAACCATTGTTGGCTGGGATGAAATTATTGAAGAAGGATTGGAAGAAAAAGCAGTGGGCATGGTTTGGCACAATAAGAAAAAGGCTTTAGAGGCGACAGAGAATGGGCATGACATTGTATTGGCTTTGACTGATTATTTATACTTTGATTTTCCTGAAAGCGGTATCTCTGGCGAGGTAAAAGCTGCCGCATGGATGCCTCCAATTTCTTTAGAAAAAGTATATCAGTTTGATCCTGTCATTGAAGGATTGGACGAAAAGTACCGTCCGCAAGTATTGGGTGCTCAAGGAGCTTTGTGGTCGGATCAATTTATCCATGGCACCATTCTGCAAGAAATTGAACCAATCAATGAAAACCGATCAGAAGCCTATTTTGATTATCTGACATTTCCTCGATTGTCGGCTTTGGCCGAAACGGTTTGGACACCAAAATCCATGAAAAATTGGGACGGCTTTCAGCAGCGCATGCAGTCCCACTACCAGAGGCTCGATCAGGCCGGAATAGGCTATCGTGTGCCTCAACCAAAGTTGTTGCGAAAAGAAGAAAAAAACGGCCAATATTCCATAGAACTCGAATGTCCAGTGGACGGAGCGGAAATCAGATTTACGACTGATGGCATAAAGCCAAATGTGCATTCCGAAATTTATTCAAAACCCATCATGATCAGCAGACTTCAGGATTTTCAGGCGATCACTGTGGTCAGCAGGCATCATTATTCCCTGCCGCTTTATTTTCCGGTCACCTACCCTCAATATGAAAAATATGGTGTGATGATCGGGGAATGGCGCACCAAGGATGTGTATGCAGATCAAGAGGTTGTTCTTGAGTGGAATGCCACAGGTAAAATTAAAAAGAACGGTATTTATGAGGTGAATTTCATCGCTACAGATGGTGACAATTCCATGGAAATTCGAGGCATTAAGATATTGAAAAATGGGAAAGAGGTTGCCGCGGACTCTCACAGAGGAAGCAGCAAGACAAGCTTGGAAGAAAACGTATTTGCTTTTTCGATCGATGATTATGAAACGGGGGCGGCATTTACCATACAGGCCAACGCTGTTGGCGTGGGAGGAACAGATACAAATGGTGTGATTTTTATTAAATTGAAAGATGAATAATTGTCATGGGTTTGAACGAAATATTAAAAGCGATATGATAAATAAAAGCATTCTAAAATCCATGGTTTTGATGTGCGCTGGTTTACTCTTGTTGACAGGGCATTTGAAGGCACAAGTTCCCGATTGGGAAAATCCCAAAATGTTTGATCAAAATAAGGAAGCGCCCCACTCCACGCTGATGCCATTTAAAAATGAGCACGCTGCCTTGATAAAAAAAAGGAATGAATCTGTTTACTATAAAAACCTGAATGGAACATGGAAATTTCATTGGGTTCACAAGCCGGCAGACCGGCCGGTTGATTTTTACAAGACAGATTATGATGTCTCCGCTTGGGACAATATTCCTGTTCCCTCCAATTGGGAATTGCAAGGATATGGCGTGCCGATTTATGTAAATCACCAATATGAATTTGCGGATTATAAAGCCCCGGTTTCGCCGGAAATGGAATTTGTGGATAAAATCTACCCAAAAAATCCCGGGAAAGTGCCGCATGATTACAATCCTGTAGGGTCGTATCGCAGGACGTTCACCGTGCCGGAGTCTTGGGGTGGATGTCAGATATTTTTGCAATTTGGTGCAGTGAAGTCTGCCATATACGTTTGGGTGAATGGCCAAAAGGTTGGCTACAGTCAGGGAAGCAAAACCCCCGCTGAGTGGGACATCACCAAGTATTTGCAGCACGGGGAAAATACACTTGCTGTCGAAGTGTACCGTTGGTCGGATGGCTCGTACCTAGAATGTCAGGATTTTTGGAGGATCAGCGGTATCGAGCGGGACGTGTTTTTGTACGCCACGCCACAGGTACACATCCGTGATTTTTTCGTAAAGGCCGATCTGGATGAAAACTATACCAATGGCAACCTGTCGCTGGATGTTGATTTGAAAAATCATACAAACAAGTTGCGTTCTGGAAATTATACCGTACAGTACAAGCTACTGGACACTGACGAAAGGGTGATTGCTACCGAAGAATTGGAAGCCAAGATCAATCGAAAATCCGACTCGAAGCTTTCCTTCCAAAAAAGTATCGAAAATCCATTGAGGTGGACGGCGGAAACGCCAAACCTTTATACGCTTTTGATTATTCTAAAGAATAAAGAAGGCGAAACAACGGAGGTAGTCACAAATAAAGTTGGTTTCCGCAAAGTGGAAATCATAGATGGTGTGTTTCACATCAATGGCGTTGCGGTATTGATCAAAGGGGTCAATCGCCATGAACACGACCAGCACAACGGACATGTGATCAGCGAAGAATCTATGGTCCGTGAGGTAAGTCTGATGAAGCAATTTAATCTCAACGCAGTACGCACCAGCCACTATCCCAACGATGAGCGGTTTTATGAACTGTGCGATGAATATGGATTGTACGTGACGGACGAAGCTAATATCGAGTCGCACGGCATGTACTATGGTGAGCATTCTCTGGCCAAGAAGCCGGAATGGGAAGCTGCCCATGTTGATCGCAATATGCGTATGGTTGAACGCGACAAAAACCACCCTTCGGTCATCGTCTGGTCGATGGGCAACGAAGCGGGAGATGGAGTGAATTTTACAGCAGCGTACAAAGCCATAAAAGAACGCGATCCTTCACGTCCCATCCACTACGAAAGAGCCATCATGGGAGACAACACCGATATTTTCTGTCCACAATATCCGGGGGTAAATAGTCTTCAAAATTTTGCATCCAAAAAGCAACCAAAACCCATGATCATCAGCGAATATTCCCATGCCATGGGCAACAGCAATGGCAATCTCATGGATTTATGGGAGGTTATTTATAAAGAGGAAAACACACAACTGCAGGGTGGCTACATCTGGGATTGGATCGACCAGGCTTTGGTGAAAAAAGATAAAGACGGCACGGAATTTTGGGCTTATGGCGGCGACTATGGCGTGGACATGCCGAGCGATAATAATTTCTTGTGCAATGGCATTATCTCTGCAGATTACACCCCGCACCCTGCGATGTGGGAAGTGAAACATGTCTATCAAAATATATGGTTTTTTGCTGAGGATCTGGCACAGGGAAAAGTGAAAGTCAAAAACCTGAATGACTTCGTTGGCGTGGAAAATTTCCAAATCAATTGGTCGGTGAGCGCAGATGGCATGGAAGTGGGCCATGGAATTTTACCTCATTTTGAACTGAAACCACACACTTCCAAAGTGATAACACTCGACCTTTCGGGAATGGACAGAAAACCTGGCTTGGAGTATTTTCTGGATTTTTCAGTTACCCTGAAAAAAGATCTTCCTTTCCGGGAACGCGGCTTTGAAGTGGCCCACGAACAATTTGAACTGCCTTGGTTTTTGGCCAAAGAGACTAAGGAAAGACAATTGCCTCCGGTTTCGATTCAGAACAATGGGAATTTGACTATTACAGGTGAAAACTTTACTGTGAAATTTGATGAAGCCTCCGGTATGATCAATTCCTATGAAATCAACGGGTATGAACTGCTGCAAAAAGGGCCAAAGGTTAATTTCTGGCGTCCGCCAAATGACAACGACAAAGGCAGCAACATGATTGGCAGGCTTGGGGTGTGGCGAGATGCCTCGCAGCAGCAAAAACTTTTAAAACTTAGCTCAAAGCAACTTTCCCAGGGTTTGGCACAAGTGGTTGCTACTTATGATTTGGGCCCGGTTCAGGGCGAAAACACCATTATGTATACGATTAATGGCCTTGGGAAAATAGAGGTGGAAAGTGCCTTAGTTCTTAGTACCGAAGGTTTGCCTGATTTGCCGAGATATGGTATGCGGTGGGAATTACCCACTACCATGGATAATTTACAGTATTTTGGCCGTGGCCCGCAAGAAAACTATGTAGATCGTAAGAGTGGGGCTTTTGTGGGACAATATTCCGGCAAGGTAGCAGACCAATATTTCAATTATGTGCGCCCACAGGAAAATGGCTACAAAACTGATGTGCGATGGTTTGCTCTGAGCAATGGCAATGGAATTGGCATGAAAATAAGCAGTGAAAATCCATTGGGCTTTTCGGCGCTGCAAAATCCCATCGAAGACTTCGACCAGGAAACGCATGCTGATTTTAGGCATACCAACGACATCGTACCTCGGGATGGTATTTTTATCACTACGGATTTGAAAATGATGGGCGTGGCAGGTGATAATTCATGGGGTGCACGACCTTATGAGAAATACTCCATCCCGGCAAATAATTACAAATTTAAGTTCACAATAGAACCTGTTTTTTAATACTCAATATATCATTATGAACACGAAAAGAAGAAATTTTATCAAGACCTCGGCGGCAGTAGTGGCAGGGGCAGCTGTGATCACTCCTAATATCCTGTTTGGGAAGGACGACCGTAAGGTACGCATGGCTTTTATTGGTTTGGGTGGTCGTGGAAGATCACACCTAAAGCGTTGTCTGGAGAGAGATGATGTGGATGTGAAAGCGATATGTGATATCGATCCTAAGGCCATAGAAATTACCCGAAAGATGCTTAAAGATGCAGGGTATAAAAACCTTCCTGAATATACGGATGGAGAACTTGCTTTCATGAAAATGCTGGAACAGGGCGATATAGATGGGGTGATCATTGCCACACCTTGGGTTTGGCATACCAAAATGGCTTGTGCGGCCATGCGGGCAGGAATTTACGCAGGCGTGGAAGTATCGGCAGCCAATACACTCGAAGAGTGTTGGGACTTGGTCAATACCCATGAAGAGACGGGCGTGCCATGCATGATCCTCGAAAATGTAAACTACCGCCGCGATGTAATGGCCGTATTAAATATGGTGCGCCAGGGCATATTTGGCGAATTGATACATCTGGAGTGTGGCTATCAGCACAATTTGAGAGGGGTTAAGTTTGACCCGGGGGCCGAGTTTGGCGAAGGAGCCAATGGAGAAGCCAGATGGAGGACACAACATTCTATCAATAGAAATGGTGACGTATATCCTACCCATGGACTGGGGCCGGTTTCTTCCATGATCAATATCAACAGTGGCAATAGGCTTATGTCTCTCACTTCAACAGCTTCTAAAGCCAGGGGATTGCACGACTATATTGTAAAAACTGGAGGTGAAGACCACCCCAATGCTAAAATAAAATTTAAGTTGGGGGATGTCATTACGACGGTTATTAAAACGGCCAACGATGAAACGATCACTGTTCAACTTGATACCAACCTGCCAAGGCCTTACTCACTTGGATTCAGGGTGCAGGGAACTGAAGGTTTGTGGATGGATGTGAATGAATCGATTTATCTGGATGGTAAAAGCCCCAACCATCAATGGGAACCTGCTGCTGCTTATTTGGAAAAATACGATCACCCACTATGGAAGAAGTATGGCGCAAAAGCGGAAGGTGCCGGACATGGAGGTATGGATTTCTTTGTTGATCATGCTTTTGTGGAGTCGATCAAGCGTAAAGTCAATACACCTTTGGACGCTTATGATGCGGCTGCGTGGAGCTCTATCGCACCATTGTCAGAAATGTCGATAGCCCATGGTAGTGAACCCATTGAGATTCCTGATTTCACAAGGGGAATGTGGATGAAACGCACACCAAAATTTGCATTGAATGATGAATATTAGCTAATTTAAATTAGCAAGTTAATAGCTGTCGATCTGAGCTTTTTACGAAGAGTCTGTTGGCTGTCTGAAATGATCTTGCAGATAGCCAATAGATTATTTAATTCCACGAAAAGCTCCATTCTCAAAAACGCGATGTCTAATTGTGTTTTTATAGCCAGTCAATTTTTATAATTTCATCAAATGAAAAACCACAATCATAAATTATTGGATTTGCCCAAACTACAGGGCATGAATAATTTATGGTTTTTTATGTTATCAATATCTATTTTCTCACTTTCTTCTTGCATGGATTTTGAATACATTCTTGTTAAGTAAAAGGAGCAGAGGGCATGTGGAGTTCATGGATTTTTGATGCTTTTTGAACTTGAAAATATGCTAAACCTACAATACCTAAACAATGTCCCAATTACAAGAAAATAGTAAACGCCTGCTTTCCCTCGACTTTTATAGGGGACTGACCATGTTTCTGCTAATTGCCGAATTTTCAGAACTCTTTTCGTACCTGACCGCTCCAGCATTGGAAGGGTCGATAGTCCATACTATTGGCGAGCAGTTCCATCATGTATCATGGGTTGGGCTGCATTTTTGGGATTTGATCCAGCCATTTTTCATGTTCATTGTTGGTGTGGCCATGCCATTGTCATTTGCGAGAAGGATGGAAAAAGGGGATTCATATTCCAAAGTAAGCAAGCATGTGTGGAAACGCGCCTTGCTATTGCTTTTGTTGGGTTGGGGATTGTACTGCATTGGCCCGGGAAAAATCACATTTCGTTTTCAAAATGTACTCGCTCAATTAGCTGTAACTTATGTGCTTGCCTTTTTTGTAATGCGAAAATCGGCGGCTGTGCAAATTGGTTTTTCTGTTGCATTGATATTACTATCCGAAGCGTTGTATCGATTTTTTCCTTTGGATGGATTTAATGAGGCTTTTGTGGCTGACAAGAACTTTGGGGCATGGTTCAACCTGCTTATATCAGGAGAATTAGATGGTGGGCACTGGGCTATTTTCAATGCCATTCCTACAGCCGCGCATACGATTTGGGGCGTGCTCGCAGGTCAGTTGCTCATGAGTGAAAAAAGTGATAAACAAAAATTGCAGACTTTGGCGATTGCCGGAATAGTTGGATTGGTCATAGGTTATGGATTTAGCACCTTCACACCAATTATTAAAAGAATTGCTACTAGTACGTTTGTATTTGCTAGCGGGGGCTGGGCCTTGCTCGCATTGGCACTTTGCTACTGGATCATTGATGTGAAAAAATACCAGCGTGGAGTACTGTTTTTCACTATTGTTGGATTAAATCCGTTGTTTATCTACCTCTTTGCCCATGTAGGCGGGGCAGATTTGTTGAGGAGCATTGCGTTGCCATTTTCCAATCTTTTGTTTGGATGGACAGGGGAATTGGGTGCCGAGATTATCTTGAGCACGATTGTTTTATTTATGCTTTGGTATTTGTGCTATTGGTTGTACAAAAAGAAAATTTTCATCAGGATATAATTCCATTTTATTCAATGAAACATCTCCTTAACCTCTTTTTACTCTTAGTACTTTCTAATGGGATTTTGGCCCAATCCAACCAACTCTGGCTGGTCGATCCGTTAGAGCCGATTTACCCCGACAAAAATAATCTTTCGGCGTATAGTGCCAAATGGTCTGCTGATTATCCGGAAAATATAGAAACAGATGTCCATGTGGTAGTTCGTGTGCCAAAAGGCGCGCAATTTACCCTGAATGCCACGTTGGATGGGAAGCTATTGAGGAATTGCTGGAGCAAATTGATTCATGTGCCAGTGGAACAAAATACCGGCTTGGATAGCCGTACGGAGCAATACAAGGGCAACATCAATCCCTATGTGATTCGTCGGGCGCCTTTTCGGATTTATGAAGTGATCGAGCCCATGGATTCTGAGGCCATTTCTAGCGAGGAATATGCTGCTTTTCGCCTTACTGTACCTCCAGAGGAGTTTTCTTCGTTGGGAAAGCATAAAATTTCCATAGAAGTTAAAGGAGCCGATTGGGAATTGTCCGGTGTTTTTATGCCTAAAATCCATGATGTCAAGGTGCCAGATTTGAAGGATGGGCATTTTTTCTATACCAATTGGTTTAAGCTGACTAATATGGAAGACAAGCATCACGTGGAGCGGTGGACGGCCGGATGGTTTGACATGCTCCGCAAATATGCCAACCTGCTGGCAAACGGACGGCAAAATTCCATCACTATTCCCGGGGAGTTGATTACTTATAATAATGGAAAATTTGAGTTGGACGAAGACCGAATGCTTCGTTTTATAGATGTGTTTCGTGCCGTGGGATTTACCCATTTTGAATCGCCCCACCTCATGAATCGGGGTGATAACGATGACTGGGGTGATCCCGAATTGAAAGTAGCGTTGACCAAACGGCGATACTATACAGAAAATGGGAAGGACGATGTCGAGCAACTGATTACCCTTATTCGGGATTTTGCCGTCAAAAACAACCTAGCCAATAATTGGATGCAGCATATTTCCGACGAGCCGACAGCTACGCAAGCCGCTTGTTACGTGGATATTGCCAAACAACTAAAATCCATCTTTCCCGAAATTAAGATCATGGAGGCGACTAACGACCGAGAAGGTCTGGTAGGTGCGGTGGACTACTGGTGTCCGTTGATCAATGATTTTCAAGAAAATGAGGCTTTTTTCCGTGGACGCGAAAAACATGGAGAAAAGGTGTTGGTATATACCTGCCTGATCCCGGGAGGTCCATGGCTCAACCGCACCTTGGATATGGAGCGCATCCGTCAGGTGTATTTTGGATGGGGTGCTGCACATTACAACACTTACGGTTTTTTGCATTGGGGGCTGAATTATTATGCCGCAGATCCATTTATGCAAAGCGTGGTACACCATCCTGCCCCTGGAGCGGGTGCTAATAACTTCTTACCTGCCGGAGATACGCATATCATCTATCCGGGTACGAATGGCCCATTATCTTCGATTCGGTTTGAGGCCCACAGGATCGGAATAGAAGATTATGAATTATTGTATCAACTGAAACAGACCAATCCGAAGCTTGTCGAAAAGCAAATAGGTAAAATTTTTCGTAGTTATACCGATTATGATACCTCGCTATCGAGTTATAGAAAAGTGAAGAAAAAAGTATTGAAAGCACTATGATAAATTTACCGAATATGAATACAAAACAAATTTTTCTTTTGACGGCAATACTCTTTGCCGTGACAATCGCCTACGGACAAACAGATATCATTCCGTCTAATACTATTAAAATAGAAGCATTGGATTCCCATGAAGAAATTGTTCGCAAGGCTGCCAACGTGATCCCCACACCAAATCAATATGAATTCAAAAAGCTTGAATTCACCTGTTTTGTGCATTTTGGGCCTAATACTTTTACCCGCATGGAATGGGGAAACGGGATGGAAAATCCAAAGATTTTTGATTTGCGTGAGCTAGATACAGATCAGTGGTGTCGTGCCATGAAGGCTGCAGGAATGAAACTGGTGGTTTTCACGGTTAAGCACCATGATGGTTTTGTGCTTTGGCAATCCCGATACACAAAACATGGCATTATGTCCACACCTTTTCGTGATGGTAAAGGTGATGTGTTGAAAGATCTTGCGGTCTCTTGCCAAAAGTATGGATTGAAACTCGGGGTTTACCTGTCTCCTGCCGATTTGTATCAAATAGAAAATAAGGAGGGGCTTTATGGAAATTTGAGCAAATATACAATGAGAACGATCCCAAGGCCTATCGAGGGTCGCCCGTTTGCGAACAAAACAACTTTTGAGTTTGAAGTGGATGATTATAACGAATATTTCCTCAACCAGCTATTTGAGCTCCTTACAGAATACGGGCCCATTCATGAAGTTTGGTTTGATGGCGCACATCCCAAGCGAAAGGGGGGGCAAACTTACAATTATCTCGCATGGAAAAAATTGATCAGGACGATGGCTCCTGATGCTGTGATTTTTGGAAAAGAAGACGTACGCTGGTGCGGCAATGAAAGTGGTAAAACAAGGGAATCTGAATGGGACGTAGTCCCTTTTGAGGACGATCCAAACGTGAAAGTCAGCTTCCCGGACCTGCACGGAGACTTGGGTAGTAGAGAAAAGATTTATGCTGCCAAATACCTACACTATTTACCGGCTGAAACCAATACTTCGATCCGAGAGGGTTGGTTCTATAGAGATGAAACAGACCAGAAAGTGCGTAATGCTGATGATGTGTTTGATATTTATGAACGGGCCGTTGGAGGTAATTCTACCTTCCTACTCAACATTCCACCAAACAGGAAAGGGCGTTTTTCGGATGAAGATGTGAGTGTTTTGGAAGAGGTTGGGAGAAGAATTCAGGAGACCTACAGCACGGATCTATTGTCCGGTGCCAAGGGGTCTAATGAAATTTTAGACGAGGACGACCGCAGTTTTGTATTTGGTTCAACTTTTCAAAATGCGTTGGTGGTTGAATTGCCAGAGAAGCAAACAGTAAACAGGTTTGTCATTCAGGAAGCGATTGCCACTCACGGACAGCGGATCGAAAAACATGCATTGGATGCATGGATCGATAACCAGTGGCAGGAAGTTGCGACAGGAACGACTGTTGGCTATAAAAAGATCTTGCGATTTCCAGCAGTTGCTACTTCCAAACTGAGATTTAGAATTCTCCAAGCGCGAACGGATGCAACAGTATCACATGTATCTGCACATTTTTATAAAAGCAGACCACCACAAATTGATATTTTGCGTGACACGGAAGGGATGGTGTCTTTGGCTCCAAAGCAGCACGATTTTGGGTGGAAATCCCATGGCATCGATGCTACTGGCAACTTAAATGCCAGCATGGAAATCAGATATACAATTGATGGGTCAGAGCCTACAGTTGGCTCCATGATTTATACTAAACCGTTTTTTATGAATTCCGGTGAGGTAAATGTAGCCGCATTTGAATTGGGCCAGACGGGCAGCACTACTTCCAACATTTTTGGTATACTGAAAAAGGGTTGGAATCTCATGGAGGACAGTAGCCATGAAGGGGAAATGAAAGGGCAAAATGCTTTTGATGGAAATTCAGATACTTTTTGGAAATCAGCATCTGGGCTTCCTCAATATATTTCTATCGATCTGGGATCAGAATATGAATTATCTGGATTTGCTTACACACCTCAAACAGAAGATTCTGACGGAATGATGGAATCTGGAAGCATTTATACAAGTAAAAATGGAAGGAAGTGGAAAATGCTTGAAAGCTTTGAATTTGGTAATCTGATCAACGATCCCACAAAACGTACAAAACAATTTGGTGCTCCCATAAAGACAAGGTACATCAAGATTGAATCCAACCGAGGGGCAGGGGCCAGTAATTCTGTTGTTATTGCAGAATTAGACTTTTTTGAATAGAAGTTTAAGAGGGATAGTTAATTTGCAGTTTGTTTTTTAAACCCAATTTTTTATATGAACCCGTTAAGCAACTATTCTAAGTTTATTCTATTGATATTTTTCCTAGCGTTTGGTGCTTGCTCGTCACCAAATGTTAAAAATTACGCCCAATTTGTCGATCCGTTTATTGGTACGGGAGGTCATGGGCATACTTTTCCAGGAGCTACCGTTCCATTTGGCATGGTACAAATAAGTCCCGACACCAGATGGGAGGATTGGGATGGCTCATCGGGATATCACTACTCCGACAATTCCATTATGGGTTTTAGCCAGACACACCTCAGTGGTACCGGAGCCCCAGAACTTTGCGACGTGCTTTTGATGCCTACAGTTGGCGATGTGCAGATTTTGGCGGGCGAACCTGAGGACACAAAATCAGGATACCGCTCGTCATTCAGCCATAACAATGAGTTTGCGTCACCTGGATATTACAGTGTTTTACTTGACGACTATAATGTCAAGGCAGAATTGACGGCAACTACCAGAACTGGTTTTCATAAATACTCATTTCCTGAATCTGAAAAATCCAATATTATTATAGACCTCAAGAACCGTGACCATGTGCTGGAATCCAATATTGAATTTGTCAGTGACACAGAAATTCAAGGTTTGCGAAGATCCCAAAGATGGGCAAAAAACCAGTTTGTATATTTCTATGCGAAATTTTCTAAGCCATTTAGTAAATATGAAATAGCTATAAATGACACCCTGCAAGACGGAATTTCCAAGGCGGAGGGTCAAAATATTAGAGCGTATGTTCAATTCCCAACCAAAAAGGGCGAAGAGGTATTGGTGAAAATTGGTATATCTGCTGTAAGTGTCGCCGGTGCAAAATTGAACTTGGAGACTGAAAATACCGAATGGGATTTTGAAGGGATCAAGGAAAAAGCCAGTGAGGAATGGAATACATTCCTCTCTAAAATTGAAGTCGAGGGAGGCACGGAGCGACAACGCAGGATATTCTATTCGGGCTTATACCATACTGCCATT